>NZ_JCALEJ010000046.1:0-12368 GCF_059813315.1 Mycobacterium sp. NGS11
TGCAGGCCGGGACTGTGTGAAGAACGGTTGATCTGATCTTGGTCTGACATGCCGAGGTTGAGCTTGGCGGGAAGGGCTGACGATGTCAGAAACACTCGATCCCGTGGCGATGGAACGGGATAACGGCAGCTTGCCGAGCGTTGGCGCAGGCGAAGGACCATGGCGTCGAACTGGTCGGGCCCAACGGACTGCTCAACCAGTTGACCAAAAGCGTGCTTGAGACGGCGCTGGCAGCGGAGATGGCCGAGCACCTGGGCTATGACAAGCACGACCCGGCCGGGCGGGGCAGTGGCAACTCTCGCAACGGCACGAGGGCCAAGACGATGCTCACCGAGAGTCGCCCCCGTCGAGATCGAGGTGCCCCGCGATACCAACAGCTCGTTCGAGCGCAGATCGTCAAGGAGCGTCAGCGTCGCTTGACGGGCATCGATGAGATCGTATTATCACTGACCGCAAATAGGGATTGACGACCTGGCCGTCGGGGTCACCTGTGCCGGGGAACGTGACATTCTGGGGTTGTGGGCCGGCGACGGCGGGGGGATACGGGAACGAGCACAGGTTCGTTTCGCTCGATTGGCGCTGCTGCCTGAGGTTTTCCACCGTTAATCGTCTCGGCGAGCGCATTGTCAAGGGAACTTCCGACCGCCCCGACCGAGGGCTGGATACCTCTTCCTTGCAGGTTCCTTGCAGGACAGGCACTTTCGCTTATTGACACACCACCACACACAACATCTCGCGAAAAATCCGGGCTAAGGCTGGCCCGAAATCCCCGCTGGACGCCCATGCAGGTACATCAACGGCAACACCTCGGCCACCTGCGGCGACTTACGCGCCCACGCCGACAAGATCGTCGACGAGAACCGCTGCCGCTCCACGGTATCGGGATCAATATGTTTGTCGTTGACCCGCGGTGCCTTCACCTTGAAGGCCCGCCGCGGTCAGCACGTCGCGGGGCTAGCGTTGCGCACCCTGTCACTCCGCAGTAATGTGACGCCCAATGCCCTGTACTGGCGGTATCTGAAACTAAAGGTTTGGGGAAAAGACAGCCCGTCATGGTCGACGGCGCATAGACAAGGGGCAGCGACCACTGCAAGTGCGGCAAGTGTGGGGTCTCGGTATCCGAGGACGCGGCGGATACGTTTCCCTGTTGGGGGAGGGCAGCAAGTATTTCTTCGATGACGACATCACCTTCAGCCAACTGTGGGCGAACTTGTCGAGGTCGTTCCCGCCGGGGGAGGAGTTGTTCATTCGGTCGGTGCACCGGTTTGCCGATGAGATCACCGATCCTGGGTCGAAGAAGCGGATGGCCGGGTTTACTCAGTCAGCAATCGGTGCATGGCCAGCAGCATCGGGCGCTCAACGACAAGTTCGTTGACATGGGGTATCCGATTGGGTGGTGGGATTCAGAAAAGTTTGTTGATTGGGTGAAACGCATCGAGAAGGTGCTGCCGGCCCGGATCCCGCTGGCGGTGACAGCAGCCGCGGAACACTTACCACGCGTTGCCCACCCGTGGATGACCCCATGACGGCGGCCAGGGTCATTCTCGTCGAAGACGTCCTGGATCACTCCTTTTCCAGCGTTGGGGGCTGTTGGCGTGTTTTCGCAGATGCAATTTCAGGTCGGCAAAAGGTTGTGCTGAGAGGCCGTTCCAATGGTTTGAGTTCATCGTCCAAAGGCACGGTTTTGATGCAGATGTCGATTCTGCCAACCATTGCAGCTTCTCTGTCCCTGGCGGTGCCAAACATCTCCACGCTCAACGTGTTGTTGTGCAAGGTCGGCACAACGGATATCCCTGGCGCGCGCGCCGGGTTGTGCGCTGCTACCCAGCTTGGTCTGCCGGTCCCGGTTTCGGCGGTCGCGCTGTGCATTGGTCGGCTGTTGCAGTGCGACGCACGTGGTCCTGTTGTCGAGGGGCATCGGTGACAGCATCCAACGGTTGGTCGGTATACCTTCGTGAACAACTGCGGAAACCGCTGGGGCAGGTGGCGAGCTTCACTCAGATGTGTGTGCTAACCGGCAAGGCGCTTGCGCGTCCGTTCCAATGGCGCGAATTCATCCAACAGGGTTGGTTTCTACTCGGTGTGTCGTTCTTGCCAACCGTTATGGTCGCAATTCCGCTTACCGTGCTAATCATCTTTACGCTGAATATTTTATTGGCCGAATTTGGGGCCGCCGACGTCTCCGGCGCCGGGGCAGCGCTCGGTGCCGTCACTCAACTGGGCCCCCTTGTGACGGTGCTCGTGGTCGCTGGCGTAGGTTCTACTGCGATTTGTGCGGATTTGGGTGCTAGGACTATTCGCGAGGAGATCGATGCGATGGAGGTGTTGGGCATCGACCCGATTTATCGACTGGTAGTCCCCAGGGTGGTTGCATCGACCATTGTAGCCCTGCTGCTCAATGGCGCGGTGATCAGTATCGGGCTGGTCGGCGGGTTCTTATTCGGTGTGTATATCCAGAATGTTTCGGCCGGCGCATACGTTTCGACCCTAACCCTGATTACTGGATTGCCCGAAGTGCTGATCTCGATTGTGAAGGCCACCATATTTGGACTCATTGCCGGGCTTGTAGGTTGCTACCGCGGGTTGACAGCCGGTGGGGGAGCCAAAGGGGTGGGCACAGCAGTCAACGAAACGTTGGTTCTTGCGGTGATGGCATTATTTGCGGTCAACGTGGTGCTGACTACTATTGGTGTGCGGTTCGGAACGGGGCGTTGACAATGGCTTTCTCGACCGTCGTGCATTCACGTTTCCCACGCGCTTGGAAGCTAGGCGCTGGAGGGGTCGGCGCTCCTGGCCGTGCGCTAGACGCTTCTGGTGATGTCGCGCTATTCGTCGGCGAAGTGCTCCGTTATCTCGTGTTTACCCTAAAAAATTACCGAAAGGAAGTTTTGCGCCTGATCGCCGAGATCGGCATGGGCACTGGCGCAATGGCCGCTGTCGGCGGCACGGTGGCGATCATCGGCTTTGTGACGCTTTCGGCCGGTTCGCTGATCGCGATTCAAGGGTTCGCCTCGCTAGGCAATATCGGCGTCGAGGCATTCACCGGTTTCTTCGCCGCGCTAGCGAATGTGCGTGTGGTCGCGCCAATCGTTACTGGCACTGCTTTAGCCGCGACCGTCGGGGCCGGTGCTACAGCGCAATTGGGCGCCATGCGGATTAGCGAGGAGATTGATGCGCTCGAGGTGATGGGAATCAAATCAGTTTCGTATTTGGTATCTACCCGAGTTATTGGCGCCTTCATCGTCACTGTTCCACTCTATTCGGTCGCCGTCCTCCTCTCGTTCTTTGCCGCCCAGCTGGTTACAACCTTGTTCTACGCGCAATCAATCGGAACGTATGACCATTACTTCAATACGTTTCTGAGGGTCAACGACTTCTGGTACTCTCTTGCGGAGACGGTCGCCATCTCGGCAGTCGTGATGATGAACCACTGCTACTACGGATACAACGCCAGCGGCGGTCCGGTTGGAGTCGGCGTGGCAGTCGGCCGATCGATGCGCGCATCGCTAATCGCCATTGTAATGGTCGTGCTAATGGCTACGTTAGCGATTTACGGCGTCAACCCCAACTTCAATCTCACGGTGTAAATTATTATGGCAAACTCAAGCAAGCGACTTCGGCGACTTATTTCTGTCCGAAAGTTAGCGGGACTGGCGTTGTGGCTCATCACCGCGGTCGTGCTGGTCGTCGTCTGGGTTCAGTTCCGGGGTGGCTTTACACCCAGGATAACCTTGACAGCATTGGCTAGCCGGTCGGGTTTGGTCTTGGATCGAGGGGCAAAAGTCACTTACAACGGGGTGGAGATCGGCCGGGTGGGCAGCATCAGCGAGGTGGAGCGTGACGGAAAGCCAGCGGCCAAGCTGCTGCTGGAAATTGCGCCAAAATACGCCGGGCTGATCGCGCTGAACGTAAATGCCGAAATTACAGCCACCACGGTATTCGGCAATAAGTACGTGTCGTTGAGTTCCCCCAAACAACCTGCGGCCCGGAAGGTTACCCCGGCTGACACTATTGTGGTGAGGTCGGAAACGACAGAGTTTAACACGTTGTTCGAGACGGTCATGCAGATTTCAGAGAAGGTGGATCCGGTCAAGGTGAACTTGACGCTTTCGGCGGTGGCTGCAGCGTTAAGTGGGCAAGGCGATAAATTTGGGGCTTCGATCATCAATGGAAACACCATACTCGATGACATCAACCCGCAGATGCCTCAGATCCGCCATGATATTCAACGGTTGGCGGATTTAGCCGATATCTACGGGGATGCCTCAGCCGATCTCTGGAATGCCCTCGATAACGCAGTGACCACGGCGCGCACCTTCAACCAGCAAAAGAAGGATCTGGACGCCGCGCTCCTGGCCGCGGCGGGGGTTGGAAACACCGGTGCAGACATCATTGAACAGAGCAAATCGAGCCTGCCGCATGCGGTCACCGACCTGGTACCGGTGACCCAATTGCTTGACACCTACAGCCCGGAATTCTACTGCCTTTTCCACCATGGCGCTAATGTTCTACCGAAAGTCACGGACGGGGAGAGCGGCAACGGTTACGCAGTAAGGGTAACAGGCACAATCTTGGGGGGAACAAATGCGTACGTCTATCCTGACAACCTGCCGCGAGTAAATGCTCACGGCGGACCGGGCGGGAAGCCGGGATGCTGGAAGACCATTACCCGCGATTTATGGCCTGCTCCATACTTGGTAACGGATAGCGGTTCCAGCATCGCGCCATACACCCATTTTGGGATTCCACAACCGCAGGCCAGTGAATTCGTGTGGGGCCGCCAGTGGGGGGAGAACACGATCAACCCATGAAAACGATCAACGCTACCGCAGTTAAGTTTAGTACTGCTACGTTAGCTTTAGTTATCGTGACGGGCATCATTGTCGTGGTGTTCGCTCAATTGCGCTTCGACAAAACTTCCAGCTACACGGCTGAATTCAGTACTGCGAGCGGTTTGCGCGCTGGCCAGTTTGTCCGTGCTTCGGGGGTGGAGATCGGCAAAGTAAGGAGAGTGCAAATCTCAGAGGGCGGTCATCGGGTGCGTGTGAACTTCGCGATAGATCGTTCCGTGCCGCTCTATCAGTCGACGACCGCATCCATTCGCTATGCCGACCTACTAGGGCAGCGCTACGTAGAACTTAAACGTGGCGACGGTGAAGGGATGGATCGGGTATTGCCGCCGGGTGGATTTATCCCGCTGTCACGTACGGAGCCGGCCCTCGATTTGGACGCGCTAATCGGTGGTTTCAAGCCTGTGTTTCGCGCGCTCGATCCCGACAAAGTCAATACGATTGCAACCTCGATCGTCACCGTCTTTCAGGGCCAAGGTGGCACGATCAACGATATCTTGGATCAGACGGCGCAACTAACCGCGCAGATCGCTGGGCGTGACCAGGCAATCGGCGAAGTCATCTCAAACCTTAACGTCGTGCTAGCGACTACGGTCAAGCATCGTGAGGAATTCGACCAAACTATCAACAATGTCGATAAGCTGATTACCGGGTTGAGCAACCAAGCTGATCCGCTCGCAGCGAGTGTCGCACACATCAGTAACGTGGCAGGCACGCTGGCGGATCTTTTGTCGGACAATCGGCCACTGCTTCAGAAGACCGTTGGCTATGTGCAGAATACCCTCCAACCGCTAATTGATCGGCTCGACTACGTCGATGGGGTGTTACGGGATGCCCCACAAGCGGCGAAGCGTGTCGCTGGCATCGGAGGGCTTTATGGTGACTTTTTCAATTTCTACGCGTGTGATGTCACGCTAAAAGTAGATGGCCTACAGCCCGGCGGGCCCGTTCGTACGGTGAAGCTTTGGAATCAGCCGACGGGGAGGTGCACTCCGCAGTGAGAACACTTCAAGCGATCAATCCGTATAAAATGGGGGCGATGGGTATCATCGTTGCTGCGGTGGTGACCGGAGTGGGCCAGAGCTTCACCAGCATTCCGATGTTGTTTGCCCAAGCAACCTATTACGGAGAGTTCAAAGACACAGGCGGGCTGAACAAGGGCGATAAAGTTCGCATCGCGGGGGTTAATGTCGGCGAGGTGCAGGGGTTTACGATCGCTGGCAACCACGTAGTCATGAAGTTCTCCATCGGCTCTAATACAATCGGCTCTAAAAGCCGCCTTGCAATCCGTACCGATACCATTCTGGGTAAGAAAGTGCTCGAGATCGATCCCCAAGGCGCCCGCTTGCTCCAACCAAACGCGACACTCCCGCTTGGGCAGACCACCAGCCCGTATCAGATCTACGACGCGTTCTTCGATGTCACGAAGGCGGCTACGGGCTGGGATATCAACACAGTCAAACGCTCCCTAAATGTGTTGTCGCAGACGGTCGAGCAGACTTATCCGCATCTGAGCGCGGCGCTGGATGGTGTGGCCAAGTTTTCCGACACGCTAGGAAAACGCGATGAGCAAATCCAACGGCTGCTTGCTGACGCTAGGAAGGTAGCAAGCATACTCGGTGATCGCAGCAAGCAGATCGATCGGATTCTCGTAAACACGCAGATCATTCTGGCCGCGTTCAACGAGCGCAAGAGTGCGATCGACGGCTTGCTGGGCAATATCGCTGCCGTTTCCGCCCAGTTGAAGGGTTTGATCGATGACAACCCGGATCTGCATAAAGTTGTCGAGCAATTGCGGACAGTTACCGATCTGCTCCTCAAACACAAAAAAGATCTCGTCGAGTGGGCACCTAACGTAAGCTATTATGCGTCGGCCTTGGCGGAGTCGGTAGCATCTGGCCCCTACTTTAAGGTGGCTCTGCTCAACCTAGCACCTTATTGGATGACTCAGCCTTGGGTCGACGCGGCGTTCAAGAAACGTGGGATCGACCCTGAGCAATTTTGGCGAAGTGCTGGGCTGCCCGCTTACCAGTTCCCCGATCCCAATGGCACCCGGTTTCCCAACGGCGCACCACCGGCAGCTCCGCCGGTAAGGGAGGGCACCCCGGACCGTCCAGGGCCCGCGGTTCCGCCAGGCGCGTCGTGCGCTTACACCCCCGCAGAGGACGGTTTGCCACGGCCATGGAACCCGCTCCCCTGCATTGGTGTGGGAGCCGGACCTTTCGGTGGCCCGTCGACGATCGCGCCGTTTGACGTCCAAACGTCACCGCCCGACCCTAATGGGCTCCCACCAACACCCGGTATTCCGATTGCAGGACGACCTGACGAGCCCCCGCCGAATGTGCCAGGCACTCCGGTACCGCTTCCCATAAAAGCTCCGCCAGGCGCGCGCACCGAGAACCTGGCCCCAGCCGGCCCGACATCACCGCCGTCGACCTTCGCGCCAGGACTCCCCCCGGGACCACCATCCCCGCCGGGCCCGGGCCCACAGCTGCCGGGCCCATTCATCACCCCGGGCGGAACAGGAGGCAGCGGCGCTGCGACGGGAGGCAGCCAGAATTGAGTACTGTTTTCGATATACGCAAAATTCAACTCCCGAAATTTTCGCGAACCACAATCATCGCTGGGACCGTAGTGATACTACTGACATCTATTGCTGCGCTGGCCGCCAGGGATTTCTACCAAAAAATGACCAACAACACGGTCGTTGCGTATTTCCCGCAAGCTAACGCGCTGTATGTCGGGGACAAGGTCCAGATAATGGGTGTGCGAGTAGGCGCGATCGACAAGGTCGAGCCGTCGGGTGATAAGATGAAGGTAACTTTGCACTATGAAAAAAAATACAAAGTTCCCGCTAATGCTTCCGCGGTAATCCTGAATCCTTCTTTGGTGGCCTCACGCGTCATCCAGCTCGAACCGCCCTATGACGGCGGCCCGTCGCTAGGAAATCATGCGGTGATCCCCATCGAGCGAACACAGGTGCCGGTGGAATGGGACCAGTTGCGCAATGGTATCACGGACATTATCTCGAAGCTGGGACCTACGCCCGGGCAGCCCAAGGGACCTTTCGGCGAAGTCATCGAGTCGTTCGCGGACGGCTTGGCCGGCAAAGGCAAACAGATCAACAATACTTTGACCGAGCTCTCGCAAGCGTTGACCGCGCTAAATGACGGACGTGCCGATTTCTTTGCCGTGCTGCGCAGCATGGCCTTATTCGTCAACGCGCTATATAAAGATGATCGGAATTTCGTCGCTTTAAATAAAGACCTCGCCGTATTTACCAGTTCACTTACCAGCTCAGATCCCGGGCTTGCGAAGGCACTGCAGCAGGTAGACGATATGCTTCCAACATTCCGAAAGCTTCTAGCGGACAATCATGATGGTCTCACCCACGACATCAACACCCTCGCCGATGTGACCACCGCGCTGGTTCAACCCGAGCCGCTGAATGCGCTTGAAACCGCGCTGCATGTCTTCCCCCATTTCGCCGCCAACGCCCTCGCAATCTATGAGCCGGCGCACGGCGCGCTGACAGGTGAAATAGCCCTGCCAAACTTTGCCAACCCATTGCAGTTCATCTGCAGCGCGATGCAGGCCGGCAGCCGTATGGGATACCAAGAGTCTGCAGAACTGTGCGCACAATACTTGACGCCGGTTTTGGATGCGATCAAGTTCAATGCCCCCCCGGCTGGCATCAACCTCTACCAAACTCCTGCTGTACTGCCCAAACATATCGCCTATTCCGAGCCTCGGTTACAGCCTCCACCGGGGTTCAAGGACACCACCGTCCCCGGGATTTGGGCGCCGGACTCGCCGTTGTCACATGGTAACCACGAGCCCGGCTGGGTCGTAGCGCCCGGTGAGCAAGGCCTCACAGTGGGACCGGCTACCGAAAGCTTGCTTACCCCGGACTCGCTGGCTGAGCTGATGGGAGGCCCGGACACGACACCACCGCCAGCAAGGTTTCAGACGCCGCCGGGGCCGCCCAACGCCTATTCCAATATGGGCCCACCGCCGCCAGGCCCGCCGCCCGCCGCTGGTGCAGCATCAGTCGCGACAGGATCTGGCCAGTGAGCATGCGGGCAGGGGCGTCACGGTTCGTGGCGCTATTTGCAGCCGCTACAGTAATTACCTCGTGTGCTAGCTGGCGGGGTATCGCTAATGTGCCACTGCCTGGTGGTCCGGGAAGCGAATCCGGCTCTTATACGATTTACGTCCAGATGCCGGAAACACTGGCTTTGAACGCCAATAGTCGGGTACGTGTCGCCGACGTTTTTGTCGGCCGGGTGCGCGCAATCGCCTTAAAAAACTGGATTGCAACGTTGACTTTGGATCTAGAAAAGGGCGTCAAACTACCGAAGAACGCCACCGCGAAAATCGGTCAGACCAGCCTGCTCGGCTCACAGCATGTGGAGCTGGCGCCGCCGGCCAGCCCATCACCGCAACTATTGAAGAACGGCGACATCATCCCACTGCAGAATGCGTCTGCCTATCCCACCACCGAGCGGGTACTGGCCAGTTTCGCCGCGGTGCTGCGCGGTGGCGGCATACCTAACGTCGAAGTGATCGCAAGTGAAGTCCGTAACATGCTGACCGGGCGGGCCGATCAGATACATGATTTCCTCAAGAAGCTCGACACCTTCACCGCCCGGCTTAACGAGCAACGTGATGACATCACTCGCGCTATCGACTCCACAGACCGGCTGTTGACTTATGTAGCCAAGCAATCAGACACCTTGGACCACCTTCTCACCGAGTTTCCTCCATTGGCGAAGCATTTCGCTGAACAACGACAGCCGTTCCTCGATGCGACCAATGCGTTGGGGCGATTTAGCGATGTCCTCAATCAGACCCTGACGGCGGTGCGTCCCGACTTGGATAAAGACGTGCGCCAACTGCAGCGTCCTCTGAAACAACTCAGCCGGGCTTCAATCGATCTGGTCGAGACGCTAAAGATTGCCTTGACGCTGCCCTTCAGCGCCGACGCCATCCCAAAGGTGGTACACGGCGACTCAATGAATGTTTCGATAACCTTGGACCTCACCATGAGTGCAATCGATAATGCGCTCCTCACCGGGACCGGGTTCTCCGGTGCACTGCGTGCGCTTGAGCAATCGTGGGGCCGCGATCCGAACACTATGCTTCCCGATGTCAGGTTCGCACCCAACCCCGCCGACGAACCCCCCGAGCGTGACGAGGAGTAGGCGGCATGTTGACTAGACGTCTTCGAGTTCAGCTAACCCTGTTCACTATCGTCACGATGGTCGCCATGAGCGTTCTTGGGTGGCATTATCTGAGGTTGCCAAGCGTCGTTGGGATGGACCAGTACAGTTTGGAGGTAGATTTACCCACGTCGGGAGGGCTTTACCCCACTGCAAACGTCACCTACCGCGGAATCACCGTGGGAAAGGTAACTCGGGTAGACCCCACCGAACAAGGAGTTCGGGCCACATTGCGTATCAGCGACCAGTACAAAATCCCAATTGACTCCTCGGCGAACGTGCATTCGGTGTCGGCGGTCGGCGAACAATATATAGACCTAGTATCCGCGCAAAATCCGGCCAAGTATTTCTTGCCCGGCCAGACCATCACTAACAGCACGGTGCCTAAACCAATTGGCCCGACCCTGGATACCGTTAACCATACATTGGACGTCCTGCCCAAAGACAAGATTGCCGGACTACTCAATGAGACCGCTCAAGCGGTCGGCGGCCTGGGCCCGGCCTTGGAACGGCTGGTCGACTCGACCCAGTCGATCGTTGGGGATTTCAAAACCGACCTTAGCGACGTCAACGATATCGTCCAAAACTCAGCACCGATCCTAGACAGCCAGGCCGATTCGCGTGATCCCATCGAGCGGTGGGCGCACAACTTAAATATTCTCGACGCGCAGGCCGCGGAAAAGGACAAACAGCTCAAGAGCATCCTGGCCCAGGTTGCGCCGACCGCCGATCAGGTTAAAGCCGTGCTCGGTGACGTTCGCGGAACGTTGCCGCAGACCCTAGCAAACGTTGCGATCGTGGCCGATCTGCTCAAGCGGTACAACAAGAATGTAGAGCAATTGCTGGTCATACTTCCGCAAATCCCCGCGTTCGGTGAGACAGTGACCGCTGCTTACCCACATACGTTTTCTCTTTCGTTCCAAACGCCAATAAATATGACGCCTGCTTGCCTGACGGGGTTCTTGCCGGCACCGCAATGGCGATCCTTTGTGGACGAGGCACCGGGGCGTTTGACCACGCGATACTGCAAGATTCCGATGGAGGCACAAAATGCGGTCCGCGGCGCGCGTAATTATCCGTGTGTCGATGTTCCCGGCAAGCGGGCAGCCACGCCGCGCGAATGCCGCAGCAAAGAGCCGTATGTCCCATTGGGGACCAATCCTTGGTACGGGGATCCGAATCAGATTCTAAGCTGCCCCGCACCTGCGGCGCGCTGCGATCAGCCGGTGAAACCCGGTTTGGTCATACCGGCTCCGTCGGTCGATACCGGCATCAATCCGCTTCCTTCCGACCGGGTGACAGGGACGCCTCCTCCACGAAGCGATCCACTGCAACGGCCAGGTTCTGGGAGCGTGCAGTGCAACGGCCAGCAACCGAACCCGTGCGTTTACGTTCCTAGCGGTGCTGCAGCCATCTACAGTCCGCAAAGCGGCGAGTTCCTAGGGCCCGATGGTGTCAAATACAGCATCGAAGACTCGGCCAAAATAGGAGACGACGGTTGGAAGGAGATGTTAGGGCCTCAACCTCGGTCAAATCAGCGGTGAACTCGAAATGGAAGCCCACCGCCCCTACCCGGTTGGCATCGGCGACCAAGTTCGGAGCGGTGGAGCTGTCGCGGCGTTTGCGTCTTCGCCGCTGGCGGTACCCGCAGTCCTTCTTCACGCCAAAGCCGCTGAATCTTCTTGCGGTTCACAGTCCAGCCCTCCAGCACGGGCATAATGGCAGGTGGGCCGGAATCCCGGCGGGATAATCCTTGGGCGACTTGGCGCAGCCACGCCCGTGGCCAATGGACAATCAGCGTGCCGGATAACGGGGGGTTGGCCCGATCAAATCTGCAATATCACCGTCGGCGGCCGGTGCCCGATCGCGAGATTCGCCGACTGATTGTGGCCGACACGATCAGCGACATCCATCCGCGATCCCGTGGCACGTACGCGGGAGCCACCCCGCCCGCGACGGCAAGGTCTTACTGGATCGCAGTTCGCCTCATGGAGCTTCGGGGAGAACGTGCGACGCTGGGACTGCTCGCCTCCTCGGCACCGTCGGAGACTACTGCCTGCGACACCTTCTGGGCCCGCATCAGGTCGAGCTGCTCAACACCCACCGCTTGGGCGACCGCCATGGAACTGGTCGGCGCGATGGCCGACTACATCGACAACTTCTACAACGTGGAAGCGACGCCACAGCTATCCGGCAGAGTATGAGGCGCTCCTGGATATCCACCAATTTCGGCTCCCAACTCGCATGACCACGGCTCCAACGGCAACCCGACGGGGACAACATCAACATGGACCAT
>NZ_JCALEJ010000047.1:0-8579 GCF_059813315.1 Mycobacterium sp. NGS11
ATCGCCATGATTTTGTTGAGCCTTCCTGCCCACGTCGTGGGCTGCAAGACTCTCATAAGCCATGGATCAACCAAACGGGGTCAGGCCAGTCTGGCCCGAGGAAGAGGTGTTGATCGACCCCGCCAACCTTTCGCCCGATGAGCGGTCATTATTGGACCTGGCCGGAGCGGTGTGCACGCGCGCCTGGTGCGACGACGACGGGTCGTTGCATCTCGGGTTCTCCCGCGGACACCGTATCGATGTTGATCCGGACGCAGCGGAGACCGCGTGGGAGCTCTATGGCAAACGCCACGGTTACATGGCGTGTCTGCCGCGGGGTCGAGTCCGAGCGGTTCGGCACGATCTTCCTGATGAAGATGATGACTCAGATGCGACGTAAACCGTTAGGGACGTGCGCAGCCAGGCGCAGCGGTAGCCTGCTGCGCTTGGTCGGCACGGCGACAGAGTTTGCCGGAGTCGACGACATCGGTCGGCAGGCCCGCAGTCGGTAGGTGCTTATGTCATCCCGATCGTGCGGTCGAGGAAATCGGTGACCGCGGCGGTGAAGGCGTTGTTGTCGTCGCCGGCAACCATGTGACCGGTACCGGTCACGTCAGTTGTTTCGGCGTGCGGTACCAGTTCGACGAATTCGTCGACCGTGTCCTGGGAGACCACGTCTGAAAGCGCGCCACGCACCAACAGCGTCGGTGCCGTGATTCGACGTGCTCCTTCGACGAGAAATCCGCCGATGGCGTCGAACTCCTCGGTGCTCGTCGCGAGATCACCTTCGAGGAAATCGAAGTTGGAGCTGATGAAGGCCGGATCCCATCGCCAGATCCATCGGCCGTCGTCACGTTGGCGCAGGACCTTGTGCAGGCCGTCGAGATTTTCGGGCCGTCCTCGGTGTTGGTTGTATTCGGCGATCACGTCGGCGGCGTCATTGAGCGTGCCGAATCCGTCGGGGTGAGCGGCCATGAATGACACGACGCGGCGGGCCCCATGGAATTCCATCCTCGGGGTGATGTCGACCAGTACAACGGCTGCCCATAGGTCAGCTGGCGCCACCAAGTGCGTAGCGAGGATGATCATGCCGCCCAGCGATGCGCCAACGACGGCGGGGGGCTTCTCGGCGCTGAAGTGTTCTCGTACCGAGATCAGATCGGACACGAATCGTTCGACGTCATACTGTCCGTTTGGGTCCCAGTCGCTGTCGCCGTGGCCTCGTGTGTCGTAGGCGACGACGGTGTAGCCGTGGGAATGGAGTCGGCGTGCCGTGGTGGCCCAGGCGTGGCGGTTCTGACCGCCGCCATGTAGGAGCACCACTACGGGGCGAGTTGCGGCGTGCCGGTAGCAATCTGCTACGAGGGTGATGCCGTCGTCCGTGCGGATGCACTCCTGAGTAATTGTCATGTGGTCCGATTCTTTTGCGCGAAGTGCGCGTACACATAGGCGCGCATGGCCGTTGTCACGACCCGTTTTCCTTTGGGTTCACGACTGTGACGGTGCCCTGGGCGGCGCAGACCGGCTTGCCGTTGTTCGTGATATCGATACGCGCTACGCCGCTCCGCTTGCCCAACGAAATGATGTCGGCCACCGCCACGCACACTCCGCTGGAGACCGGGCGCAGCAGGTTCAATTTGAATTCTGTTGTGGCGACCCAACAACCGGCGGGGATCACTGGATAAAACAGCACCCCGAGGCAGTGATCGACCATGGCGGACAGGCACCCGCCGTGGAGATTTCCAAAGGGTGTGAGCAGGTCCTCCCGGGCATCCATTTCGGCAACCAAGCGGCCTGCTATCAGCTGGGTGTGGCGGAAGTTCAGGTATGTCGACAGTCCACCCGCAGTCGTCGTCGCACTGAGCATCTGTTCGGCGATCCGTTCGTCGAACCGGGCGAATTCCACGCCCGTCACGCTACGCACTCCATCGGGTGACAGCATCACCGGCAGCGTGGTCGGCCGTGCTGAGTCAAGAGTTGCCGTTGAGGCCACCAGCTGGCCTCACGCAGCAATGTGGCGATCGCGGGAACCGTGAGGGTGCGTACGACGAAGGTGTCCAGTAGTAGTCCGCAGCCGATAATCAGTCCGGTTTGGATCATGATGTCGACGGAGCCGACCATGAGCCCGAACATGCTGGCGGCGAAGATGATTCCGGCCGAGGTGATGACCGAGCCGGTGTTCGCGACGGTACGCAGGACGCCGACGCGGATGTTGCGGGCGGATTCTTCGCGCAGCCGAGAAATGAGCAGCATGTTGTAGTCGGCGCCTACCGCTACGAGAATGATAAAGGCGAGAAGTGGTACGGGCCAAGCGATTTCCTTGCCGAGGCCGTATTGAAAGACGAGGGTTCCGATGCCCAGCGCGGCGCCGTAATTGAGCACGACGGTGCCTAACAGGTAGAGCGGGGCGACCAGGGCGCGCAGCAGTAAGACCAAGATGAGGCCAACGATGACGAGGGTGGCGACGGCCAGCTGATGGAAGTCGGCCGACAGTAGGTGCTGGATGTCGGAGTTGACGGCGGGAAAGCCTGCCATCGACACCGTGGCGTTGGCCAGGGAGGTGTTGGGCCGTGCGGCATTGGCGACATCGGTGATTTTGTGGGCGAGGTTCATCGCCTGGCTGCTGTAGGGGTCATAGCTGGACTCGATGGAGAAGCGCGCGGTTTTGCCGTCGCCGGATAGGAAATGCTTGGCAACGTCTGCGAATTGGCGGTTTTCGAAGGCATTGGGGGGAAGGTAGAAGCCGCTGGCGCTGTCTGAGCCGGCGCTGGCCCGCGCGGAATTCTGTAGTTGGGTGGCAACCTGACTCATGCCGGACAGCATTTGGATGTTGCTGTCGGCAAGTGTATGTACGCCGGTAGCCAAGGCTTGTGCGCCGGAGGCCAGTTGGCTGATGCCGCCTTGGAGGCGACGGATGTTGCCGGCCAGGTCGGCGGGGTCGCCGAGTGCTCCGAACGCCTTGTCCAGCGAGGTGACGGTGTTCTGCATGTCGGCCAAGGTGCCTGCGGCCGTGTCGCTGCCCGGTTGGTACAGGTCGCCAAGGTTGGCGAGTTGGGTGAAGAAGCCGTTATTGCGCAACGTCGCCAGAATCTGCACTTGGTCGCGGATCGGGACGCATTCGGGTGTGGTGGCACACCACGGGGAGGCGTTGAGCGCGCCCACGAGGGGGTCGATCGTGGCAATGGCGTTTTGGGCTTGCTCGGCCTCTTGACGCAGTCCGGGCCCGGATCGCATGGCTTGGTCGACGGCAGGCGCGGTAGCCGAAAGCTGCTGTAGCAGCGGCCGGAAACGCTGGGCTTCGGATCCTGCGGACTGCGTTTGCGTAAGGACCCCGGTCAGGGGCGTCAGCGCCGTGCGCAGGGTGGTGTCGAGTTGTGCCAGACCGCCAGCGAGTTGGTCGGCGCCGCCGGTGAGTTTGGCCAGATCGGCCTTATGGGCGTCTCCATCGGCGACCGCGCCGGCCATCTTGTTACCGATCTGACCGTTTTGCCAGGACAGTTGAGCTTGGTCCAGGCGTGCGCCCGTAGGGCGGGTGACACCGGAGACCTTGGTGACGCCCGGCAGTTGCGACACTCGGGACGCCATTTCATCCAGATCGGCTAGGCCCTTGCCGGTACGCATATCGGCAGGTGATTCAACGACCATGAATTCGCTGATGACGATGTCCTTGCGAAAGTGCCTGTCCAGCAGGTGATAACCCTCGTTGCTCGCGGTGGTCGCCGGCTGTCCGTGGCGATCGTCATAGCTGACGTGCATAGTCAGCGCGACAGCTGCGAGGCCCAGCACAACGACCAGACTGGCGGCCAAAAGTGGTACGGGTCGGCGGACCACGGCCACTGCGATCCAGTTCCAGTAGCGACGGGTGCGGTCGGCTTTTGGTTCACCGATGCCCCGTCTGGCGGCCAGCGCCAGCACAGGGGGGAACAATGTCACCGTTGCTGCGAAACCGACAAAAACAGCGATTGCGCAGGCGGGGCCCAGCGCGGCGAATACGCTTAATTTCGCGAACACCATGGTCAAAAAAGCCAACGCCACGGTGGCGGCCGAGGCCAGAATCACGCGCCCGATCGTGGCCGTTGCATTGATTACCGCGAGATCGGCCGAGACCTCTTGTCGTCGCTGCTCGTGATAGCGGCTGATCAAAAACACCGAATAATCGGTGCCGGCACCCAGCAGGATCGCCATCATGAACGCGATGGTGAACTGCGACACCGGCATGCCTGATTCGCCGAGCGCTGACAGCACTCCGCGCCCCACAGCCAGGCTCACACCGATGACCAGCAGTGGCAGCAAGGCGGTAAAGATTGACCGATATATGACCAGCAAGATCCCTGCGATCAGACCTGCCGTCGCGACCGAGATGACAATCAAGTCCTTTTCAGCTGAATCGATTTGATCGCTGAAAGTCGTCGGGGGGCCGGTTACGCGGACGGTAGTGGACGAGGCGGCGAAGGACTGAGCGGCGATCGCGCGTACCGCTTTGACGGATTCGGCAGCGTTGAGATCACCGAGTGTTCCGACCACGCCGACCGGCAGATACCAGGCCTTGCCATCCTGGCTGACTGCCTGGGTGGCAGTGACCGGGTCGGCCAACAGATCTTGAACCAGGCGCACGTGCTTGGAGTCGGCACGCAACCGCGACAGCATCGTGTTGTAGCGCTGGCGCACCGGCGCAGTCAGGCCGGCCGGATCCTCCATCGCGACAAATATGGTCGTCTTGGATCCCTGCTCGCCGAATGCCGCGCCCATGCGCTCTACTGTTTGAAGCGACGGCGCATCACGCGGTATGAGATTTACCGACTGTTGTCTGACAACGGTTTCCAGCTGCGGGAAGAGCAGCGCCAGGGCGGCGGCGGTCACCACCCACACACCGATCACCAGCACTTTATGCCGGATGCTGAAACCCGCCAGGCGGGCTAGCCGATCGCTGTATGCGCCCTCACCGGCCGCAACTTTTTGAAGGCGTTCCCGAACCGGCCGGCTTAAGGTCGCCAAGCCCGAAGAGGCCCACCCGTTGTCTGCCATCCCCGCCCCGCTACCTCGAAAGAAACCAACGGTATCCGCAACAGTACTACCAGTACCCTTCTACGCGGCCGGTCAAACTGCCACCGCTATGTGCAGCTCGATCGCTGCTGCGCACTTCGGACCGACACCAGCGCACAGTCGGCGGTCCAGCATGATGGGCACAGCAACACGTGATCCCTTAGTGCACAGGTGGTTTGACAATGCCGATGCACGATCGCCGAAACCCTGACAGTTTCATGAACGGCGTAGCCGAAACGCCAGCCGAGAGGCTAATCTGATCGGCTCGTCGCGCACGTGGTTATACATTTCCCGGTTCATCAGGTCGTCGTCCAGATATGAACAGGAGCGAGGCGGGTAATGACGTGGACGAACGCCGCCTTGGTCTTGCGGCGGCCTTCGGTGCATACACCGGGAAATGCTGCGACCAGCCAGCCTCACACCGCGAACCCCGCGCGTCCACAATCGAGTCTTGGTTAACGCAAGCGGCACATTCATCGCAGACCACCACTGCCCGTCTGCGCGATTTCCCCTGGCACAAGCTGGGAAAGTTCAATCGACAGCCCCACGAACTGGCATGTAGCGGCCGCATCGCGGAGCTCCTGAACCAAGGACGACCGTTCGATCCGCTGACTGATCATGATTCCTCCTTCCGCGGCGAGGCCATATGGATAAGTGTACTGATAGTATCGCTACGATACTACTAGTATCCTTCCTTGGCAGCAGCCGACTAGATCGGCCGGCACAGGCGATTCGCTGCGGGCCGGGCACGCGTGGGGTTTACGGTGACTAGGTGGAGCGCGACGCCCTTGAATCCCCGGTCGACGACGATGACGACGTCGATCCGCGCCGGCTGCGCTCACGGGCCCGGCTACTGGATGCGGCCACCAAACTTCTCAACACCGGCGGCATTGAAGCAGTCACCATCGACGCGGTCACCAAAGCCTCCCGGGTCGCGCGCACGACCCTTTATCGCCACTTCAGCAGCTCGACTCAACTACTTGCGGCCACGTTTGAGCGGCTCTTGCCGCAGGTCACCCCTCCGCCGGCGGCAGGATCGTTGCGGGATCAACTCGTTGAGCTGTTGGGTCGGCAGGCCACGCTGTTCCAGGAAGCACCGCTGCAAGTCACGACCTTGGCGTGGGTCGCGCTGGGCCCGACGCCGGACGGCACGGCGGAAAACTACGATCGCGGTGCGCTGCGAGCGCGGATCATCGATCACTATCGGCAACCGTTCGATGCCCTCCTAAAAAGTCCTGAGGCTCGCGCTGAATTCGATGAATTCGACCTGGAGCTGATCCTGTGTCAACTCGTGGGGCCGGTCGCGTTCGCTCGGTTGACCGGGCTGCGTGTCATCGATCGTGATGACTGTGAGCGCATTGTTGATGACTTCCTCGCCGCGCACCGTCGCCAGTCCGACGGGCCCCCGTGAAAGGCCAGCGTCGGCGAATCACGATCGGCCCGATGCCGAGCGCGGTCAGTGCCTATACCACGAGATCGGCAACGACAGATAGCCCCGAATGGGTCCTGAGCGCAGTCGCTGTGCGCGCGCCAAGTCGATTTGCCAATTGGGCACACGCGCCAGCAGGGCGCGAAGCGCTATACGCGCCTCCATCCGCGCCAACGAGGCACCAAGACAGAAGTGAATGCCTCGCCCGAATGCAACTTGATGGTCGGGTTTTCGCTCGATGTCGAACACGTCGGGATCCGCAAACACACGTTCGTCGCGATTGGCCGAGCCGAACAACAGAAGCACCGAATCACCGGCAGACATCGCTACACCATGCAACGTGACATCTCGGGTCAGCGTTCGTGAAAGCCCTTGAGCTGGTGAGTCGTACCTGAGCAGCTCCTCGACTGCGGCACCGAGCAAACTCTCATCCTCTGCTAGGCGGTGGCGGACGTCGGGATAGTCGGCTAGCACCACCGCGGCATTCGCGAGCAGATTCGAGGTGGTCTCGTGGCCAGCTATGAGCAGCAGCAGACAAAAGCCAAGCAGTTCGTCGTCGCTGAGGCGTTTTCCGTCGATCTCGGCACACACCAACGCTGACATCAAATCGTCGCGCGGTTGGCGGCGGCGCTCGGCGAGGAAGTCGGTGAAGTAGCCATAGATCGCGGCTGCGGCCGCCAGAGCCTCGCCAGTCTCGCCGCGGGAGGGATTGGACTGAACCAGCGCATTCGACCATTGCCGAAACTGTGTGCGGTCCTCGCGCGGTACGCCGAGCAAATCGGCGATCACCATCGCTGGTAGGACAGCCGCGAAGTCGGCAACGAAATCCGCCGAACCTGCTTCCTGGACCAGGACTGCCGTCAAGCGATCTGCGAGCCCCTCGATCCCGCTCGCGAGCCCTGCGATGCGCCGTGGCGTGAAGGCCTTACTCACCAACGCGCGCAGCTGATCGTGTCGCGGTGGATCCATCAAAATCATCATCGGCAGCAGTGATTCGCGAAAATTGGAGCCCGGCGGAGTCGGAAATACTCCGTCGACCGACGAGTAGTTGTGATGGTCCAGTAGCGCGTGGGTGACATCTGCGTGGCGACTCAGCACCCACGTGTTGGTATCGGATGCACGGTAGACCGGTGCCTCGTTGCGTAGCTGGCGATAGACGGGATACGGGTCGTCCTGAATTTCTGCGTCGAAGGGGTCGTAGCGAAGTTGTACCGTCGACATTTCGTCTCCTGCCAGATTGCAGAACACTGGTTTAGACTGAGAGTTTAAACCTGGGGGAGGATGTTATGCGCAAAATTCCCGCTCAGATTGCCGGCCGGTTACCGGTTGCGGCCGAACTCTTTGCCGAGCGCGGTCTTAATGACACCAAGATCGAAGATGTAGCCACAGCCACCGGTATCGCAAAGGCCACGCTGTACTACTACTTCGCCGGCAAAGAAGAAATCCTGGCATTCCTACTCGAAGACACCCTGCGACACGTTGCAGACGAGGTCACTGCCATCGTGGACGCAGAAGGCAGCGGAGCCAACCGTCTGCATGCCGTGATCCGTGCGCAATTGCGGGTGATGGCTCAGCGTCCCGCGGTCTGCCGCGCCCTTATCGGAGAACTCGGCCGTGCTGCCCGTATGCCTGTGATCGCCGACATGATCGGCACTGCCTACTTTGAACCCGTCGAGACTTTGCTTCGCGAGGGTGCTGATGACGGCTCACTCGTGCAGCTCGACAATGCGAGGGCAGCTGCCACCGCGCTATTCGGTGCTGTCACCATCAGTGCGCTGACCTACTTAGTCACCGACGATGCTCTCGACGAAGGTTTAATCGCGAGGACAATTCACGACGTTGTGTTTATCGGCTTACGGCCACGTTAGCTGCCCGGCAATGACGGCCATCTCTCCCGACCTGGCGCCACGCCCGTCGGGCTCGGGCCGTGCCGCACATGTCACGGTGGGCACCCAACCCGGACGTGTCTTGACTGCGACGGCGTGGTGTATGGAGCGACGCTGACCGCCGGTTGCAGAATTCTCGCCTGGCGTTCGTCGTCATCCACACGTCGTTGGACCTGCGGTTCTGCCGTGCCGCTCCAGCGGGCGACTTGACGCTTATTCGTCTTTAATGATCGAGAATCACC
>NZ_JCALEJ010000048.1:0-8243 GCF_059813315.1 Mycobacterium sp. NGS11
GAGGCCCTCGGTCTTCCGAAGTCTGAAAGTTGCGAAGCATTCAGGCGGAGGAAGGGAACCGAGGGCCGTGTCTGACGGTACGACATTGTTGTTTGGGCTGCCAGGAGTACAGGTGGAGCGTGTCGAACAGCGCCCTGATGGGACGCGGGTGGTGCACGTGGCGACCGCCGACGAAACGGCCGCGGCGTGCCCGGGCTGTGGGGTGGTGTCGACCTCGGTCAAGGAGCACGTGACGACCTCGCCAAAAGACATCCCCTACGGCTCCGGCGACATCGTGGTGCGCTGGCACAAGACCCGTTGGCGCTGCTGGGAGGACTATTGCCAGAAGTCCTCGTTCACCGAGGCCATCGCGCAGGTCCCGGCGCGGGCGCGCACCACTACGCGGTTGCGCACCCAGATCGGGGAGGCGATCGGCAACGCCGGTCGTGCGGTGGCCGAGGTCGCCGACACCCATGCGGTGTCGTGGCCGACCGCGCACCGGGCGTTTGTCGCCCACGCCGAGACACTGCTGGCCGAGCCCGAGCCGGTGGCAGTGCTCGGCATTGATGAGACCCGACGCGGCAAACCCCGCTGGCAACAGTGCGCCGACACCGGCCGCTGGATGCGGATCGACCCGTGGGACACCGGGTTCGTCGATTTGTCCGGCGATCAGGGCCTGCTGGGGCAACGCGAGGGCCGTACCTGCGCGGCAGTGATCGACTGGCTCTCCGAGCGCAGCGAGCAGTTCCGCGCGAGGATCGAGTACGTGGCGATCGACCCGGCCGCGGTCTACGCGACGGCGATCCGCACTCCAGGGTTGTTGCCGAATGCGACGGTCGTGGTCGATCACTTCCACCTGGTGAAGTTAGCCAACGATGCGCTGACGAAGGTGCGCCGCCGGGTCACCTGGGATCTGCGCGATCGGCGCGGCCGGCGGGCCGACCCGGAATGGGCTAACCGGCGACGGCTGCTGTTGGCGCGAGAACGCCTGTCGGACACGCGCTTCGCGAAAATGTGGAACGCGATCGTGGCCGAGGACGACACCGGCCAGATCCTGTCGGCGTGGATCGCCAAGGAAGAACTACGCACCCTGCTGTCCACCGTGCGCGCCGGCGGCGACGCACACCTGACGCGCCATCGGCTGCACCGGTTCCTGGCCTGGTGCATCGACTCACAGATCCCTGAGCTGCTCACCCTGGCCACCACCATCGACACCTGGTGGCCCGAGATCAACACTTTCATCGCCACCGGCATCACCAACGCCCGCACCGAGGGCTACAACCGCCTGGTCAAACAGGTCAAACGCGCCGCCTGCGGATTCCGCAACCCAGCCAACTCGGCCCGCCGGATACGATTCCACTGCACCCGCAAACAGCGGGCCGCAACCCAGACTTCATGCTGATTGCCCGGCCAAAATCGAAGAGCCATCATCGCGGCCTACAGCCACCCCGACCGGCGGCGCGGCAAGACCATGATGACCGCCATCATCAATGAGCCCCTTTGTCGCTAGGACTATTTGTCCACCGTATTCGGCGACGCTGCCATCGAGAAGAAAGAGCCGTTCTTAATGCTTCTGTGGATTACAAGAAATTGTCCTGGCGCGCTCGCAACTGAAAGTAGCTCGTAGTCAAGCTCAAGCTCACCGAAGTCTCTATGTCGGAGCTGCTTGACCTTGCCGTCGGAGACATTGACATCGTGGCTGTTCCACATCTGGACGAAGTCGCTGCTCTTTTTGGAAAGTTCGAGGACGATATCGGTGATATCTGGCTGATCAATATCGATACCTGCGGTGCGGTGCACGGTGGCGATGGCGGTTTTGACGTATGATTCCCAGTTCACCCAGAGGGTTTTCGCCTCGGGATCCAGGAACAGTAAGCGCAAAACGTTCCCTGTGATCGTGAATTGGGAGAAGAGCTCTGAGGCTTGCGGGTTTTCGGCCAGCACATCGCACCGGCGGTTGACTATGTAGGCCGGACCGAGTGTCCAGGCTTGCATGATGAGAAGCAAATACTCAGCCGGGTTTTGCTGCGAACTGGCCTTCTGCCGCCAGCGGTGTCGCGGGGTCGCGAGGTCATACAGATAGGTCGCCTCACTGGGAGACAGGCCGAGCGCGATCACCAAGGCGTCCAATATCCGCGCGGACGGGTGGTTTTCTCGTCCTTGTTCCAACCGCGCGTAGTAGTCGGCACTGATGCCGGCCCGCACGGCCACCTCCTCGCGGCGCAGCCCAGGGGTGCGCCGCCGTCTCGCAAGATCGCCGTGGCGCTGCTGGTTGGGTGTGATCGCCTCGCGGCGCGCCCGAAGAAATTCTCCCAGTGTCTTGGTCACGAAGCGATGCTAGCCAGCGCGGCGTCCTGGGTGTCAAATTCCTAGGTTAAGCTCCCCCTTCCGCGACCTGCGGTTCCTCGCCACCATATGTACTCGTGGCATCAACTCGACCGCTTGGCCGAAGGGAACAGGGTTTTAGGCCGCTTGCTGATATCGACACGGGCGGAGGATGGGCCTGAGCATGGGCGGGGCTACCCAGCGCGGATACGGCGGTACGGCGAAGGGTCGGTTCGTTGCCTGGTCGCGACCACACCGACGACGTACTCGGGGCAACGCCCCAAACGTAGCAGCCTGGAGTGACAGCAACCCGAGCCGGAAGGACAACGACTTTGCTGGGCATTCTCAAGCGGGCGTGGATTCCGCTGGTGATCGTCGCGGTTGCGGCCGTCGGGGGCTTCGTGGCTTACCGATTGCAGGGTGTGTTCGGCTCGCACCGAGTCGCGGAGGTGGGCCCGAGCGAGCAGATTGTGCCGATCAACGTCAAGCGCGTGGTTTACGAGGTTACCGGGCCCCCGGGCACGGCGGGTGTGGTCAATTACCTGGACGAGAACGCTCAGCCTCAGCGCGCAAGTTTCACCACCTTGCCGTGGTCATACACCGTGACCACGACCATGCCGGGAATGTTCGCCAACGTGGTGGCACAAGGGGACAGCAACATGCTCGGTTGCCGGATTCTGGTCAACGGTGTGGTGCGCGACCAGCAGTCCGTAGCCCGTTTCGACGCACAGGTTTTCTGCTTGGATAAAGCCGCATGAGCGGCGGCCACGCCGAGCGGCCTCTTGCGGCGCGGATGTTGCGGCGGTTGGCGGTGCCGATCGTGTTGGGTTGGCTGGTGTTCGCCGTCGTCGTCAGCGTCTTCGTGCCTCGACTGGATCTGGTGGAACGGCAGAACTCGGTCGGCCTGTTGCCTAAGGATGCTCCGTCGCTGATCGCGATGAAGCGCATGGGCAAAGTTTTTCACGAGTTCGACTCCGACAGCGTCGCGATGGTGGTGCTGGTGGGCGACAAACCGCTGGGCGACGAGGCGCGTCGCTTCTACGACGATCTGGTGCGCCGGCTCGAGCGCGACACCGCGCATGTCGAGAAAGTGCAGAACTATTGGGGGGAATTGGTCACGGCGGGCGGCGAGCAGAGCGCCGATAGTAAGGCCGCTTACGTGCAGCTCAACCTCGCCGGCGACCAAGGCTCCTCGCGGGCGGATGAGTCGGTGCACTCAGTCGAGCAGATCGTGGCGCACTCTCATCCGCCGCCGGGTATCAAAGCATATGTGACCGGTCAGGCGCCGCTGACCACAGACTTGACTGAAGCCGGCGACCGGGGTCTGGCCAAGCGCACGGCGATCACGATCGCCGTGGCCGCGCTGATGTTGCTCATCGCTTACCGGTCGATAGCCACCTTGCTGATCGTGCTGGTGGTGATTTTTGTCGAACTGGCCACCGCGCGGGGAATCGTGGCATTCATCGGCAACTTTCACGTGATCGGCTTCACCACGTTCGCGGTCAGTCTGCTCATGGCGCTGGCCATCGCGGCCGGCACGGACTACGCGATCTTTTTTCTCGGCCGCTATCACGAAGCCCGTCAAAGCGGCGAAGACCGTGAAACCGCTTACTACACGACATACCGTGGAGTTGCCCATGTCGTGTTGGGTTCCGGGCTAACGATCGCCGGCGCGATGCTGTGTCTGCGGTTGGTCCGGCTGCCCTACCTCAATACGTTGGCGATTCCGTGCGCGGTGGCACTGGTCATCGTGATCGCGGCCTCGCTGACGTTGATGCCGGCTCTGCTGGCCATCGACTCGCGGTTCGGCTTACTCGACGCGAAGCGAAAGACCAATATTTACCGGTGGCGGCGACTAGCGACGGCCACGGTGCGCTGGCCCGCCCCGATCCTTGCCAGCGCTGTGGTTGTCTCAATAGTCGGGGGGCTGACCCTGCCGGGGTATCACACAAACTACGACGACCGCTATTACGTTCCCGCGAGCCTAGCGTCCAACGTCGGCGACCGTGCCGCCATCCAGCATTTCACCCATGCCCGGCTGAATCCGGACCTGTTGCTGGTCGAAGCCGACCACGACCTGCGTAACCCGGTGGACATGCTCGACCTGGATAGGATTGCGGCGAGTATCTTCCGGGTGCCGGGCATCGCGCGGGTGCAAAGCATCACCAGGCCGCTGGGATACAACATCGAGCACGGCACCATACCGTTCGCGATCGGCATGCAGCCCGTCCCGATCCGGGAGAACCTGCAGTATCTGAAGGACCGCTTGGCCGATATCCTGCGGCTGACTCGAGATGACCTCGGCGTCCAGATCGCGACGTTAGAGCGCATGTACACCGTGGAAAAGGAACTATCCGGGTCGATTAGCGACAGCGCTCGCGTCACAACTGACACCGCTGCAATCACGGATGGAATACGTGACCATCTCGCAGATTTTGACGATTTCTGGCGGCCACTTCGCAGTTACTTCTACTGGGAAAAGCACTGCTTCGACGTTCCGATATGTTGGTCACTGCGCTCCGTCTTCGACGCGTTGGATGGCTTCGACAAACTCGCCGAGAATTTCCACAAGCTGGCCAAGGACCTCCAACAAAGCGCTGACGCAACACAAGAGATGGTGACGTTGATACCGCCGATCATCGACGTTGCAAAGTCTATGCAGACTACCTTCTTCACGCTCTACAGCAGTTTTTCGGGGCTGATCACTCAAATGGACCGCATGACCGACACCAGCACACTCATGGGCGAATTCTTCGACAAAGCAAAAATTGACGGCCTCTTCTACATCGCGCCAGAAGTGTTCGACAGCCCTGACTTTAAGACCGGCCTCAGGCTGCTGGTCTCCCCCGACGGCAAATCCACCCGTATGATCATCACCCACAACATCGACCCCGCCAGCCCCGAGGCGATCTCCCACGTCGACGCAGAACTCAAGGCCGCACGCGAGGCGGTCAAAGAAACCCCCTTGGCCAGCGCGAAGTTATACCTGGGTGGCACGGCGGCTACTTACCGAGATATCCAAGAATCCACCAAATACGACGTCATGACCGAGGCCATCGCCGCACTCATCCTGATCTTCATCGTCATGCTGGTCATCACCCGCGCGCTAGTCGCCTCGATGGTCATCGTCGGCACAGTCGTGCTCTCGCTAGCGACCGGCTTCGGCCTGTCGGTGCTGTTTTGGCAACACATCTACGGCTTGGAACTGCACTGGATCACCTTGCCTTTCGCAGTCACCATTTTGCTGGCCGTGGGATCTGACTACAACCTGTTGCTGGTCTCGCGGTTCAAGGAAGAAATCGGCGCAGGACTGAAGACCGGCATCATCCGGTCCGTAGGCGGCACCGGCGGAGTCGTGACCACGGCCGGCTTGGTGTTCGCCTTCACCATGGCCTCTTTGGCGGTCAACGAGCTGTACACGCTCAAACAGGGCGGCACCACCATCGGGCTGGGCCTGCTCATCGACACGCTGATCGTGCGCTCGCTGATGATCCCATCCACCGCTACCCTGTTGGGGCGCTGGTTCTGGTGGCCGCTACGGGTACGCTCCCGCCCAGCCAGCGAACTGCTCCGATCTGTGGGCCCCCGTCCACTGGTGCGCGCCCTGCTCCTGAGGGGGTAGTTTCCCGACTTGCCACTAACGTATGGAGCGTGTGTCGTTCCGTGGGGGACGATTATCGAGGAGTATCTGCAGCTGTGAGCAGGCCGGGTTTGACCGCCGCGAGAAGACTGAAGAAGCTCTCCATGGCGGCGTTGTCGCCGGCGGACCCGACACGGCCCCATCTGACCGGACCTCGTGAACTGGTCCATGTGATCAACGAATCCGGGGTCAGGCCACATCAACCCGACCATGGTGTGGCGGCCTAACGCACGAACGAATTTTCCGGCTGCGAAATTGGGTGGATTCAATCGGTGGTCGCAACGCCGGCTTGATGAAGCGAGTGTAGGTGTTCGTTGAAGGATGCAGGCGGCGACCTGACCGCGCCGTGCGACCGCGCTATCGAGTGCTTGGGTGGCCAACCGAGTCGGCACAGCCAGCGATAGTAGGGCTGGCGGGCGAGCTTGCATACCGGGCACGTCACCGCCACGGGGATCCCCTCGGCGGCGAGCTCTTTCACGAGCTGGTAAAGCTTTTCCCGGCAGGTGGGCCTGCGACAAGTAGGCGGCTGCTCGGCGCAGGACTTCGTTCTCCTGCTCGAACAACCGATTTCGGTGACGCAGCTCACGCAATTCGGGGGAATCACCGGTGCTTTTGCCAGGCTTGGCACCCTCATCGATATCCGCCTGTCGCAACCACTTGGTCAGGGTCACCGAAGTCGGTGGCGATCTGCTCGATCGTCACGCCGTCGTCGCGGTTGCGGGCAACACGCACGACATCGTCGCGGAACTCGCGCGGATAGGGCCTGGGCGCAATGACATCCTTCCAGGCCGCCCACCTGGGGCAAGCCAAATCAAGTGTCACCTATCCGTGCAATAGACCCATGGGCGATTATGCGCTGTTCTTTTCCGGCGCGGTGGTGAGATGACGGATAAACGCCGCCACCTCCTCAACCGCGCGAAGCGCATCTGGGTTGACGTCGAAACCGAGCTGGAACATGTGCATCGCCTTGTGCCACTGCTGCACCCACACCGGTATGCCGTGAGCCCGCAGCCGGTCGGCCAGCGTGAGGGTGTCATTGAGCAGCATCTCGTGGGTGCCAACCTGGAGCAAAAATGGGCCAAGGCCATGCAGATCGGCCTCCGACGGCATCACTGGCGCCGCCCGGGTGCCGTTGACAGTACCGAAGACGTCATAGAGGAACTTCACCGTCATGAACGGAAACATCACGTCGCGATGGTCTTTGAGGGCCCGGTACTTCAGCCCCATATCCGACGACGTCAGCGGTGACATCAACGCCTGACCCGCAGGCACCGGCAGCCCGCTGTCGCGGGCGGCCAGTGCGGTACTGGCAGCCAGCATGCCACCGGCTGAATCTCCTGCTAGCACAATGCGATCCGCTGAAAAGCCGAGCGACATAACGTAGCGGTAGGCGTCGAGCCCGTCGGACACGGCATCCTCAATGCGGGCCTGCGGGGCCAGCCGGTAACCGACATTGAGCACCCGCGCGCCGGTCTCTTGCGAGAGCTTACCAACAAACCGCCGATGCGAATTGAGACCCAAAGTCACCAGCGCCGAGCCGTGGAAGTAGACGATAACCCGGTCTGAGTGGCGGGCCGTCGGGAATACCACCCACTCGGCCGGACACTGCGGCAATGCGACGGGGGTCACTTGAGTTCCCGCCGGTGGCGGCACCACGCGCAGCGGTTTGTCGATGAGGTCAAAGCGTGCACGCTGCAAAATGTGAGGACTGAAACGATTGATGACTATGCCAATGACGGTCAAGGTAGCGAGCGCAGGGCGCGCGAAGATAGCCGTCAATAACGCCAGCAGGCGCGACTGCCAGCAGATGGAGCTGAAGTGGGCGCTTGCAGGACGAGCCCGCCAATCGGACGAATTCACAGAGCGAAGGGTATCGGGTACCGCATGTATTAGATACTATATGTTTGGAGCCCCTGCCGCAACGCGCGGAGGAGTGAGGAAGCCCTCTTGAACACCGACACCACTACGCAGGTTTGTTTCCGACAGATCTGGACGACAATCGCTTCCCGACCTTCCCGACTCAACGCCGCCGCGAGTGACTATCGCCAGCCAACATGGATCATCCGATGCCAAACAATCGCCGACCAAGCACCGACCAGAACAAGCCGAGACCGGTAGGAGAATACCTGCAAACATGACTCACCTGCGAAAACACGAGTGCTCCGGCAGGATTCGAACCCGCGACACCGGCTTTTGCAGCTGATCGTTCTTGGTGGTTGCCGATAAGAATCTTTAATCCCTGCGCCCCAATGGATTACGCTGCCGGGAGTCGTCGACAGGTTGCCGTTGATTATGGGTG
>NZ_JCALEJ010000049.1:0-8202 GCF_059813315.1 Mycobacterium sp. NGS11
CGAGCACCTGGGCTATGACCGCCACGATCCGGCCGGGTATGGAAGCGGCAACTCCCGCAACGGAACCCGCGCCAAGAAGGTGCTGCCCGATGCGTGCGGGTCTATTGAGATTAACGTCCCGCGCGATCGAGCGGGCACCTTCGAGCCGCACATCGTCCAGAAACGTCAGCGACGCCTGACCGACGTCGATGAGGTGGTGCTCTCGCTGTATGCCCGTGGGTTGACCACCGGGGAGATCAGCGCCCATTTCGCCGACATCTACGGTGCGTCGGTGTCCAAGGACACCATCAGTCGGATCACCGACCGCGTTGTGGAGGAGATGACGGCCTGGCACACCCGCCCGCTGGAACGCGTGTATGCCGCGGTGTTCATTGATGCCCTGCATGTCAAGATCCGCGACGGGCAGGTCGGCCCGCGGCCGGTCTACGCGGCCATCGGGGTGGATCTGGCCGGCCACCGTGACGTGCTGGGCATGTGGGCCGGTGAAGGTGACGGCGAATCAGCCAAATACTGGCTGGCCGTGCTCACCGAGCTGCGCAACCGTGGGGTAGCCGACATCTTCTTCCTGGTCTGCGACGGCCTCAAAGGCCTACCGGCCTCGGTGAGCGCGGTGTTCCCCGACACCGTGGTACAGACCTGCATCATCCATCTGATCCGCGGCACGTTCCGCTATGCCGGGCGCCAGCACCGCGACGCCATCGCCCGCGCCCTCAAACCGATCTACACCGCGGTTAACGCCACCGCGGCCGCCGAGGCGCTGGACGCCTTCGACGCCGAGTGGGGGCACCGATATCCGGCGGCAATTCGGTTGTGGCGCAACGCCTGGAGCGAATTCATCCCGTTCCTGGACTACGACACCGAGATAAGGAAAGTGATCTGTTCGACCAACGCCATCGAATCCTTGAATGCCCGCTACCGCCGCGCCATCCGGGTCCGCGGGCACTTTCCGACCGAGCAAGCAGCCCTCAAATGCCTATACTTGGTCACCCGGTCACTGGACCCGACCGGGACCGGCCAGAAGCGATGGACCATGCGCTGGAAACCAGCACTGAACGCCTTCGCGATCACCTTCGCCGACCGCATGCCGGGAAGCGAAACCACCTAACCGAAAATGCCGCTTACACCGTTAATCGGACGGACCCTCCACGACGACACCGTGCGTCGACATTGGGAAGCCGCCCGCAAGGTCGACATCACCGGCCGCGCAGTCACTTACGAGCCCGGCGGGCCGCTCGCCGACGCGGCCTGGGCCAAACAACGCCTCGCCCAGGCCACCCAGGCCCTGCCCAACGGCTACTGCGGGCTACCGATGCAACGGTCCTGCCCGCACGCCAATGCGTGTTTGACCTGCCCGATGTTCCTCACGACCAGCGAATTCCTGCCCCAGCACCACGCGCAGCGGCAACAGACTCTCGAGCTGATCACCGCTGCCGAAGCCCGCGGCCACGGACGCCTGGCCGAGATGAACCGCACCGTGCTCACCAATCTCGACACCATAATCGTCGCCCTCGAAACCCCGGAGACCACCGAACATGCGCTCTGACAACAGCCTTCACCTCAGCACCGCCGCCAAACAGCGCCACGAACTTACCCGCGCCAAAGCCATCGCCGCCCTGCACGAACTTGACCGCGCCGGAGCGAAGATCACTTTCGAATCCGTTGCCGACTACGCCGGCGTCTCCCGCTCCTGGCTCTACACTCAAACCGACCTCAAAGACGAGATCCGGCGACTGCGCGCCCGCAACCAGCCCCGACACGCCACCACGACACCGGCCCGGCAGCGCGCCACCGACGACTCTCTGCGCCAACGCCTCGACATTGCGCTGCGCCGCAACCGTGAACTCGCCGACGAGAACCAGCGCCTGCGCCGCCAACTCGCCCACGCCCTCGGCCAGCTCCGCGACACCCCACCCCGAACACGTCGCGATCCGATAACAATCGGCCCCTGCTAAATCCACCACCAACAACGCCCGTCGACACGTCTTGCACACCGTCTACGACACGAATCACCAGGTCTGCACACCGAACCGGCGAGCGACTCAAGATAACCATCGAAAGCACTTTCGCCACAGTACGTTTGAGAACGAAGGTCACCAAAGGACCCGGATCCCGCGCAGCCGGCCTGGCGATGGCCTACAAGCTCATCGAGGCTGCACAGACCCGCTGGCGCGCGGTCAACGCACCACACCTGGTCGCCCTCGTCCGCAACGGCGCCGTCTTCCACAAAGGGAAACTCCTCGAACGGCCCATCGACATCACACCAGCAGAACCCGACGAATCACACGAAACGGAGGTCGCCTGAAACACCCCCATCCACAGGTTTTGACAATATCTCCGGCGTCTCGCGCCTACTACGAACGCAAACGCGCTGAGGGCAAACACCACCGACAAGCCGTCCTAGCCCTGGCCCGCCGACGCCTCAACGTCCTGTGGGCCACGCTGCGCGACTACACCACCTACCAAATCCCAACCGCCGCAGCGGCTTGACAAACCCATTGAGAATCGAATGGGTCACACGAGGCTGCAGCTGACCACGTTTTAGCCGCTAGACGGTACGGTACTGGACTGTACTACGGCGACGGTTCTATCGTGGGCGCCGTGTCCCGGATTGCCGATCACCCCACGGAGGGCGCACCGTGGTCGCCGCGGGAGGCCGAGTTGCTTGCGGTGACGTTGTGCCTGCTACAGCAACATGGGTATGACCGGTTGACGGTGGACGCGGTGGCGGCCACCGCCCGCGCCAGCAAGGCGACGGTGTACCGGCGATGGCCATCGAAAGCCGAACTGGTATTGGCCGCGTTCATCGAGGGGACCCGCCAGGTCGTGGTCCCGCCCGATACCGGCACACTGCGGGGGGATTTGCTGGAACTTGGGGAGTTGGTGAGCCAACAGGCCCGCCAGCACGCTAGCACCATCCGCGCGGTGCTTGTCGAGGTGTCGCGTAACGCCGCGCTCAACGAGGCGATACGGCATCAGTTCCTCGAGCAGTGGAAAGCCTTGATCCAGCATATCCTCAAGCAGGCCGTTGACCGAGGTGATATCGCGGGCGCCGCCATCGACGACGAACTTTGGGACCTACTGCCCGGCTACCTAATGTTCCGGTCCATCATCTCTAGCCGACCCCCCGGCCGTCGCACCGTGCAAGCGCTCGTCGTTGACTTCATCATTCCCAGCCTCACCTGACCCACTGGGTAAGGGGGTTTAGCCCCTGATTGCCTTCGGCGACGCCTCGCAGGCGTGAAAATGTGGTCGGGTTGCCCACCGACGCCGTTTCACTCTGGTTTGTTTGTGGGCCTGTGGTTTAGTATGGCGCGCGCCCGACCTGGGAGGGTCACGCACTGTTGCTTCGAGCAGCCAGGTCAGAATTTCGGTTCCTCGACCGAGGCCCCAGCAACCTCCCCCATGAAATATAGATGTGATGGGAGGACAAGCGAAGTGAAATCCGAGCAGGCTGGTCAACGTCCGCGACGGGAACAACGACAAGTTGGACGCGGTGTGGCTGGTCACGTTCACCGAGAAGGGCGTGCTGCGGCCATCGTGCGTGCCGCCGGCACCGGCGCGGCGGCTGCACGATGACACCCAGCTACGGGTCGACCTGACCGGCGAACGCGCCCGCTACTGGGAGCGGCTCGAGAAGCTGCTCGAGGACGCGTTGATCCTCGAGGACGCGTTGATTAAAGTGTCGGCGGTGGCGCGTCGAAACTAGACACCGTCTCGGTTCGCCACATGCTTGAGGTGTTGATCGCTGGCGAGCGCGACGCCGGACAACTCGCTGATCTGGCCCGCCGCCGGGTGCGGGTCGAACACGGCGCCGTGGTCGAGGCCTTGACCGGCCGATTTCGATGACCACCACGCGGAGCGGAGCCGGATGCTTGCTCACCCGATTGACACCCTCAGCGCGTAGATCGAACCCTAACCACTCGTATCGACGACCAACTGAGCGTCCTGACCGACGTGGCAGCCACAGCGGCGACACCAACGCGAGCGCGGCCGGCGGCGGGCCAGGCCAGATCATCGTCGACGACACCATGGCCGCCCGACAGACGCTTCCGGCGATCGAGAGTCTCGACGAGATCGCCGGCGCCGGACGGCTCGGCGCACAGCTGATCCTGGCCGCATCGGCGCCGATATGGCCCCAATTCCCGACCGCCGCGCGCCTGGTGCAAACGGCAGTCGCTACCGGATTGGTTCGCGGTCAGCCCGCGGTTCAGTACGCGTTTCCGCACAGCGGCGGGACGCAGGTGCGTGGCGACCACCCGTCCAGGTCTCCTCCGGGGCTATCTGTCGTTGCCGATCTCGTGGTCGGCGAATTGGCCATACTCGGGTAGCCGGAGCGGCTGCTGCGGGAAGCTGGTTTGCGGAGGCCTACGTTGCGGGCTCATCGGCATGGCGGCGGTGCGCGGCAAGGAAGTCATCGACGATGCGCTCACAGTCTTGACGATCGATGGCACGCAGGCCGGTGAGTCGAGCGAACGCGAGTGGCCCCACGAGTTGACACAGGATCAGCTGCGGGTCGAATTCATCGAGGTCGGCGCGGGCTTTGGGGCTTTGCAAAAGGCGATCGAACGGCTGGCGATACTGGTCGACGATTCGTGTCCGCAGCGCGTGCCGATCGTAGGTTTCCTGGGTGCTGTTCGGTGTTGGGCCAAGCGCGACCCAGGCCAGTGTGGTGACGTGCAGCGGTGCCTCCTGGAACAGCGTGGCTTGTCGGCTCAACAGTTCGATGAGTTGGTCGCGCAACGGTCCCGTCCCCGGCGGAGGGTGGACTTGCGGCAGCAGCCGTTCAAATGTGGCAGCCAGCAGTTGAGTGGAGCTGCTGAAGTGGCGATACAGGGTCGTGCGCGCGACTTTGGAGGCTTTGGTGACCGCGTCGATGGTGACGGCTTCGATGCCGCCGGCGCTGAGGAGTGTGGTGGCCGCATCCAATAGCCGGGTCCGTGAGCGTAGCCGGCGTGGGTCGACGTCGTCATCGTCGTCGACGGGGAATTCAAGGGCGTCGCGCTCCATGTAGTCACCGTAAGCCCCGCCCGTACCTGGTCCACCGAGTCGTGCCTGCATCGGGCGATTGACCCGTCCGAAACGCAACTAACACTACTGGTAGTGGTGTAGCGCTACTAGTAGTAGTGTAGCGCTACTATTAGTCCTTTATCCATATTCGTCTTTGCGCCCGGGGGAGAATTCATGTCAGGCAACCGGTCGAACGATCCCTGGTTCACAAGCTCCCCGATGCTGCCACTACATGCCATGTCGTCTGGCTGTCGAACGAACTTTCCCAGTTGTGCGAGCGAAATCGCGCAGACGGAGAGCGGTGGTCTGCGATGAGTGTGCTGCTTGCGCCAACCAAGCCTCACGTGTGGACGCGTGCGGTTCGGGATTTCAAGCGCACCTGCCGCGCGATTACCAGTGGCGCGCACCGACCGCCGCCGGTCGAGCAAGGCCGCGTGCGTCCACGTCATTACCCGCCTCGCTCCTGCTCATACCTAGACGACGACCTGATGAACCGCGAAATGTATGACCACTTGCGCGAGGAGCCGATCAGACTAACCTCCCGGCTGGCATTTCGCCTACGCCGCTCATGAAACTGACAAGGTTTCGACGATGGTGCATCGCCATCGTCAAACCACCTGCGCGCCAAGGGCGTTACGTGCTGTTGGTTAGGACTCAGACCAACGCCCCGCGGACCCCGCCGTATAAATGGATCGCCGTGGCCGTGTTGCTCGTTTTCGCGCTGATTTTGGCCTTGGTGTACGGGCAATTCCGCGGTGCCTTCACCGAAAAGACGCAGCTGACCATGATCGCCACCCGCGCCGGGCTGCTGATGGATCCGGGTTCGAAGGTGACCTATAACGGGGTGGAGATCGGCCGGGTGGGCAAGATCGCGGAGACGGTGCGTGATGGGAAGCCGGCGGCGAAGTTCACCTTGGAGGTGTGTCCGCGGTATTTGGCGTTGATTCCGTCGAATGTGAATGCCGATATCAAGGCGACGACGGTGTTCGGTGGTAAGTATGTGGCGTTGACGACCCCGGCCAATCCGTCGCCGCAGAAGATTTCGTCGCACACGGTGATCGATGCGCGGTCGGTGACCACCGAGATCAATACCTTGTTTCAGACGATCACCTCGATCGCGGAGAAGGTTGATCCGGTCAAGCTGAATTTGACGTTGAGCGCGGCGGCGCAGTCGTTGACGGGGTTGGGGGAGAAGTTCGGTCAGTCGGTGACCAACGCCAATGCGTTGTTGGATGATGTGAATCCGCAGATGCCGCAGGCGCGCAGGGATATTGCGCGGTTGGCGGCGCTGGGGGATACCTATGCGAACGCTGCGCCGGATTTGTTCGACTTCGTGAACAACGCGGTGATCACCTCGCGCACCATCAATGCCCAGCAGAAGGATCTGGATCAGGCGTTGTTGGCGGCGGCCGGGTTCGGCAACACGGGTGCGGAGTTGTTCAACAAGGGTGGGCCGTATCTGGCGCGAGGCGCCGCCGACCTGGTGCCCGCGGCCCAGCTACTGGACACCTACAGCCCCGAACTGTTCTGCGCCCTGCGCAACTACCACGACATCGTGCCCATCACGGGTGCCTCCGAAGGAGGCTTCAACGGCTACTCGTTAAACATGGACACCGAGGTGCTCTCCGGGCTGGGACTGATCGCGAACCCGGTGTCCGCGGCGCCCGTCATCGCTTCGCTGGTGGGCGGTGTCGCCGGGGTGGTCGGTGGGGCGCCCAACCCCTACATCTACCCCGAGAACTTGCCGCGGGTGAACGCCCGCGGTGGGCCCGGGGGAGCCCCGGGGTGCTGGCAGCCGATCACCCACGACTTGTGGCCCGCACCGGAGTTGGTGATGGACTCCGGCAACAGCCTTGCACCGTACAACCACCTGGACACTGGATCGCCGTATGCGATCGAATACGTCTGGGGCCGCCAGGTAGGGGATAACACAATCAACCCATAAATGGGCATTCCCGCATAGAGTGGGCGACGAGCTTTTGTGGTGGGAGGGTTTTCGCGTGCGAGCACAGTCAGCATCCGGGACAGCTCTCGACGCAATCCTGCGCCGACGCCGATCTGGTCATCAAGCAGATCCCGGTGATGCAGCATCACGCGGCGCAGATCCCAGTCAGGCTCATCCAGGGCGCAAGCAATATCGGCCAGTGGTGATTGGCTTCGCGGGGCGCAGCCGATTCGCGAGCCGGTATTCCACTGCCGCTTTTGTTGAACACTCGCGTGGAATCGATGAGCATTCGCATGGAATGATCGAGGCGACGACCCGCACTTGGCATCATGCCGCCAAAACCGCTAATGCCGCACCGCGGCAAATGACACACTGAAATGGCGCCGCAAAAGGGTAATCGCAGACCGGGCCGCCCGCCTGCCGCGACGGCCGGCGCCGCGCGCCAGCGAATTATCCGAGCTGCTCGTTTGGTGTTTAGCGCACGCGGCTACGACGGCGCGACGCTCCAAGACATCGCCGCGCGCGCCGACCTGAGCCGGCCGGCGATCAACCACTACTTCTCGAGCAAGCGAGCGTTGTATCAGGAAGTGCTGGTTGAGACCAACGAATGCGTCATCGGAGCCGGTGTTAAACATGCGGACATCGAGAATTCGCTGGTGGCTCGCCTGATGGCGTTCATCTCCGCGGCGATGAGAGCCGGTTCGGAAACTTCCGCCGGGTCTGCGTTTTTAGTCACTAGCCTACTCGAATCGCAGCGCCATCCCGAATTGGTTGGCACCGAAAACGATCCCCTTTGGATCATTCGGAAAGTATTGACACGCTTCGTCAACGACGCGATTGAGCGCGGCGAACTCGCTGCGGATATTGATGCATCGGCAATGGTCGAACCGTTGCTCGTCGTGGGTTGCGGCGTGGGGGTGTACGCGGGCTACGTCCGGACTTACCCAGAGATGGTGGCCATGACCCGAATGCTGCGCCAACTCGTGGAAAGGGCGCTTTGCCGACCCGAGGACTAGCGGGACGGCCGTTACGGTGGTGACCCGTCGGGCTCAGCCGTGCTGAAGCCGATCATCCCCCGTCGAAGATCGCCAAAAACTCACCCGACGCCGCCACGGTGATGGACGGCACCGCCCCCACCGACGCCGTCCCGCTCATCCGCTTCCTGGTCAGCGATCCTGATTCGGTACATGCGGCCGCGCCTAGGCAGCGAGGCTGACCCTTTTGCAGCGCGAACGCCTTGCATAGGGAGG
>NZ_JCALEJ010000005.1:0-336971 GCF_059813315.1 Mycobacterium sp. NGS11
GGCTGCCGACGTCCTCGATCGTCCACGACGACCGGCACACGCCCGGGCTTTCCGCGATGACCGCCCGCGCCACGCGACCCGCCAGCGCGACGAAGAGTTCACCGGTCACCGAGCAGGATTCATGGGAAAGCCAACCGACCACGGGCGCAACGAGTTCCGCGCCCATCGGCGGGTAGGAGGAGGTGTCGATGCCGTCGGCCATTCGCGTCACCGCGGCCGGCACGATCACGTTGCACCGCACGCCCTCGGCGGCGCCCTCGAGCGCGGCGACGTTCGACAACCCGATCACGCCGGCCTTGGCCGCCGCGTAGTTGGCTACGTTGTGGTTGCCGTACAGGCCGCCGATCGACGACGTCAGCACGATGCGGCCGTAACCCGCCTCGCACATGACCGGAAACGCCGGCCGCACCACGTTGAACGCGCCGCGTAGGTGCACATCGAGCACGGCGTCGAAGTCCTCGTAGCTCATCTCCTTGAGCGACGCGCGACGCACGTTGCCGGCGTTGTGGATCAGAACGTCGATGCCGCCGTAGTTTTCGAGTGCGGTCCCGATGATCGCCTCGCCGCCTGCGCGGGTCGCAACCGACGCGCTGCACGCCACGGCCTGGCCCCCGGCCGCCGTGATCTCAGCGACCACCTGCTCGGCCGGCCCGGCGTCGCTCCCGCCGCCGTCCAGGCGGCCGCCGGCATCGTTGACGACCACCTTCGCCCCCCGCGAGGCCAGGAGCAAGGCGTAGGAGCGGCCGAGCCCTCGGCCGCCCCCGGTGACGACCGCGACCCTGCCGTCGAACCTCAAGTCGCTCACGAAAGCTCAAGGCCTTCCAAGTCACCCTTGGCGCGCCACTCGGCGATCAGGTCACCGAAGGCGTAGAAACCCGGCGAGTAGAAATCGCCGAGGAACGCACCGTTGTCTTTGGCGCCACCCTGGCCTTCATTGTTGTAATAGCCAGGGGTGCAGGACATCTCGAATGCCGAGTTGTCGATAGCGAGCTCGGCAACCGTCCTGACCCAGCCGTCTTGGCCCTCCTGACTGGGTTCAACGACGGTGGCACCGCGCTTTTGCGCTTCGGCGATGATGTAGGCGATGTGCTCGGCCTGCTGCTCGAACATCGCGGTGGTGTTGGCCGAGACGCCGCCCTGGATGAAGCCCGTGAAGAACTGGTTCGGGAATCCGCGGGTGGTCATGCCGTGCAACGTCTGGTAGCGGTCGTGCCAGTAGTCGAACAGCGACAGCCCGTCTCGACCCTCGATGACGTCGACGGCGAAGCGTCGACTGATCTCCGTGGAGATCTCGAAACCGCTGGCGAATACGACGCAATCGACCTCGTACTCGACGCCGTTGGCGACGATGCCCTTCTCCGTCAGGCGTTCCACGCCCTTGGACTCCGACACGTCCACCAGCGTCACGTTAGGCAGGTTGAACGCCGGCAGGTAGGTCTCGCTCGAACACGGCCGCTTACACATGAAGCGGTAGTACGGCTTGAGTGCCTCGGCGGTGTCGGGGTCGTCGACCAGCGCGGCCACGCGGCGGCGCAGCCGCTCCATGATCTTGTAATCCTCTTCCTCGCGGATCGCCATGATCTCCTCGATCCCCAGCGAGGCGGGATCCGGGCTGGCGGCAATCCGGGCGGTCATGTTGCGCCCCAATTCGGTCCAGAAGTCGCACACCAGATCCGGCTCGCCGAAGACCACCCCAACAAACGGTGACCAATTGTGGAAGTTACGTTTGCGCTCCTCCTGCCAACCGGGCTGCAGCGCCGCCGCCCAGGCCGGGTCGGTGGGTGTGTTGGCCCGCATGTCCACCGACGACGGGGTGCGCTGGAACACGAAGAGCTGCTTGGAATCCCGGCCGAGATGCGGCACCAGCTGGACGCCGGTAGCCCCCGTGCCGACGAGTGCGACCCGCTTGTCAGCCAGCTTATGCAGCCCGCCGTTGGCATCGCCACCTGTGTAGTCGTAGTCCCAACGGGCGGAATGGAATGCGTGGCCGCCGCCGTTTAGGTACTCCTTGATACCGGGGATGCCGGGCAGCTTTGGCTTGTTGTACGAGCCCTGCGCCATCACCACAAACCGTGCGCGAATGTCGTCGCCGCGGTTGGTGGTCAGCCGCCACCGCGTTATCTTCTCGTCCCAGCGCATGGTCTCGACCTGGGTAGAGAAGATCGCGCCATCGTAGAGGTCGAAGTGTTTACCCATGGCCTGGCAGTGCGCGAAGATTTCGGCCCCGTCGGCGAACTTCTTGCTCGGCAGGAAATTGAGCTCCTCGAGCATCGGGATGTAGCAGTAGGAGTCATTGTCGCACTGGATGCCTGGGAAGCGGTTCCAATACCACACTCCGCCGAAGTCTCCGGCCATATCGATGATCCGAACATCCTGTACGCCGGCCTTTTTCAGGTAGGCACCGGACAACAATCCGGCGAACCCACCGCCGAGGACGGCCACCTCTAGGTCCTCGTTGATCGGCGCGCGGTCGGCGATCGGAGTGTACGGGTCTATCTCGTAGAAGTCCGCCAGGTCACCTTCGAGTTCGAGGTACTGCGCGCCGCCGTCGACGCGTAGGCGCTTGTCGCGCTCCTGGGCGTACTTGGCCCGCAGCGCGTCTATGTCGACGTCTTGCGCTACGTCGGTGGGCCCGCAGGGCTCGTCAGCGGTGGTCATGCGTCTCCTTCTGATAGTGCCGACCCGCGGCGCCCGGCGCCCGCGCCGCGCTTGCGATCGGCACTAAAGCTCCTGCGGTTCGCCGGTACCCATGTACTTCGACAGTTGATGATGGAGATTGACGGTGCTGCGCTCGCGGTACGGGTTGGGTTTGGTGCCCGGGAAGGCAAGAGACTTCATGCCCTGCTGCACGGCGGCCATGTTGGAGAAGTCCTGCGGTAGGACCGAGCGCCACCGGGGGTCTCCGACCGGCGTGTACTCCCACTCCGTCTGCGGCTCTTGGCCTTTCGGGTACAGCTCGAAGACGGACACCTCGAAGATGCACTTGTCCGGGTTGTAGCTGGGATGCGGCCGCGCGCCGTAGCACAGCGCGCTGGTCAGACCCTGGCCGATCTGGAAGTTCGGGAAGATCTGCCATGCGGTGCCGGCCTGCCCGAGTATGTCGGCGGGGATCGTCGGCCAGATCACCCCGCGGGCCTCGTCGTCGCGGCGTGCCGACGCCAGCCAGTGCTCGAGCACCTTGTCGGCCGGTGTCCCCTCGGGCAATTCGTCGACCAGCCGCCTGGCGGCATTCACCAGCGTCTGGGTGGTGGTGGCGTTGGTCTCCTCCATCGTGTACACCTGCATCTCCGCGGTCGACACCCGCGGATCGGCGCCGATGCCCAGGCGGATCTTGGACTTGGTGGCCTCCATGTCCTCGGGCGCGTCATAGCCGATATTGCTGTGCCTGCCTTGGGCTTTCGCCCAGCCCTTGAACTCACCGAACTTGTTGAACTCCGGATGGGTGGTGTAGACGTGGTAGGTCTCGTTGAAGGCCTCCAGCGCGACCTTCCAATTGCAGTCGAAGATGACCCATTTGCGCCACTTGTAGCGCATGTTCTCACACCCGAACGGGTCGAGGATCTTCGCGGCGGGAAACAGGAAGTCGGCCAGCGGCTCGCAGTCGGGGTCCATGTTGATCCACAGCCAGCCGCCCCACGTGTCGACTCGGACGGGTCGAAGGTGGGTGTTGTCGGGGGTGAGAGCGCCCTGCCAGTCCTGTTGTTCGCGGATATGCGTGCACGCGCCGTCCAGGCCGTAGGTCCAGCCGTGAAAACCACAGACGAACGACTTTCGGGTTCGCGCGCAGGCGTTCTTGGCTCCTTCGGGTGTGTCGATCAGCCGGCGGCCGCGGTGCATGCAGACGTTGTGGTGGGCGTGAAACTCGTTGTCACCGGTGCGCACAACGATGATCGAGTCGTCGAGGATGTCATAGGTAAGGTAACTGCCCACCTCGGGGAGCTCCTCGACGCGGCCGACCTGCTGCCAGACCTTGCGCCACAGCTTGTCGCGCTCGGCGCGGGCATAGTCCTCGGAGATGTAGGCCTCGACTCCGATCGTCATCGGCTGCGAGAGTTCTTCGGCCGCTTCGGGATTCGCGCCTTTCGCCGGGCGGGTCATCATAACCTCCTCATCGCCGCGCGGAAGGATTCGTCATGCAGGAACAGCGACGTGTTGTCGGCGCCGAGGTGACTCCACTTGAGGCCCAGGCCGCCGTCGACGAGCAGCGTCTGGCCGGTGATATAGCTCGACAGCTTCGAGAGCAGGAAGAGGATGGCACCGGCCTGCTCCTCGGGAAGCCCACGTCGGCCCATCGCGATCGCCTGGCGGTCGCGCTCGGGGTCCTCGTCGACATAGGTGCGCGAAGCCGCCGTTTCGGTGACGCCGGGCGCCACCGTGTTGACCCGAATTCCGGCCTGCGCCAACTCGAGTGCCATCGTGCGGGTCATCGCGGTGATCGCGGCCTTGGCCGTTCCGTAGGCGATGTGAAACGGCGCGGTGTTCATGCCGCTGATCGAGGAGATCGACACGATCGATCCCTGCCGGTGCTGGGCGACGAGTTCACGCGCGACGGCCTGGCTCATGAAGAACGCGGTGTCGAGGTTGTCGGCGAAGATCTTGCGCCAGTCCCCACGCGTCACCCGGGTGGACGGCATCCAGGTCGACGGCTCGGCGCCGCCGGCGACGTTGACCAGGCCGTACAACCCGCCGTCGGCTTGGCGCGTGTGGTCGATCACCGTGGCGATACCCTCGTCGGTCGACGCGTCGGCCGCGACAGGCACCACGGCCAGTCCCTGGTGTGCCAGCGGGGCGATGTGTTCGTCGAGGTTCTCCTTGGATCGGCTTACCGCGATCACGGTGGCTCCCGCCCGGGCGGTCATGGCCGCAACGGTCGTGCCGATGCCGCCCCCGCCGGCGCCGGAAACCACCACGACGCGGCCGTCGAGACCTAGAAGGTTGACGTGATCCTGGTGATCGGCCATGACCTGCTTTCCCCGCCGCCGCCGCGCCAGCGATCGCAACGAGCTCGATTTACTCATTTTGTCCGGACAAAATGTGGCATTCTGCCCGTTGGAGAACACTATTCCGATCCGAAGACTTCGCTGTCAAGGTCCGTTTGCGCGCCGATGACAGCTATTGTCTGGACTAAGAGGAATTGATAGCGTCCAGCCCAACCGGCTGACGGAAGGACCTCGGCGAGCATGTCCATCTCAAGGGCCATCCCAACGCTGCCCTCGCGGTATGCGCCGCCGCACCCCGTCGACGTGGCCGAGGGCTGGGAGCTCGAACGGGTCACCGCGCCCAGCCGGCTGTTCGGCGCCAATGGCCTGCGCACCGGCCCGGACGGGCGCATCTACATCGCCCAGGTGACCGGCAGTCAGATCAGCGCGCTCGATCACCGCACCGGGGACATCTTCACCGCGAGCCCCAAGGGCGGCGACATCGTGGCGCCCGACGACGTCGCGTTCGACGCCGGCGGCAACCTGTACGCGACCGAGGTGATGGACGGCCGGGTGAGCGTGCGTGACACCGGCGGCCGCACGCGAGTGCTACGCGACGACGTGCCGTCAGCCAACGGCATCACCTTTCATGCGGGCCGGTTGTTCATCGGAGAATGCCGTGAGGGTGGGCGGCTGCTGGAATTCGACCTGGCGGGCGGACCGCCGCGGGTGCTCCTGGAGAACGTGCCCTCGCCGAACGCGATGGAGGTCGGCCCGGACGGCCTGTTGTACTTCCCGGTGATGGGAGCCAACGAGATTTGGCGCATCGACCCTGATGGCGGCGAGCCGCACTGTGTGGCAACCGGTCTCGGTGTGCCCGACTCGGTCAAGTTCGACGCGCAGGGCTACATCGTCTCGACGCAGGTGGCCAGCGGGCAGGTGCTGCGCATCGATCCCCGCAGCGGCGAACAACGCCTGCTCGCCCAACTGAACCCCGGCCTGGACAACTGCACCTTCGTCGACGACCGGTTGTTCGTCTCCAACTTCACCGGTGAGATCACCGAGATCTCACCGGACGGCACAACGCGATCCGTGTTGGCGGGCGGCCTCAACTGGCCGATGGACCTGGCGATGGGCCACGACGGCCGGCTCTACATCGCCGACGGCACCTACTTCTACGTCGCCGAGCCCGATGGGTCCCTGCGCACCGCGGGAATGTTGTTCAGCCCAGGCTATCCCGGCTTCCTGCGCGGCCTCGCCGCGAGCGGGCCCGGCGAGTTCTTCGTCACCACGTCCGGCGGCCAGGTCGCCCGATACCGTCCGGACGCCTGCGAAACCGAGTTACTGGCAGACGGTTTCGACCAGCTCTACGGTATCGCCCTGAGCGGGGGCGGTGTGGTGTTCGCCGAGCTGGGCACCGGACGGGTGCTGTCGCTGCAATCGGGTGGTGTTGAGGTTTTGGCGAAAGAGCTGCGTGAGCCGGTCGGGGTTGCGGTCGACGCGGACGGGGCGTGTCTGGTGGCCGAGGCCGGAGCCGGCCGGGTGCTGCGGGTGAGCGGGTCAGGGATCGACACCGTGATCACCGATCTGCAACGCCCGCAGGGCATTCTGGTCCGGGGCGGCGTGCTCTACATAGTCGATGCCGGCGCCAAGGAATTGGTCGAGTTCGATCTGACCACCAGCGCACGGCGGACGATTGCGGCCGGGCTGCCCGTCGGCCCCCCGCCGGGTGTCACGCCCAAACCGCTGCGCGGCATGCCACCGTTCTCCGGGCCGCAGGGTCCCTTCGCCGGCATCACCGCGTCGGCCGATGGGACGCTCTACCTCTCCGCCGACGGCGAGGGCAGCGTGCTGGCGGTGCGCGCGAGGCCGGACGGACCGTGATGCCGCAGGCGATCGCGGGCGACCACCGCTACCTCCAGATCGCGCGCACCCTGCGCAAGGAGATCGTCGACGGGGTTTACCCGGTGGGTTCGCAGTTGCCCACCGAGCACCAACTATGCGAGCGCTTCGCGGTCAGCCGCTACACCATCCGTGAGGCGCTGCGCCGGCTGCGCGAGGACAACCTGGTGGCTTCCCGGCCGCGGGCGGGCACCCGGGTGGTTCCCCGGCCGGCGTCGAGTTCCTATGCGCAGGACGCGATGTCGATCGACGACCTCCTCGCGTTCGCGGCCGGCGCGCAGCTGACCATCGAATCCAACGCGATGGTGACGATCGACGACGACCTCGCCGAACTGACCGGCCTGGAGGTCGGCACCCAGTGGCTGTCGGTCCGCGGCTACCGGCAGGCCGAGGGCGCGCCGGTTCCGCTGTGCCGGACGGAGTACTACATCAACCGCAGTTTCGCGGCGGTGGGCAGGTTGCTGCAACGCCACGCCGGCCCGATATTTCCCTTGATCGAGGACCTTTTCGGGGTGAGCGTCGCCCAGTTGCACCAAGAGATCGCCGCCGTCCTGCTCGCACCGGAATTGGCGGATGGTCTCGGTGCCGAAGCGGGCACGGCCGCGCTGCAGATGCGGCGCACCTACACGACCTCCGACGGCGAGGTGGCCCAGGTGACGGTCAACACCCACCTGTCGTCGAGGTTCCGGTACGCGATGACGATGCGTCGCGTGGATGAATGAGGGCGCCCAGATGAGGTCGTGGTGATCGCCCGGGCCAGCGGGGCGCATGCGGCGGAGGCATACCGGCGCGGGTGGTGGGTGCGCACGACGCTGGCCGATGCGCTCCGCGAGGCCGCATCCGAAACGCCCCACCGAACAGCCTTGGTGGACAACGACGTCCGTTTGGACTGCGCCGCCCTGTACAACCAGGCCGGCGCGCTGGCCGGCGCGCTGCTGGCGCGCGTGCCGACAGGCAGCACCGTGTCGTTCATGTTGCCGAACTGGCACGAGAGCGCTGTCATTTACCTGGCCGCGACGCTCGCGGGGATGGTGGTGAACCCGATCCTGCCGTCGCTGCGCGACCACGATCTGCGGTACATCCTCGAAGACGCCGGCACCGCAGTGATTTTCGTTCCGAGGCATCACGGCGGCCATGACTACGCGGCGATGCTCGAGCGCGTGGCGCCCGCGATGAGCCGCGCGCCGGAGGTGGTGGTGCTGCGCGGTGACGCCGGGCCGCACACGCCGTATGCGGCCCTGGTGCAGGAGCCACCGCACGCCGCGACCCTTCCGGTGCTCGATCCCGATTCCGTGCGGATGATCCTCTACACGTCCGGCACCACGAGCCGGCCGAAAGGCGTACTGCACAGTCACAATTCGATGCACGCGCTGATCCGTCAGATCCGCGACCACTGGATGATCACCCCGGGTGACACGTTCCTGGTGCCGTCGCCGGTCGCCCACATCGGCGGCTCGATCTACGCGTTCGAATGCCCGCTGCTGCTGGGCACCACCGCGGTGCTGATGGACCGGTGGGATGCGGGTAGGGCGGTCACCCTGATGGACTCGCAGCGGTGTACCCACATGGCGGGGGCGACGCCGTTCCTGCAGCAGCTGTTGTCCGCGGCCGGACGCGCCGGCACCCGGCTGCCCGACCTGAAGATGTTCATCTGTGGTGGCGCCTCGGTGTCGCCGTCGCTGATCCGCAGCGCCACAGCCTATTTCGACCGCGCCGTGATCACCAGGGTGTACGGCTGCACGGAGGTGCCCGTCGCGACGATCGGTGCGCCCGGACCCCGGGAGGCCGGTTACGCCGCGGATACCGACGGCAGGCCCGGGATCGCCGAGATCAAGCTCGCCGCACACGACTCCGCGCCCGACGGCGACGGGGAGATCTGTGTGCGCGGCCCGCAGATGCTGCTGGGTTACCGCCACCCCGAGGACGACTCCTTCGATGCCGCAGGGTTTTTCCGCACCGGCGACCTGGGCCGCTGGGTCGACGACACGTACCTCGTGGTGACCGGCCGGGCCAAGGACGTCATCATCCGCAGCGGCGAGAACATCTCGGCCAAGGAGGTCGAGGACCTGCTCGCCGACCACCCCGGCATCGCCGAGATCGCGGTCGTCGGGCTGCCCGACGAGCGCACCGGAGAACGCGCCTGTGCGGTGATCGTGCCCGCCCGCGGCGCGCGCCCGGACGTCGCGAGCCTGCTCGACATGTTGGTGAGCAAGGGCGTGGCCAGATTCAAGGCCCCTGAACAGGTTGAGATCTGGGATGCCCTGCCGAAAAACGATGCGGGGAAGATACTGAAGCATCGGATCCGGGCGGCTCTGACGCCGGCGAAGGATGGGTGATATGCAGGTCGCAATCGTCACGGGAGCAAGCAGCGGCATCGGCTTGGGTTGCGCCACAAAGCTCGCCGAGGCGGGCATGGCGGTCGTCGGCATCGGCCGCGACGAGGGGCGGCTGGCCGAGCTGGGCAGGGCCGTCGGTGATCCGGAGCGCGTCGCGACACTTGCCGTCGATCTCACGGACGACGATGCGCCGCGCCGCATCGTGGACCTCGCGGTGCGCCGGTGGGGTCACATCGACTTCCTGATCAACAATGCCGGAGTCGGCAGCCCCAAGCCGCTGCACGAAACCGACGACGAAACCCTGGACTACTTCTTGGGTTTGATGCTGCGCGCGCCGTTTCGGCTCGCCCGCGACGTGCTACCGCACATGGGGCCCGGCTCGGCGATCATCAACGTGACATCGACTTTCGCGGTCGTCGGTGGCCTGCGCGGCGGCGCCTACTCCGCCGCCAAGGGCGGACTCACGGCCCTGACCACCCACATCGCCTGCCAATACGGCGCGTCCGGCATCCGTTGCAACGCCGTCGCGCCCGGGGTGACGGTGACGCCGATGGTCGAGCAGCGCCTGGAGGATGAGCGTTTCCGCAAGATCAACACCGAGATGACGCCGCATCAGCGGCTGGGCCGCGTCGACGACATCGCCAGCACCGTCGCCTTCCTGTGCTCGCCGGGCGGCAGCTTCATCAACGGCCAAACGATCGTCGTCGACGGCGGCTGGAGCTCGACGAAGTATCTTTCGGAGGCCGCGCTGGCGGCGCAGTGGATCGAGCGATGAATCTGTTTGCCCTGCTCGATCAGGCCGCGACCCGGTTTGCCGATCGCGGTGCGGTGTATCACGGGGATCGACTGGTGTGCACGTGGGATGAGTTGCGCGACCGCGCCTTACGTCTGGCCGCGTCGATCCGGCAACAGCATGGTGCCGGTGCGCGAATCGCCATCGCGACCCACAACCGTCCCGAGACCATCGAGTTGATGTTCGCGACCTGGGCCGCCGAGTGCGTCGTCGTCCCGATCAACTACAAGCTGCACCCGCGCGAGATGGCGCAGATCCTCGACGATGCTGGCGCGGCGCGGGTCTTCGCCTCGTCGGCCATTGGCACCGAGCTGGCGCCGGTCACCGCGACGCCGACGGAAGCCATTGATTCCGAGGACTATTCGCAGCGGTTGGGCGTCGGCCCGGCACCTCCGCCGCGCACCGATCCGGCTGCGCTGGCGTGGCTGTTCTACACCAGCGGGACCACCGGCCGGGCCAAGGGTGCGATGCTGTCGCACCGCAACCTCATGGCGATGACGGTCGCGCACCTCGCTGACATCGACGCTCCGGACGAGGACTGCAGCCTGGTGCATGCGGCGCCGATGTCGCACGGCTCCGGACTCTACGTCCTGCCGTACGTGCTGCGCGCCGCCCGGCAGGTCGTGCCGGTGTCGGGGGGTTTCGACCCCGACGAATTCCTGGATCTGTGCGAACGTCACCCAGCCGCCAGCACTTTCCTGGCGCCGACGATGGTGCAGCGGCTGGTGGATACGGGCCGCGGCCGGCCGGCCAATTTGAAGGCGATCGTCTACGGCGGCGGTCCGATGTACTCCGAAGGCCTGCGCAAGGCGATCGCGGCGTTCGGCCCGGTCTTCGCGCAGATTTACGGACAGGGCGAGTCGCCGATGACCATCACCGGGCTGCGCCGCGCGGATCACGAATCCGATGACGACGCGCTTCTGGGGTCCGTCGGCTATGCGCGGTCGGGGATGGAGGTCGCCGTGCTGGCTGCGGATGGCCGCGTGGCGCCGCGCGGCGAAATCGGCGAAATCGTCTGCCGCGGAGACGCGGTCATGTCCGGCTATTGGCGCAATCCCGACGCCACCCGCGCGACCCTCAAAGAGGGCTGGCTGTACACGGGCGACATGGGCTCGTTCGACGCGCGCGGTTTTCTCACGCTGCGGGATCGGTCGAAGGACGTCGTCATCAGCGGCGGGAGCAACATCTACCCCCGCGAGGTGGAGGAGGCTCTGCTCGAGCACCCCGGTGTCGCCGAGGCTTGCGTGGTGGGCGCCCCCGATGCCGATTGGGGTGAGGTGGTGGTCGCGTTCATCGTGGGCGCGGCCGAGCCGGCCGCGCTGGACGCCCACCTGCTGCGCCGCATCGCGCGCTTCAAGCGGCCCAAGCGCTACGAATTCGTCGACGAGCTACCGAAAAACAGCTACGGCAAGGTGCTCAAGCGAGAGTTGCGGGCCGGCTTGGCGCAGTGAGACCGGTCGGCTCGGTCAAAGATCGGCGAAGTCGATGATTCCGCGAATGTTGCGGCCCTCGCGCAGATCCACGAACGCCTCGTTGATCTGGTCGAGTTGGTAGTGCCGGGTGACCAACTCGTCGAGTTTCAGCGCACCCGCCTGATACATCGACAACAGCAACGGCACGCTGGTGCGCGGATTCATCCCGCCGTAGAGCGCTCCCCGAAGTTGTTTGGCCGACAGCACCATCTCCTGCAGGATCAGCGGTACCACGGGTTCGGTGTAGGGGGTGATGCCGGTGACCACGCATATCCCCCCTTTGCGAAGCAGCCGCATGGCCGAGGGGATCAGCTCCACGTGCAGCACGCCGGGCGTCACGACGACGCGGTCGGCCATGACTCCGGTGGTGATGTCGGCCACCAGCGGTACGGCCTCCTCGGCGGAGGCCGCGGAGTGAGTGGCGCCGAAGATCTTGGCCGAATCCCGTTTGTATTCAACGGGATCCACCGCGACCACATAGGTCGCCCCGGCGGCCCGGGCCCCCTGCAGGGCGTTCATACCGACGCCGCCGGTGCCGATCACGACCACCGTGTCGCCCGGCTCGGTGCCCGCCGATATCGTTGCGGAGCCCCAGCCGGTGCTGACGCCGCACGACACGAGTGAGGCGGCGTGGAATGGGATCGCATCGTCGATCTTGATGACGGACTTTTCGGTGAGCACGGCATATTCGGCGAACGTGCCGAGCTGACCGTAGGCCATGAGGTCTTCGTCGCCGAGGTGCCGGCGACAGGTTCCGTCGGTCGGCATCTCCCTGGAGAACAGACTCGCGCCGTCGTCGCAGATGTAACTCTGGCCGTTTACGCAGAACCGGCAACTCCCGCATGCGGGAATGAACGACATCGCCACGTGGTCCCCCGGCCGCACCGACGTCACACCCGGGCCGATCTCTTCGACGACACCGGCGCCCTCGTGACCACCGAGCATCGGGAACCAGTCGGGCTCAGGGATACCCGTTGACGCACGTACCTCGGGGGTCGGCAGCACGTCGCCGGTGACGAGGTGGTCATCGGAGTGGCAGATGCCGGCAACGGCCATGCGTACCAAAACCTCACCGGCGCGGGGCGGATCGAGTGCAACCTCGCGAATCTCCCAATCCCTGCCGACCCCTTCCAGCACAGCGGCACGACACTTCATTGCGACCTCCCAGACTCGAAGTGACTCCTGATGCCGGCCAGCATCTTGACGTGCGCCTTGACCCCTTCGCGGATGGTCACGCCGGCCAGTAGCCGCGGGGCGGTTATGCCTATCCGCTCGGTGACTCGGGTGCCGCCGTCCGCCGGATCGAATCTCACCGTGCCGCGCAGCCGAACCCCGGGGGACTGATCGGCCTCGGTCAGCACGTCGCCGCGCGCGGGCACTCGCAGCCGGGCCCGATAGCTGGTGCGTATGGTCAACGGCCCCAATGGGATTCGGTCGACCACGCGGTAGGTCTGCTGGTAGCCGTCCGGGGTTGCGCTGCGGGACAACGTTTCCACGGACACGATCAGCGGGTGCACGAGCTTGATGTTGTCGAGGTCCACGTAGAAGTTGCGGACCGCCTCGGGCGGCGCGGGCACGTGTTCACACAGCGTCCGTTCGGCGTGCACGGTCCACCAACTCATAAGAGGAACCTAGCCCGGCAACGATTCGGCGCTTACCGTGGACTCACGAGCGAGCGGAGAAGACATGGGCACCGATGGCCAAGTGGTCGAACGCTACCTGGAATGCCTGGCGGCTCATGACTGGGACGGACTGGCCGACACCATCGCCGAGGAGGGCCTGACCCGGGAGGGGCCGTTCTGCGACGTGGTCGAGGGCAAGGCGCACTACGTCGCCTACCTGCGCAAGGTGTGCACCAATCTGCGGGGCCACCGGCTGGACGTGCGGCGGGTCTCGCGCGTGGATTCGCGGGTGTCGTTCGCCGAGCTGTCCGAGACATTCGAGATCGACGATGTCGCGAGCACGTGGCCCGAATGCATCCGGTTCGAGCAGAACGACGACGGGTTGATCTCTCACGTCAGCGTGTTCTTCAAGCAACGGGGCGCCGCCGCGAAGTAGCGGTCTATTCCCTCATTTGCGGAATTGACCTAACGTGTCATGCATGGAGGCAGATGGAACTCCGGAGTCGGTGTCGGTCGAGAGCTTGCACTCGGGCGACCCGATCACCGATTGTGGTCAGCGGTACATAGTTCTCGAATCGAAATCCTTCAGCGACAGCTGCGTGGTGCTCGAGCTGGAATCCAGGGTGGATCACCAACTGCAGGTCATCGAGAAGTCGTTTCCTGCCGGGTATCAGGTCGGCAGGGCGAACCACCGAATCTTATAGCCTGAATCTCTGAGCCGAACATTGCGCGAGTAGCCGGTCGACGGCTACCGCGCTTTCGTGTTTTTGGGCCATGTACCAGCGCGGCTGAGAACACGAAATCCGCTGCGCCACTGAGTTTTCGCGCGGCGGCGGATGGCGTGGGTGGTCAGGACAGCGCCGCCAGGCCGGTGGAGCTGAGTAGGTACGCGCCGCCTTCGGCGGCGGCGCCAGTGGCGATCTCCAGGACCGACTTGCCCACCAGTTCGGCGGTGAGCGCGGGTCCGGCGGCCCGCAGGAACGAGTCGACGTCGACGCCTTGCCGTTCGGCGTAGGCGGCGACGGCGACCGCGCCGAGGTCGGTGGCCGGCGTCAGCCGCGGCAGCACGGCCGTGAAGCCGATCCCCAGCCCGGCGCGTTGCGCTTCCATGGCCGCATAGCCGGTGATGAACCTGACGGTCGCCTTCGCGCCCGCGTAGCCGCCGGACAGCGGTGATCCGTTCAGCGCGGTGCCGCTGGACATCACGATCACCGAGCTGCCCGGCGCCAGCGGGCGTCGCAGCGCTTCGCGAATCCAGTGAAATGCCTGCGCCACGTCCACGTTCCAGTTCGCGCTGAACGTCTCCCAGGTCTGATCCGGTAGCGGCGTCATCCGCGGCGTCGCTCCGGCGCACAGCACAAGTGTGCGCGGCCGGTACTGGTCGATGAGCCGACGGGCCGTCCCAGGTTCGGCGGCGTCGGCCACCTCCGGGGTGAACGCGTCGCCGAGCCGGGTGCGCACCTCTTCGAGTTGCGATCGGGTACGCGCAACGCCGACGACCTGTGCGCCCGCCGCCGACAGCGCGCAGGCGATGGCACGGCCGAACCCCCGACCGGCTCCGGTGATGATCGCGGTGGTGCCGACGAGCCCGTCGGCATGGGCGGTGCGGGGCTGGTTCATGGTCTTCTCACTCTCGCTGGTCTGGCGGCCTTTGCCGCGTCTTCACTGATTCAGATACGAAGCCGCATCGGGATTCATCGCGCCCGGACCGATGAATTTTGGCGGCGCGACGTCTCTAAGGAAGTAGGTTTCGCCTCGCAGCCGAGAGGAGACGGTCGTGCCGGCGCAGGAGGATTTCGTCGAACAGGCGGCGCCTTTTCGGGCCGAGCTGATCGCGCATTGCTATCGCATGCTGGGCTCGGTGCACGACGCCGAGGATCTGGTCCAGGAGACGTATCTGCGGGGCTGGCGCGGCTATCCGGCCTTCGAGGAACGCGCGGCGTTGAAGACGTGGCTGTATCGCATCGCGACCACCGCCTGCCTCCGTGCGCTGGAGAGCCGCGCCCGCCGCGTGCTCCCGATGGGGGTGGGGGACGGCTCGCTCGACCCGGACACCGATTTCGACGCGAAGGCCGGCGCGCATGCCTAGCTCGAGCCCATTCCGGACTCGATGTTCACGAGCCCGGAGGACGACCTCGCCGCCAAGCAGAGCGTGCGGCTCGCGGTGATGACCGCGCTACAGGAGCTGCCGGCGCGACAGCGCGCGGTGTTGATTCTGCGCGACGTCGTGCAGTTCAGTGCCGCCGAAGTCGCCGAGCTCCTCGAGACCACACCCACAGCGGTCAACAGTTCGCTGCAGCGCGCCCGGGCACGGCTTGCCGAACTCTCCCCCGCCGAGGAAGACATCTCCGAGCCCGGCGATGCGCAGCGCCGCGAATTGCTCGACCGGTATTGCGCCGCATTCGAAAACGCGGACATGGCGGCGGTGACGGCGCTGCTGCAAGCCGACGTCAAACTCGAAATGCCGCCCATGCCAATATGGTTCACCGGCCGCGACGCGGTGCTGCGGTTCCTCGCCCGGCGGGCTCTGACCGAGCCCCGGCGATATCGCGATGGTCCCGACGGCCGCGAATGCGCAACCCGCCGTTGCCGAGTACCGGCGCAGCGCCGACGGGTCAATGGCGGCCCATTCCATTCACGTCCTGACCACCGGCGCTACCGGGATCGCCGGCATCACCGTCTTCCTCGACCCCGGCTTGTTCAGCACGTTTGGTTTGTCGCCAACCCGGTAACCTTGGTCCAGGGACGTAATCGCACCCTTGCTCTCTAAGGGAGGCCGGACCTGCATCGTCATCGGCGTCGTCGCACGGTTTCACCTTCCCGCCCGCGTGTGGACAGCTCCTCCACACGTCAGGATCATTAGGCGCGTAGACGAAGTTGAAGGGTGACGAGTGAAAATTCCCGGCGTTTCCAGCGTCGTCGCTGGCGTAGCCGGCGGAGCCGCGCAGGTAGTGCGGGCCGGTGTGTCCACCGCGGCGGAGGCCGTGGGCGCGCTGCAGACGCTGACCAGTCCGGTCACGGAATTGGCCGGTCCGGTGGTTCAGTCGGTGGCTGAAACTACTGGCCGCGCCATCGGATTCGGCGGCTCCACCAATGGTTCGTCGGCCCGCGTCCTGCCCCCGGTGCGCTGGCAGAGCGGACGACGGGTGCATCTGGACCTCGACCCGCTGCTGCCGTTCCCGCGGTGGGACGAGTACGCGGCCGTCGTCGAAGAGCCGGTTCGCCGGATCGCCGGCGTGGCCAAGGCCCATGTCGAGGGCTCGCTGGGCCGATTGGTGGTCGAATTCACCGACGACGCGGACCCCGGCACCGTCCTGGACGAGGTGCGGGAGGCGGTTGTCACCCTGGCCGACGACATCGCTCCGGCAACCTCGGTGTCGTCGCCGCTGTCCGCGCCCTTCGCCGACCCGGGTAACCCGCTGGCGGTTCTGGTGCCCCTGACTGCCGCCGCCCTGGACATCGTCGCGGTGAGTGGCGCGGTCACCGGCTGGGTGACCCGCCTGCCCGCCGCACCCAAGACCACCCGGGCCGCGGCCGCCCTGATCAACCATCAGCCGCGCATGGTGGCGATCCTGGAATCGCGACTGGGCCGGGTGGGCACCGATATCGCGCTTGCCGCCACGACGGCCGCAGCTTACGGGCTGACCCAGGCGATCGGCACTCCGCTGCTCGACCTGACCCAACGCACCCTGCAGATCTCGGAGGCCACCGCCCACCGCCGGGTGTGGCGGGACCGCGAGCCGGCGTTGGCCTCGCCTCAGCGGCCGCAAGCTCCGGTGGTGCCCGTCATCTCATCCGCCGGTGCCAAGTCCCATGAGCCGCGGCACAGCTGGGCGGCCGCCGCGGCCGGTGAGGCTTCGCACGTGGTGGTTGGCGGGTCCATCGACGTCGCGATCGACGCCGGGAAGGGGTCCATGGCGGGCCCCGTCGAGAGCTATGTCGACTCCGCGGCCAACGGCGCGCTGATCGCCGCGGCGAGCGCGCTGGTCGCGGGGGGCGGTACGGAGGACGCGGCCGGCGCGATCGAAGCCGCTGTACCGCGGGCGGCGCACATGGGCCGGCAGGCGTTCGCGGCGGTGTTGGGCCGCGGGCTCGCCAACTCCGGGCAACTGGTCCTCGACCCTGGCGCGCTGCGCCGGCTGGACCGCGTGAAGGTGGTCGTCATCGACGGGGCCGCGCTGCGCGGCGATCATCGTGCCGTCTTGCGCGTGCGCGGCGACGCGCCCGGCTGGGACGACGACCGCGTCTACGAGGTCGCCGACGCGCTGCTGCACGGTGAGGAGGCGCCCGAGCCCGACCCGGACGAACTCCCGGCCACCGGTGCGCGCCTGAGATGGGTTTCGTCGGAGGGCAGGCCGTCGGGCAAGCCCGCGGAGGGTCTGGAAAACGCCGACCTGATCGTCGACGGCGAATGCGTGGGCAGCGTCGCCGTCGGCTGGGAGGTCGACCCCTACGCGATTCCGCTGTTCCAGACCGCGAACCGGACGGGTGCGCGGGTGGTCTTACGCCACGTCGCCGGCACCGAGGACCTCTCCGCCAGCGTGGGCGCATCGCATCCGCCGGGCACGCCGCTGCTGAACGTGGTCCGCGAGCTGCGAGTCGATCGCGGACCCGTCCTGCTGATCACCGCCCTGCACCGCGATTTCGCGTCGACCGACACCCTCGCCGCGCTCGCTATCGCCGACGTCGGTGTGGCCCTTGACGATCCGCGCGCCGCGACGGCGTGGACCGCAGACATCATCACCGGCACCGACCTGGCCGACGCGGTGCGGATCCTGTCGGCGATCCCGGTGGCGCGGTCGGCCAGCGAATCGGCCGTGCACCTTGCCCAGGGCGGCACCACGCTGGCCGGGCTGCTGCTCGTCACCGGCGAAGAACAAGCACCCACGAATCCCGTGAGCTTTCGCCGATGGCTCAACCCGGTCAACGCGGCCGCGGCCACCGCGCTGGTGGCGGGGACCCTGTCGGCAACCCGGGTGCTGCGCCTGCCCGATCCCACCCCCCAGCCGCTCACCGCCTGGCATGCGTTGGATCCCGAGATCGTCTACTCGCGGCTGGCCGGCGGTTCCCGGCCCCTGGCGGTCGAAACCGAGCCGTCGTGGCGGCGTCGTCTCGACGACCTGTCGTACAGCCCGGCGCTGGCGCCACTACGGGGTCCGCTGCTCAACGCGGCCAGGCTGGCGTCCGCCACGCGGGCCGAACTCGCCGACCCGCTGACCCCGATCCTGGCCGTCGGGGCCGCGGCGTCGGCGATCGTCGGCAGCAACATCGACGCGCTGCTGGTCGCCGGCGTCATGACCGTCAACGCGATAACCGGTGGGGCGCAACGGTTACGGGCCGAGGCCGCGGCCGCCGAGCTGTTCGCCGAGCAGGATCAGCTGGTGCGCCGGGTCGTCGTTCCGGGTGTCGCGACGACCAAACGCCGGCTGGAAGCCGCGCGGCACGCCACCCGCACCGTCACGGTGTCCGCCAAGTCGTTGCGGCCCGGCGACGTCATCGACCTGACCGCACCCGAGGTGGTGCCGGCCGACGCCCGCGTGCTGGTGGCCGAAGACCTCGAAGTCGACGAGTCCCTGCTCACCGGCGAATCGCTCCCGGTGGACAAGCAGGAGGACCCCGTCGCGGTCAACGACCCCGACCGCGCCAGCATGCTGTTCGAGGGCAGCACCATCGTCGCGGGGCGGGCCCGGGGCATCGTCGTGGCGACCGGCGTCGGCACCGCCGCGCACCGCGCGATCTCGGCGGTCGCCGACGTCGAAACGTCGGCCGGAATCCAGGCCCGGCTGCGGGAGCTGACCAGCAAGGTGCTGCCGCTGACGCTCGCCGGCGGTGCAACGGTGTCGGCGTTGGCGTTGCTGCGCCGCGCGACGCTGCGCCAGGCGGTGGCCGACGGTGTCGCGATCGCGGTGGCCGCGGTCCCCGAGGGGCTGCCGCTGGTGGCGACCCTATCCCAGCTCTCGGCCGCCCAGCGGCTGACGGCGCGCGGGGCCCTGGTCCGCGCGCCACGTTCCATCGAGGCGCTGGGCCGCGTCGACACCATTTGCTTCGACAAGACCGGCACGCTGACCGAGAACCGGCTACGGGTGGTGTGCGCCGTGCCCGACGATGTCGATCCGCACGACCCGTTCCCGAAGCTGACCGACCCGAAATCCGCCGGTCTGCTGCGCGCCGCCGCACGCGCATCCGCCCAGCCGCAGGAAGGCCAGGGGCATGCGCATGCCACCGACGAGGCGATCCTCACCGCCGCGAGTTCGCTGAACGGCCAAGGTGATTCGGACTGGGCGATGCTCGCCGAGGTGCCGTTCGAGTCCAGTCGCGGCTTCGCCGCCGCGATCGGCACGGTCGGCCACGACGGCACTAGCAATGGTCACCCCGCCGACGCGCCGGTGCTGGTCCTCAAGGGAGCTCCCGAGGTCATCCTGCCGCGCTGCAAGTTCGCCGACCCGAAAGCCGACCAGGCGCGGGCCGAGGCGGTGGTGCACGGCTTGGCCGAGCAGGGCCTGCGGGTGCTCGCGGTGGCGCAGCGCGGCTGGAAGCACGAGACCGACGACGATGACACCGACGCCGACGCCGTGGACGCCGCGGCGCAGAACCTCGAGCTGCTCGGTTACGTCGGTTTGGCCGACACCGCGCGGGCATCGGCGCGCCCGTTGATCGAAGCGCTGGTGGACGCCGGCCGCGAGGTGGTGCTGATCACCGGCGACCATCCCGTCACCGCGCGGGCGATCGCCCGGCAGCTGGGCCTGCCCGCCGACGCGCAGGTGGTGACCGGCGCCGAACTCGCCGGCCTCGACGAGGACGCGTGCGCCCGGCTGGTCGCCGACGTGCAGGTGTTCGCCCGGGTCAGCCCGGAACAGAAGGTGCAGATCGTGGCCGCCCTGCAGCGCTGCGGGCGCGTGACCGCGATGGTCGGTGACGGCGCCAACGACGCCGCCGCCATCCGGATGGCCGACGTCGGCATCGGGGTGAGCGGTCGCGGATCGTCGGCCGCTCGCGGGGCCGCCGACATCGTGTTGACCGACGAGGATCTGGGCGTCCTGATGGACGCCCTGGTCGAGGGCCGCAGCATGTGGAGCGGCGTTCGCGACGCCGTCACGATTCTGGTGGGCGGCAACGTCGGCGAGGTGCTGTTCACCATCATCGGGACCGCCTTCGGCCAGGGCCGCGCCCCGGTGGGGACCCGTCAGCTCCTGCTGGTCAACCTGCTCACCGACATGTTCCCCGCGCTCGCGGTGGCGGTCACGTCGCAGTACGTCGAGCCCGACGAAGCCGAGTACGAATCCGCCGAAGCCGCCGAGGAGGCGCGCCGCCTGCACCGCCGCGAGGTGCTGACCGGGCCCACGCCCTCCCTCGATGCGCCGCTGATGCGCCAGATCGTCACCCGCGGCGCCGTCACCGCCGCCGGCGCAACGGCCGCCTGGGCCATCGGACGATGGACGCCGGGTACCGAACGCCGCACCGCGACAATGGGTTTGACCGCGCTCGTGACGACGCAGCTGGCGCAGACGCTGCTGACCCGCCGGCACAGCCCGCTCGTCGTGGCGACCGCCCTGGGCAGCGCCGGCGTCCTGGTCGGCATCGTGCAGACCCCGGGGCTCAGCCAGTTCTTCGGGTGCACGCCGCTGGGGCCGGTGGCCTGGTCCGGTGTGCTGGGCTCGACGGCGGGTGCCACCGCGATCTCGGCGCTGGCACCCAACTGGCTGGCCAAGCAGGTCGCCGCTTTGGAGCCCGGCGAGGAGTAAAAGTCAGCGGGGCAGTTCTTTGCGCAGCACCTTGCCGGCGGGGTTGCGCGGGATGCTGTCGACGATGTTGATGTCGCGCGGCTGTTCGAAGCGAGAGACCCGGCCCTTCAGGTACTCGCGCAGCTCCGCCTCATCGATCTCGCCGCCGGGCTGCGCGACCACGAACGCGGCCAACCGCTGCCCGAAGCGTTCGTCCGGGACACCGATGACCACGCTGTCGGCGATGGCGGGGTGCTGGGCGAGCGCGTTCTCCACCGCACGTGGATAGACGTTCTCGCCGCCGGAGATGATCATGTCGTCTTCGCGGCCGACGATGAACAGCCGGCCCGCGTTGTCCAGATAGCCCATGTCGCCGGTGCTGGTCATGCCGTCGATCACGGCTTTTGCCGCTCCGTCGGTATAGCCCTCGCTGGTCAATTCGCCGCCGACGAAGATCCGCCCGGTGACCCGCGGGCCCACCGGCTTGTCGTTCTTGTTGAAGATGCGCACCGGGCACCCCACGACGGGTCTTCCCACGGTTTCGGGAGCTTCGCGCAGATCCGCCGGCGTGGCCAGCGCACCGATGCCGACCTCGGTGGAGCCGTAGCCGTTGTAGAGGATGTCGCCGTAGGCGTCCATGAATCGCTGACCCAGGCTGGGGTCGAGGCGGTCGCCGCTGGAAATCACGGTCCGCAAGTAGGGCAGCGGGTTTCGCGCCCGCACCTGCTCGGGCAGGTCCAGGATGCGGGCGAGTACGACGGGCACCGCGGTGAAGGCGTCGGCGCGGTGCAGCGACGCCTGGGCCAGCGCGGCTTCGGCGTCGAACTCCCGACGTGTCAGAACGGTGCCCCCGAGCGCGAGTGTCAGCATCAGCATGCCCAGCCCCAGCCCGTGAAACATGGGCATCGCCACCGAAACTCGTGAGCCGGTGCGTAACCGGGTGCGATCGAGGATCGTCACCCACACACCCACCGCGGAGCGCAGCTGCGGTGTGCGCGGCACCCCTTTGGGTTTCCCGGTGGTGCCCGACGTCAGCAGTACGATGCGGCCGGGTGCGGCCACGTCGGGCCTGGGCGCGCCCTCGTCGGTGCCGACGCTCGCCGGGTCGACGGTGACAACCGATTTATCCGCGGCGCGGACTCGCTCGGCGAACTCGTCGCCGTCGACGACCACGGTCGAAATACGGTGAGCCTGCACGGCGGCCGCCAGCGCATCGCTGCGGAACTCCGTGCTCATCGGCACGACGTCGGCGCCCAGCAGGGCGGCGGCGAAAACGCCCGCCACGAAACGGCGTCCGTTGCGGCACATCACTCCAACCGCCTGTCCGGGTGCGACACCATCGGCGGACAACCGCCGAGCCAGCGACTCGGTCAGCTGCTGCAGCTGCCGATAGCTCAGCGCGCCGTCGTCGTCGACGATCGCCGTCCGGTCGGGCCAACGCGCGGTCGTCACAGCCAACAGCGTGTAGGGATTCGTGCCGCCCCGGCGCGCCTCGCGGAGAAGCCGGAAACCCGCAAGGGGCGGCGGCGGATTGAGCAGACCGGAGTGCAGCAGGGCCCGGGCGGCGGTGGTCACCACGCGGTCATTGGTCATCGTCGGCCTCGTCGTTGTCGGGCTCGCTGAAGAGCCGGCGGTGCCATAGCCGGGCGGCGTAGTCGGCCGGGCCGGCCAGTAGCACGGAGGCCAGCTCGGCCGGCAGCACCCAGGGCGGTTCGATGGTGCGCGGTCGCTCGATGATCGCTTTGGCGATGGCGTCGGCGGCTTGGTCGGGCGACATTCCGGGAAGGCGGCCCAAAAGTGGGGTGGGCGCGATCATCCGGGTTCGGACAAGCGCGAAATAGACCGTGCTCACATCGACACCGTCGGTGTGCAGCTCCGGGGCCACACTGCGCAGCCACCGGTCGAAGGCCCCCTTCGACGCCTGATAGGCACCCCATTGCGGGCCCGGCGCCACCCGCACGGCGACACTCGACACGTTCACGATGTGCCCACTGCCGTTGCCGCGCATGGCCGGTAGCAGCCCCAGCAGCAGCCGCACCGGTCCCAGGTAGTTGATGTCGATGGTGCGCTGGAAGTCGTGCGGCCGGTCGTACTGCTCATGCAGCGAGCGGCGCAGTGACTTGCCGGCGTTGCTCACCACGATGTCGAGCGGGCCGTGCTCCTCGGTGATCTGTTTGGTCAGGCTGCTCACCGCGGATTCGTCGGTGAGGTCGGCCGGATAGGCGACCGCTTTGCCCCCGCCGGCGTTGATCGACGACGTGACGTCGCGGAGCCGTTCCTCGGACCGGGCGACCACCAGGACGGTCGCCCCGGCGGCGGCCAGGCTGCGTGCGGTCGCTTCGCCGATGCCGTAGGAGGCGCCGGTCACCAAGACGGTCTTGCCGAAGACGGTGCGGCGCAACTTATCGGGGTCCGACACCCGCGCCGGGTTGGCCACGCGGTCCGTGACCGCGTTCAGGGCCTGCGCTATCGCGTTCAACTTCGCCGCCGCATCCACTCGAGCCGCTTGCCGAGGGCGGCCGTTGCTTCACCGCTCCCCGAGCTCGTAACCACAAGTAGCAGACCACATTGCATCGTGGGCCCGCGCTCCGGTCCGGCCATGACGGCTCCGGCGGCGGCCAGCGATGACGATGGCCCGTCGGGGATGCGATCGGCGGCGCCGGATGCGCGCCGCGCACAACCGATCTCAGCCCGTCCGCAGCCGCGGCGGTTATTTTATGAGAACACGTTAATTTCGGTGTTTCCTGCGTTTAAGCGGCGTGTCGGCTGGGCACAATGGCGGCATGATTGCGCGTCACATCGTTCGTTTCCTCGGTTCAGCAGTAGTTCTCGCGGCGGCGGGCGTGGCCGTTTCGGCCGTGTCCACGTCGGTCGTCCCCTCCGCGTCGGCCCAGTGTCCGGACGTGCAAGTGGTGTTCGCCCGCGGCACCGGCGAAGCACCCGGCGTCGGCCCCACCGGCCAAGCCTTCGTCGACTCCCTGCGCCAGCGCGTGGGCGGACGCTCCTTCGACGTCTACCCGGTCAACTACCCCGCCAGCGACCAATGGGACACCGGCATCGACGGCGTCAGAGACGCAGGCGCCCATGTCAATTCGATGGCCCACGACTGCCCCAACACCAAAATGGTGCTCGGCGGCTACTCCCAGGGCGCGGCCGTGATGGGCTTTGTCACCTCCGCCGCCGTACCCGAGGGCATCGACCCCAACACCGTGCCCAAACCGCTGTCCCCCGACGTCGCCAGCCACGTCTCCTCGGTCGTGCTCTTCGGCATGCCCAACGTGCGTGCGATGAACTTCCTGGGCGAACCGCCCGTGGTCATCGGCCCGCTCTACCAAGACAAGACCGTCAAGGTGTGCGCCACCGAAGACCCCGTCTGCTCCGACGGCATGAACTTCTCCGCCCACGACACCTACGCCGACGACGGCGCCATGATCGACAAAGGCGTCTCCTTCGCCTCCAGCCACCTCGGTATGGGCGGGCCGGCTCCGGTCGCGTCGCCGCACGGCGGCTTCGGCGAATAACATCGCCGGTCAGTCCCTGATGAAGCCCTTGTTGCGCATCAGGGCGTCGGCCAGAAAGCCGTCGTGCGGAATCTGCGGTGCCTGGAACCACGTCGGATGGTGCCCGCAGTAGACGTTGCCGACGGTGGGCTCGGCGACCAGGTCGTCGATCAGCGTCTCGTCGCCGGTGATCGCGGTGACGACTAGCGAATGCCGCAACGGAGCCGAGCCGGCCTGGCGCGACCATGCCGACACCCACACACACGGGAAGGGCAGCTCGAGGTTGAGTTTGTCCACATCGGGTTGGGTCATCAGATGGACGGCCGGGCGCAGCGCGGCGTGGCCGTCGCCGAGGTCGGCGACCACCTGATCGGCGCCGAGCAGCGGGGTTGACCCGGCGGCTCTGGCCGCCAGGAAGTTCGCGAGCGCGCGCGCCTTCTCGACCGGCTGGGTGGGCAGGCTCGCCCGCTCGTCGTCGCTGGGCAGCGGTTCGATCGTCGCCAATCGTTCGGCGATCGCTCGGGCCAGCGCCGTGGGATTGCCTTCGTAGAGCACCGCGGTGGTGTTGACGCACGCCATGCCGCCGTGACCGGCGATCGAATCGACGATGAGGTCGAGATAGTCGCGCCAGTCCCGGTCGGCGGTGATCGCGATTTTGCTGCGGCCCGGCCCGTTCACGATCACCGCCGGATCACCGGCATACTTGTCCACCACCTCCTGGCCGCCGTACACCATCGCGAGGTCGGCGCGACGGATGAGTTCGTCCGCACCGGCGTGGTCGGTGGGCAGATAGGCGGCGTCCTCGGCGCGAAAGCCCGCCTGGCGCAGCGCGCACACCAGCCGATGCGCCGTCAGTGGCTCGCGCCGCGACGGGCGCACCGCGACCCGGTAGCCCAGCGCCAGCGCCTGGGGCCACAGCCCGTGGACGCCCGGACCGTTTCCGGCCGCGTGCACGCCGAACACCTCGCCCCGGCGCACCCACAGCGCACCGCCCCCGCGGGTGCGCTCCTCGCGCCAGTCCAGCGCCGCACCCAAAGGCCGAGCCGGCCGGACGGCATCGAAAGCTTCGGTGACGGCGTCGGCCACCCCGCTCGCCCCGGCCCGGGTGATCGCGATCGGCATGCCCGAAATCCGGCCGGCCAACCCGACGTAGGCCTCGAAATCCAGACCGGCGATCACGCCGTTGACAAATATCTCGGCAGCCCGGGCCAGGGCCGCCACGCGCTGGGCGGCCGGCAGCGGTGCAACGTTGCGCTGCGCGCCCAGCGTCCGCGAAACGTAGAGCGGCGGAACCATACTCATCTCGGCGACCGGGGTCCCCGCGGTCGTGGTGATGACCTCGCGTTTGCGGGTTCGATATTCGCCGTCCGGGCCTAGTGCGTCCAGGTTTACCAAATCGGTTGCGGGGCAACCGTGTTCGACGGCCACGCTTCAGTACACGCCTTCGATGACGGCCTCGCCCTCAAATGTGGTCACCGGTCGCACCGCGCTGACCGAATCGCTGAGGTCGCCCGCGGGTCCGGGCATCCTGATCGCCAGGTCGCGCTCCAGATTGTTCGGGATGAACATGCCCTTGCTGACGTGGTTCATCACCACCTGGCCGCGCTGCCCGTACGGCACGCGTTGCCCGGTGTCGGGATCGACCACCCAGAACACCACATACGGGGTGCGGGGGTCGAAGACGAACGCGTCGCCGTCGACGATGCGGGTGACCGCCTGCGACAGCACCATGGTGCTGCCGAACGCCATGGCGACCGCCGTATTCGGGAAGATGCCGCGCAACAGGTCGAGCGTGTCGGCGTCCACATGCGCGCCGCTGAGCAAAAGGTGACGGATCTTGTCGTTGACCAGGTCGACGATCCGATCGTTGCGGGCGATCGCCTCCAGCAGCGGCGGGGTGGTGTGCAGGTTCGCGACATTCTGCGTCCGCAACACGAAGGCGGCCTGTTCGACGACGTGGTCGACGTAGGCCGCCACCTCGCCGGCGGCGCCGCGGGCGGCGATCTTCTTGACCCAGCGGGGATCGATGTCGATCGCGTGAAAAACCGCGCCCAGGCGCTGCGACACCAGCCGGGAGAAGTAGCCGACACCGTGCGGCCCACTCGGCATCAGGCAGAGAAAGCCCTGCCCCCGCCGAAACCCGCCCGCCGCGAAGTCCTCGGTTTGCCATTCGACGACCTGTGCGACCCAATCCGGCATCTGCACAGTGCGTTTCGGGGCTCCGGTGGTGCCGCCGGATTCGAAAATCTGGGGCAGCGGCGGCGCAGCTCCTTCGGCCGCGTAACCGCGAGGAATGAGGTTTTCCACGGCAACACTGCGTAATTCGTTGATCAGGTTGGGAAACAGCCGAAGGTCGGCGAAGGTGTTGATGTCGGTCAACGGGTCGAAGCCCAGCGTGTGGGCGGCCCTCAACCAGAACGGCGAACCGGTGTCATCGCCGAAATGCCAGGCGATCGCCGCGCGCAAATAGGCGTCGGCATCATCGACCGGTGCCGCGCGCGGGACGTCCAACAGCGAGAAGTCGACATCGGCCATGTCCTCGATCCTGTCCCATCATGGACCGGTATGCCAACGACACGGGGCGTCTGGTCAGGCGCGCGTGCCACCGTATCGCCTTATTTCACAGGGAGTTTCATCTGTGTGCACGCGATGTTCAGCGCGCTGCCCCTACGTGCCGAGCATCGCCGTGATCGTCTCGTTGAAACGGGGATAGATGTCGTCGTAGGTGCCGTCGCGCTCGGCGAACCGGAACATCTTGACGCGCTCCACCACGATCTCCTTGGCCTGCGGCTGGGTCTGCAGCAGCGTCATCGTCTCGGTGATGTAGTCCTCCAGCGGCATCGCCCGGGGATCGAATCCCCGCTCGCCCTGCAGGGCGGTCTGCACGTGCGGGGGAATGATCTCGATCACCTGCACCGAGGTGTCCCGCAGCTGGAACCGCAGCGATTCGGTGTAGGAGTGCAGCGCCGCCTTGGCGGCGCAGTAGGTCGGGGTGAGCGCGCTGGGCATGAACGCCAACCCGGACGTCACGTTGAGGATCGTGGCGTGCCGCTTGCGCAGCAGCGCCGGCAGCAGCGCCGACGTCAGCCGGATGGGGCCCAGCAGATTGATGGCGATGCTCTGCTCGGCCAGGCCGACGCTGCTGCCGGTCAGGTCCTCGACCCGCTGAATCCCGGCGTTGTTGATCACCACGTTGAGGTCCGGGTAGTGGTCGGTCAGCTCGGTGGCGAACCGCCGGATGTCGGCGGGGTCGCCCTGGTCGAGCGACAAGGTCTGAATGCCCGGGTTGGCCTCCGCCACGGCACGTAGGTGGTTGCTGCGCCGGCCGGCGATGATGACCTGGTTGCCCAATCGGTGGAAAGATTCCGCCAGGCCGCGGCCGATGCCGCTGCCGCCGCCGGTGACCAGAACGGTGTTGCCCGTCATCTGCATCGCGGTTCTCCTTCGGGGTCGCCCTGCCATCGGCCAGCTCGACCGGCCACTCGGCCGACAGAGCGGAATGCCCCAATGCGGAGCCGGCTAACCACGATGCCCTATCCGCCCGCGCGCTGTCACGAAAAACGCGACCCGATTCGGTTACGCGGCCGGTTGGTTGTGCAGCCGGCGCGGATCGACGCCCGCGCGGTGCCACCCCGCGGCGGCCCAGCTCGTGTAGAGCACCCGGACGGGCAGCCGGTTGAGCAGCGGGTTGAGCGCTCGAATCGCCGCGGCGATGCGCTGGAAACGCTTCTCCTTCTTGGCATTCCACTGCAGCTGGCACACCTCGCGCATCTGCGGCGGCAGCGTTCCGACCACGATCAGCCGGGTGTAGGCGTTCAGCGGCGCCGACAGGACCTTCCAGACCGGCCTGGGAATCCGGCGCGGACCCGGTATGCCCTTGCGGATGTAGCCGGTGCCGTACAGCACGGTCTTGTGCGGGACGAACCGGTCGAGCATCTCGTCCCAGTAGGCCAGAAAGTCGTCGTAGGTCTGCGGTTGTCCCCGGTCGCTGACGCCGTACAGGCTGTACCAGAGCTTGCCCTCGGTGAAGATCTGTTCCTTCTCGGCGCGCGACAGCCGGCGGATGAATGTGTCGGCGTTGTAGATGACCTGGTCGACGAAGCTGGCGTGCGCCCAGTAGAACAGCTCCGGGTTCAGCGCGTGATATCTCGATCCGTCGCTGACCGTGCCCTTGATCGTCTTGTGGAAGTCGCGCACCTTGCGGCCCCATTCGTGGGGCTCGTCTGAGTAGACGGTGTTCATCAGGGGCGGCGCGGTCCGCTTGGCCCGGCCCAGCGTGTCGCTGAAGATCACGGAGTGGTCCAGCACGCCCTGGGCGAGCTGTTCGATGCAGTTCTCCACCCCGGCGGTGCGTTGGAACCCGAACAACTGGGTCCGGACGTCGCCATAGAACTTCCAGATCAACGAGTCCGGCCCCAGCCGCGTCGCGGCGTCGGCGACCTCGTCGTCGACGGGCATGGGCATCGCCTCGCGAACGCCGGTGTCGAAACGCGAGCCGGCGGTCGCCGCGGCCCACCCGTCGTTCTGGGCGGTCATGCCCACCTCCTTGTCGCCCGGCGTTGCGCTGGCGTGGCGCGTCGTGGAACGCCGACACAAAAATGTATCTTTGTTCCAAGGCTAGCATTCTGTGTACCGCGAGATTGCCGTGAAGGTCGTGATACATGCAGAACCGCAGCCTTGAGCGCAATTTCGACGAAACCACCGATCTCGACCGCACCATCCTGGACACCGCGCGAAGCGTGTTCGAGACCTACGGGGTGCGCCGCGCCAACATCGACGACGTCGCCGCCCGGGCCGGGGTCAGCCGCAGCACCATCTACCGGCGCTTTCCGACCAAGGAGAAGCTGTTTGCCCAGGTGGTCAGGCGCGAGGCCGGACAGTTCTTCAGCACCCTGGATCAAGCGACCGCCGGCTGTGACCCGCAACGGGCTGTGGTCGAGGCCTTCGCGCTCGGGGTGCGGCTGGTCCAGGATTCACCGCTGTACTCGCGGATCGCCGACAGCGAACCCGAACTCTTCGGCATGTTCTCCCGGTCGCATGCCTTCCCGATTCGCCAGTTCGCCGACGGAATCGCCCATACCCTTCGGCGTTGCGGGGCCGACCTGCTCGAGCCGGACCTGGACAACGTCGCCGATATCCTGCTTCGCGTCGCCCTCGGCATCATCGTCTTTCCCACCGACCGGCTCGACACCTCGGACCCGGCCGCGGTGCGCGAGTACGCCGCCCGCTATCTGGTTCCGATCATCAGCCGGGAGCAGGCCCGCTAACGGCGCTCACATTGTCGGCGTCCTGAACTAGCCTTGACCCGTGGCTGGGAGTTCTGCGGCTCCGCGGACCCGGTACGCCAGTTGCGGCGAGATCGACATCGCCTATCAGGTCTTCGGCGATGGCCCGATCGACCTGCTCATGCTGCCGGGCCCGCTGATCCCGATCGACTGTGTCGACCTCGAGCCCTCGATGTATCGGTTCCATCGACGGCTGGCCTCCTTCTGCCGGGTGATCCGCTTCGATCAGCGCGGCATCGGCCTGTCGTCCCGGATTCCCTCGCTGGACATGCTCGGCCCGGAATCGTGGGCGCAGGATGCCCTCGCGGTGATGAACGCGGTCGGTTGCGAGCGAGCCACCGTCTTCGCCCCGGGTTTCACCACGCTGGCCGGGGTGGTTCTCGCGGCCGACCACTCCGACCGAGTGAGCAGTCTTGTCATAGCCAACGGTGCGGCACGCACCCTGCGGGGCCCCGACTACCCCATCGGCGCTGAGCTCGACGCCGCCGATCGCTTCACGTCGATCGGGATGGAGCCCGACGCCGTCGAGCAGGGCTTCGACATGCTCGGCATCATCGCCCCCAGCGTCGCGCACGACGACGCATTCCGCTCGTGGTGGGACATGGCCGGTAACCGGGCCGCGTCACCCAGCATGGCGCGGGCGTTCATCAACAAGGTCAGGCAGGGCGACGTCCGCGACCGGCTGCCTCGGATCACCGTGCCGACCCTGATCCTGCACCGCGACAATCCCGGCTTCAGCCCCGTCGAGCACGCGCGCTACCTCGCCGAGCGCATCCCCGGCGCGCGCCTGGTCGAGTGTTCCGGCGGCGACACCCTGTACTGGGTCGGCGATACCGCGCCCATGCTGGACGAGATCGAGGAGTTCATCACCGGCGTGCGTGGCGGATCCGACGCCGAGCGCCTGCTCACCACCATCGTGTTCACCGACATCGTCGGCTCCACCGAGCGCGCCGCGATGCTCGGCGACCACCGCTGGCGCGACCTGCTGGACAACCACGACACGATCGTGCGTCACGAACTGCAGCGGTTCAGCGGACGCGAAGTCAACACGGCCGGAGACGGATTCGTCGCGACGTTCAGCAGCCCGAGCGCGGCGATCGCCTGCGCCGACGCCATCGTGGACGCCGTTCGCGTTCTGGGCATCGAGGTGCGGGTCGGCATTCACGCGGGCGAAGTCGAGATGCGCGGCGCGGACGTCGCAGGCATGGCCGTCCACATCGGCGCCCGGGTGGCGGCGCTCGCGGGGCCCAGTGAGGTACTGGTGTCATCCACGCTGCGCGACATCGTCACCGGGTCGCGGCACCGGTTCGGCGACCGCGGTGAGACCGCGCTCAAGGGCGTCCCCGGTTACTGGCGGCTATACGCCCTGGTCCGCGAGCACGCCGTCGCCCACCGGTAACCCACCCGCCAAATCGCGGCGGTCGAAGTGTCCCCGCCCCCGGCGTAGGCTGCGGGCGGGGACTTACCGGAGCCGACGCTACGCGGCTTTCTATTCGATTTCTGGCGTCTGGCTTGGCATTTGATCGAAGGAGTACGCATGACCGACGTGCACATCTCGCTGCCTCCCGCCCTGCGGCGAGCGCTGGACCTGCTGATCGACCCGCCGGCCGATCCAGACGTGGGCCACGGTTATCTGAACCTGCTCGGCGCCGGCAACGACGGCCCAGTCGAGAAGAACACCGGCCCCATCCAGGCGGCTTGGGCGTCACCGATCGGATCGATGCTCTACGACAACGCCCAAGCGCTTTCCCGGCGCTGGATCAGCGCGTGGCAACTGCCGCTGGAGTGGTTGGACGTCCCGCAGGGCGGTATCGCGCTGGACGTCGGCTCGGGTCCGGGCAATGTCACCGCGTCGCTGGCGCGAGCCGCCGGACCGAACGGCCTGGCCCTCGGCGTCGATATCTCCGAGCCGATGCTGGCCCGCGCCGTGCGCAACGAGGCCGGGCCGCAGGTCGGCTTCATCAAGGCCGACGCACAACGACTTCCGCTGCGCGACAGCACTATTGACGTGGCGGTGTCGACCGCGGTGTTGCAATTGGTGCCGGATCCGGCGGCCGCCCTTGCCGAGATCGCGCGGGTGCTGCGGCCTGGCGGCAGGCTGGCCGTGATGGTCCCGACCGCCGGGCGCTTGGCCCGCTATTGGCAGCTGCTGCCCAATGTCGGGGCGCACGCGTTCGACGACGACGAAATCGGCGATGCCTTGGAAGACAACGGTTTTGCGAGCGTACGGGTGAAGAACCTGGGCACGTTCCAGTGGGTCCGCGGTAAGAAAGGCTGATCCGCCGGGCTTTTCCGACGGCCGCGGGCCGGTCCTATTCCGGCGATTGCGCCAGGACGGCGAGCTTGTCCATCGACTCGCGCAACATGTCGGGCGTCGTCGCACGGGCTCGTTCGATGCGGGTGGGGTCGTTGAGCGCCGTCCAATCGTACGTGTGGGTCACGGTGGTCAGTGTGGGGTTGATCTGGCTGACCTCCCAGCGCCACCGGTGGCCGGGCGGCTGCTTCTTGGGTTCCGCCGGGCACCAAGCGATTTTGCTGCATTCGACGAATTCGACGACGTGGTTTTCGCGCACCGCACCATTGGTCAGGGTCGTGGTGAACACGTCACCGACTTGGTGGACGCGCTGCCCCGGAGCGGCCGAGGCGAGGTTGTCGTTGCCGTCCCAGCTGGGCTGCCGGGCCGGGTCGGCGATGAGTTCGAAAATGCGAGCGGCGCTGGCCGAGATGACGCGGGTGGCGCTCACGATGCGTTCCTCTTCCATGCCGCTATCCAAACACGTCGGCGGGTCCGCCGGTTGGTGACTGTGGGCCGGGGCCCAGAGGGGCGGTTCACCCCATCCGCGGCAGCGCCTCAATCGGCCCGGCCAGCGCCGCCTTGACGTAGCGGGTGTCGTCGTCGGCCAGCACCTCGGTGGCGTCCCCCTCGACGCCGTCGACGATCGCGCGCGCCACCTGGCGCGGGTCGTTCTTGGGTGCGTCGAAGCCGGAGGTCATCTCGGTGTCGGTGAAGCTCAGGTGCGCGGCAGTAACCAGGGTGCCTTGCTTTTCGAGTTCGATACGCAGCGAATTCGTCGTGGACCACAGCGCGGCCTTGGAATCTCCGTATCCCCCGGATCCGGGCATCCAGGACAGGATCGAGGCGATGTCGACCAGCGCCCCGCCGCCGTTGTCGGCAAGTATCGGCGCGAACGCCTTGGCCACCCGCAGCGCGCCGAAGTAGTTCGTCTCGAAGACCGCTCGCACCTCGTCGATGTCGCTGGTGAGCAGGCTTCGGGCGCCGAGCACACCGGCATTGTTGATCACGATGTCGGCGTCCGGCGCCACGGCCGCCAGGGCGGCCACCGATTCCGGTTCGGTGACGTCCAATTCGACGCTGACGACGCGCGGATCCTGGCTGGGCTTGGGCGCCCGCGCTGTGGCGTAGACCTTGGCCGCGCCTCGTTCCAACAACTCGGCCACGATGGCCTTGCCGAGTCCGCGCTGTCCACCGGTGACAACCACCGTCGACCCCTTGACGTTGACCATGTCCCTACTCCCTTGACTGAGTCAAAACTGTTTTGCTTACGTCACGGTACTGGCCGCATGTGACATAGGCAAGTAATATTTGGGTATGTCTTCGCCGTGGGGTGCGTCACAGCGATACGGGTGCGCCGCGGCGCCCGGCGGCCTGGGCCTGGTCCAGGACTTCCTCAACACGAGGGCCATCGACGGGTATGGACCGGACCTGCTGGCCGACCCGATCCTCGCCCGCGACTGGGCCGCCGCCGCGGTGCGAGCGTGGTCGTGCGCGCGCGGCGTGACCCTGCACCCCCCGAAGCTGGGCGATGCGGATCTGGCCAGGCTTCGCGGCCTGCGGGCCACCGTCGAGCAGCTGGTGGCCGGCCAACCGCCGAGTGGGCCGGGCGCCGGCGGCATTACCGCTTCCGTCACGCTGTCCGATTCGGGCGAGGTGCTGCTGGAACCCAGCGCCAGCGGCTGGCGCTGGCTGGCGTCGGCGTTGTGGGCCGAGGTGCTGCTGAGCCAGCAGGCCGGCACCTGGCGGCGGCTCAAGCGATGCCACAACCACCGGTGCGGATCGACGTTCTACGACCGTTCGAAAAACAACAGCGGGGTCTGGCACGACGCCAAAACGTGCGGTAACGCCGTCAATCTGCGCGCCTCCCGGGCGCGGCGGCGGGAACGCGATCGGGCGGCGCAGTCGGCCGTTCCGCCGGATTAGGCGGGCATCGGCGATAAAGCCCGGCGGGACGTCGATCCGCCCGTCAGCAGCGTTCGACGCCTTTGGGCATCAGGCGCGGACCCGTGGCCGCCGGTCGCCGCGAGCTTCTGAGCACCGCGTGCACTACGTGGGAGGCGCGCGTCTTCAGCGGCGCGACCACGTCGAAAGTGGCGGGAGCCTGGCTGACCCAGGCCGGAAGTGTGGCCACAATGTGTTCCTTTGTTCTTTCGGCATGTGCGCCGACTCAGTCAATTGCACCGCAGCGGATTTACGGCGGCGCCGCGCCGCGGTAAACGTCACGAAAAGCCCGGTTGTGGCGTACGGCACATTCGTGACGCAACGAAGGGCACGCAACAGTGCGTCTAGTGAAAACCCTTGAACCGGCGCAGATAACCCGGCAATCGGTGTGCCGGTACCGCCTTTGGCCAGTCATCGGGGCGGAAATACGCGTCGGTACCGCCGTCCACGAATACTACACTGCCGCAGAGAAAGTCGGCGGCGTCCGACAGCATGAAACACATCCAGTCCGCCATGTGTCCCGCGTCTCCGAAGCCCCCGAGGGGGACCGGGAACGACCGGACGGCCTTGGCTTGCCTCGGATTCGACAGCTGTTCCTGCAGAAGCGGCGTCATGATCGCACCGGGAGACAATGCGTTCAGTCGCACCCCCGACCCTGCCCACTCCGGAAGCACGGCGTGTCGTCGCACCCAACGGCTGACCGCGATCTTGGATGCCGCGTACATCATCGTCGGCGCCGCAGGACCCAACAGCCGCACGGTCCGCACCGCCCTATCGGCATCGTGGGCAAGCAGCGCCCTGACCGCCCGGCGCGGCACCGCGGGAACCGTCGTCGTCGAATTACTGGCAACGACAACGACCTTCGCGCGTTCGGCGGCGGCCAGCGCGGCGCGCCAGGCGGCGAGCAGTTCGACGACACCGAAGTAATTGACCGCAGCGATCTGGCGGATGCGGTCGCGACCGGGGCCCGGACCCAGGCCGGCCGCGAGCACGGCACCGTCGAGCCGGTTGCCCGAGGCCGTCAGGACGCGGTCGGCCGCCGCTTTGCGTCCATCGGGTGTCGACAGGTCGGCGACGATATCGGCGTCCTTGATGTCGACACCGATGATCTTGTGCCCGCTGTCCCGAAGGCGCGCGGCGGTCTCGCGTCCCATCCCGGAAGCCGACCCGGTGATGGCATAGGTGCCCATTGATTCCTCCGTTCCGACGGGCAGTATGCCTGTCACTTCGGCGGGCCTGCCGGGTGCGGGGTCACTTCGCCGCGGCGGCCTTCTCGACGTCGAGCAGTTGCTCGCCGCGCCGTTCCTCGTCGTAGGCCTTGCGCCCGCCCCGCAGCCCGAACAGCCGTTTCGAGACCAGCAGGTAGATCACCGCGGCGACGTTGATGGCGAAGGTCACCGCCCGGGTCATGGTGATGCCCTTGGCCAGGTCGTGGATCTCGAGCGGCAAGAAGACCGAGGTGGCTATCACCGCGAAGTATTCGCCCCACCGCTTCAGCAGCCAGAGGCCGACCCCCTCGACGACCTCGATCAGCGCGTATCCCACCAGCGCCAGGGTCAGCAGGGCCAGGGTGGACGGCTTGGCGGCCAGCGCCTTCTCCAGTTCGTGCACGATGGTCATCTGATCGACCTTGAATCCGGCGGCGCGGAAGATCGGCAGGTCGCGATCGAGGGTGGCCTGGATGGCGCCGCGCGCCCCGCGGAACTTCCACACCGCGTAAGCGGCTAATCCGATCACCACCGCCCGCAACAAGCGTTCCACCGCCAAGGCACGGATGATGATGGCCTGGCGTAAGGCCTTGCCGCGCATGATCATCGGCGCGTCTTCGGCGCGGCCGCGGCCGTGCGGTTCGCCCACGGTGAATTCGCCGCACCGCAGGCAGCGCCACACTTCGCCCAGTCCGGTGCTGCCGCTCAACCGGTCGGCCAGCGACTTCTCGTCCGGTGCATAGGTGGCGTGCCCAGCCACGGCGCAGGTGACCAGCTCCCACCGATTGTGGCGGTGTTCTTTGCCCATGGCCGGATCATTCATGGCCGACGGTCGGCCACGCAAGGGGGCGCGCGGACGTCAGAAACGCGGCTTGCTGCGAGCGCACCGGGCGGTGGGAGGCACCGACCCGAGGAGTCCGGTGAGTTCGGCGATTCCGATCTCGTCGAGACGCGCGACGGCGGCGACGATGTCATCGCGCAGCGACTCGTCGCAGAAGGGTTCGGCGAGCCAGGCGAACTTGTCCACGACGCGTTTCCAGGACATCGGGCGGGTGGGCGATCCCTCGTAATCCGACTGCTCGCGGCTGAACTCTCGCCCGTCGCTGGTAATCACGTGCACCCGCGCCGCGGTGCGTTGCGGATAGTCGGCGGTCAGGTCGTCGGCCGCCTCGACCCGCACCCGCGACAACAGGTCTTGGACGTCAGCCCGCGAAACCCGGCTATTCTCAAGCTGTTCGGGGCCGACTCCCCCGTCGAGCAGCGCGGCCGCGGTCAGGTACTTGAGGTTGTAGTCTGCCTGCTCCTTGGTGATCGGGTGTTGCTTGTCGCCATACGCGCCCCCACCGGCGAAGTCGTACGCCCCCTGAAAGACCTCGAGGACCACCCGGTCGACATCCGCACCGCGCAAACCGTTTTCGCTGCGAACGGCCAGGACCGCGTCGATGACGACCTGGCCGTGGATGAGCGAGCAGTACTGCTTCAGGTAGGTCTGCTCGACACAGGTGAGGCCGCGGTCGGCCGGGTGGAGATCGATGGGCTGATCGAACAACTGCACCAATCCGTGCGGGCCTTCGAACAGCGACCTGGGTCCGGTGATCCCGCGCGCGGCGAGCATCGTCGTGTACACGGCGCGCATGCCGGTGCTGGCAGGCGAGATGCCCTTCCAGTTTGACACCGGTTCGGCATGGACCGTCGCCAGCGAAACGTTGTCGGCCGCCGCGGCCGCGATGGCGTTCGCGGTCTGTCCGGCGCTCAGCCCCAGCAGCTTCGCGCTGCCCGCCGCGACCGACATCGCCAGCTGCAGCGCGTGGTTGAGGCCGCGCGCCATCACGGGAACCTGTGCGCTGAAACGGCATTGGATCTCATAGGCGACCGCGAGCGCCAGCAGGAAGTCGGCTCCGCTGGCGCCGGTGTGCTCGGCCACGGCCAGCAAGGCGCCGAGGTTGTCGGCGGGGTGGCAGAGCCCGCCGACGGTGAGGTAGGTGTCGAGCAGATCGGGGTAACGCACCAGCACCGCGTTGAAGAAGGCGGCCTGGTCCACCGATGCTCGCCCCCCGCCGACCAGCGTGGCCGTCGGGGCGCCACCGAACGCTGCGGTGTGGTCGCGGATCGTCGGGACGAGCTCGCCGTCCAGCGAGCCCACGGCGCACGCGATGCTGTCCAGGACATTGCGTTTCAACAGTTCGCGCGGCCGCCCGCTCAGATCCCCCTGCCGCGCGCCGACGACGAAATCGGCCAACTCGTCCACAACGTAGTTATGTGCCACCACTTTTCGCCTCCCAGGCGAGGCTACCCCGACGCACGCCCCCGTTCCTGTGTGTGATGCGCTACACGGCGGTATCGGTCTGTGGCCGCGACCCGCTGAGGGCGGCGGTCTCGTCGGTCAGGTGTTTGCCGATGTCGCGGATCTGTCGCGCGGTCAGCGCGCACAGCGGGTGCACGGCCACCATCAGGGCGACGCGGGCCCGGTCGTCGAAAACCGGCGCAGCGATGGTCACCACGGGCTGCTTGCGCCGGCCCGGGTTGTCATCGGAGAGAAATCCGATGGTGGTGAACTCGATCAGCAGCTGATCCATGATGTGCCGCACCGGGGTCGGCATTTCGCTGCTGTCCAGCGTGCCGACCACCTGCACCGCCTGCGCGAGAGCCGGAGTCGTCCAGTCGACGTCGAACCCTCGTTCCCGGGTGTGCGCCAACACCTGCTCCAGGCGCTGGGTGCGGTCGGCGTTGTCGCCCGCGCCCCGCCGGATCCAGCCGCGCTGTTCTTCCTCGGTGTCCCAGGCCGCCATGGCCACCCCGAACGGCGGCGCGTAGGGGATGCGGTCACCCGGTATCCCCGACGGCTGCGTGGCCGGCTCGCCCTCGAAGGCGGTGACCACCAGGGAATCACCGAACTTTTCGACCACCGAACAGGCGTAGCCGACCTCGCGGGACAGCCGCAGCGCCGCGGACCGCGCCGCATGCGCGAGCGGGCGCGCGGTGTCCGTGCGGGCGGCCACCACGGCGAGTGCGGGACCGAGCGCGAACGTCTTCGCGATCGGATCGCGGCTCGCCCATCCGCGGTCGCACAACGTTTTCAGGATCGCGTGCGCGGTCGCCTGGGTGAGATCCAGCTCGCGCACGACGTCGGAGAAGCGCAGCCGCGAATTTCCGGACCGCGCCAGCAGCTCGACGACATCGAGCACGCGGGCGGTCGGCGCTGACGTCGAACCGCGGATTGCTTGACTCCTCTACCACTCCGTTTTTACAGTTGTACGAACATTCGAGATCTTATATCGATTATCCGAGAAAGCTAGTTCATTGCGCGCTGTGGTATTGCGAGACGGCCGGTTGCAGGTCCGTGCGATACCGGACCCGAAGCCCGGGCCGGGTGAGCTGTTGCTGCGCACGTTGAGCACCGCGATCTGCGCGTCCGACGTGCATTTCATGGATCATCCCGAGCTCGCCATCGACGACCCGACCGGCCGCTCGCTGTACGACACCGAGCGCGACATCGTGCTCGGCCACGAATTCGTCGGCGAGGTCGTCGGACACGGGCCTGGCTGCACCGACCAGTTCGCCGTCGGTACGCGCGTGACGGCCATGCCGGTGCGCCTGGTCGACGGCGGCGCCGGCGGAATGCGCATCATCGGTCAGCATCCCGAAGCCCAAGGCAGTTTCGCTGAGCTGCTGGTGGTTTCGGAAGTGGCGGCCAAGCCGGTCCCCGGCGACGTGTCCAACGATGCCGTCGCATTGACCGACGCGTTCGCGGTCGGCGAGTTCTACGTGCGCTCGGCGCAACTGAACCACGGCGAGATTCCCATCGTCATCGGTGCGGGAGCTATCGGGCTCTCGGCCGTCGCGGCGCTGGCCGGCCGCGGCATCGAGCCCATCGTCGTCGCCGACTTTCACGCCGACCGGCGCGAACTAGCCCGAGACCGGTTCGGCGCGCACGTGCTGGTCGACCCGGGCGAGAAGTCCCCGTTCGACGCGTTCAACGAGGTGCGCGCGCAGCGCGGATTGCCCGGGCCGGCAGTCGTATTCGAATGCGTGGGCGCGTCCGGACTGATCCAGGAGTTGGTCGAATCCGCCGAACTGGGCACCCGCATCTACTGCGCGGGCGGCTGGTACACCGGCGACACCCTCGACATCACCACCGCGACCCGCCAGGGTGTGACCATTCAGTTCGGCGGCGGTCCGCACCCCCAGGACTGGTACGGCACGCTCGACGCCATCGTCGCGGGCCGACTGGATCCGCTGCCGAGCGTCGGCAAGATCATCGGCCTCGACGAGGTGCCCGATGCCCTCGATCAGGCCCGCAGGTCCGACGGCCCGCCCCGGATCGTCGTCCGTCCGAATGGAGACGTCCCGTGAGCGAACGCGATGACCGGCAAGACATCTCCGAGCTGCTGGTGCGTTATGCCACCGGGATCGACCGGCGCGACTGGCCGCTGTTTCGCACCGTCTTCACCGACGACTGCCGACTGGACTACGGCGAGATCGGCACCTGGAATGGCGTCGACGCCGTCGCCGACTTCATGGAGCAGGTGCACGCCCTGGCGGGGCACACGTTGCATCGCCTGACCAACCAGGCCATCACGCTCGACGGCGACAAGGCCACGGCACGCACCTATATCGACGGCTTGATCATGGCTAGCGACAACAACTCTGGCGTCAATGCCATCGGTTTCTATGACGACGACCTGGTGCGCACGCCGACGGGCTGGCGCATCGCCCGCCGGCGCTACACCCAGGTTCGTATCGCCACGGTCGGGGGCGAGTAGATGACTTTCGCGACGAAATACGGGCCATGGGCACTGGTGGCCGGCGCCTCGGATGGCGTGGGCGCGGCGTTCGCCGAAGGCCTCGCCGAGCGCGGCGTCAACGTGGTTCTGCTGGCCCGCAGGCAACCCGTGCTCGACCGCGTCGCGGCCGACATCGAGGCCAAGACGCCGGTGCAAACCCGCACTGTCACAATCGATCTCGCGCAGCCCGGTGCCGCCGCGGCGGTGGCCGCGGCAACCGGTGACCTGGAGATCGGCATGCTGGTGTACTGCGCCGGAGCCGACCCGAATTTCACACCGTTCCTTGCCAATCCGATCGAAGCCGCCGAGGCGATGGTGCAACGCAACTGCATGGTGCCCATGCAGTTGTGCCATCATTTCGCGCCCGCGATGGTGGAGCGAGGCAGCGGCGGCATCGTCATCTTCGGGTCGGGCGCCGGGCTGGCCGGCGGACCGAACATGGTCGCCTACGGCGCCTCGAAGGCGTTCGACATGGTCTTCGCCGAGGCGCTGTGGGCCGAATTGCACGACAAGGGCGTCGACGTCCTGGGCCTCATCCTGGGCAAGACCAACACACCGGCGTTGCGCGAACTCGAATACAGCCGAGGCCTGATCGGCTCCCCCGACGAGGTCCCGCCGGACGCGGCGGCCGTGCCTGACGTCATCGCCGAGGCCTTCGACAACCTCGGCAACGGCCCCACCCTGATGGTGGGCGACACCATGCGCGCCGCAGCGCAGTTGCTGGCATCGCTGAGCCGCAATCAGGCCGTTGAGCTGTTCGCCCAGGCCGCCGCCGCTGCCATGGGACCGGACGCCTAGGGCGAACGGCGGAACCGCGATGGTTCGCTGCGCGTCCTACTAGATGGCAGCGAGGTTTGCCAAAGTTCGAAATCAGGGCAGCCTAACTCTTGCTTTCCCAGTCCCCTGTGCAGCAAATATGGGCTTGCACGCACCGTTCTCACGGCCGACCCGCTGCGTTGCTGAGCGTGTAGGCCGCGCGTACTTTGGGTAACCGGATCGCCACGGCATCGAGCCGAACTAACCACCCGATCAGCAGCGCGAAGGATGACGATGCTCGCCATAGACAGGCCCGCAGCGACCGTGTCGACGACGCGCTGGCGCCGCCGCACCCTGACCCGCTCGGGGTTGATCACCGGCTTGTTCGTCGTCCCGGCCGTGGTCGTCCGCATCGCCGGACTGCACACCGGCGCGGTGCTCGCCCTGCTGATCTTCGGAGCGGCAGTGGTGGCGGCCAGCTTCTTGCTGGCCTGGGCGGCCGAGGCGGCGCAGATCGATGTCTCCGGCGGGCTGGCGACGGCGCTGCTCGCCCTGATCGCGGTGCTGCCCGAATACGCCGTCGACCTGTACTACGCCTACGTGTCCGGCCACAACGCGGATTACACGCAATACGCCGCCGCCAACATGACCGGATCCAATCGGTTGCTGATGGGCCTGGGTTGGCCCGTCGTGGTGCTGGTGGGCATCATGGTCGCGCGCAAGACCGGGTCGGCGAAGTCCACCGGTCTGACGCTGGAGCCAGCAAACCGGGTCGAACTCGGATTTCTGTCGATCGCCGGCGTCCTCGCGTTCGCGATCCCGGCGAGTGGCCAGATCCATCTCGGGCTGGGGCTGGCGTTGCTGGCCTGGTTCGGGTTCTACCTCTACAAGATCAGCCACGGCGAGGTCGAAGAGCCCGACCTGATCGGCACCGCCGCCGCGTTGGGCGACCTGCCCGACGGCCGGCGGCGCGTCACCGTAATCGGCCTGTTCTTGGTTTCGGGCGCGGTGATCCTGCTGTGCGCCAAGCCGTTCGCCGACAACCTGGTCGCCGCCGGCGCCCAACTCGGCATCAACCGCTTCCTGCTGGTGCAGTGGCTGGCCCCGCTGGCCTCCGAGGCACCGGAGTTCATCATCGCGACCATCTTCGCCGCCCGGGGCAAGGGCACGGCCGCCATCGCCACGCTGCTGTCCTCCAAGGTCAACCAGTGGACCCTGCTGATCGGGTCACTGCCGCTCGCCCACCTGCTGGGCGGGGGCGGGGTCTCCCTGCAACTGGATTCCCGCCAGGTGGAGGAGGTGCTGCTGACCGCCACCCAAACGATGATGGGGGTGGCGCTGATCCTGGCGCTGCGGTTCCACCGGTTCGCCGCGTGCGCACTGCTCGGGCTCTTCGTCGTCCAGTTCCCGATCTTCTCGACACAGGGGCGGCTGCTGCTCTGCGCCGTCTACGTCGCGGTGGCCGTCGTCGGGCTGGTCGTCAACCGCCGCCACGTGGTCGCCACTCTCCGGGCGCCGTTCTTCGGCACGGCCATTCGGCACAGCGGTCACCCACATCACGAACCGGGAGATTCAGCCCACCCGCGGTAGCTGCCGCCGCACGGTCACCCGCCCGCGCCCGAAATCACACCGCGTATACGGTCCCAGTTATGAATCGAGTGTCGGTGATCACAGGCGGGGCGGGCGGCATGGGTCTGGCCACGGCGAAAATCGTCGGTCGCGACCACACCGTGGTGCTCTGCGACGTCAGGCAGGACCGGTTGGCGGCCGCGGCCACGACCCTGCAAGACCTCGGGATCGCCGCGACAACGGTCGACTGCGACGTCACAGACCGGCGCGCCGTCGCGGACCTGCTCGCCGCCGCGACCGGCCTAGGGTCCGTTGTCTCCGTCATCCACACCGCCGGGGTCAGCCCGAGCATGGGCGCCGCCGACTACGTCATGCGGACCAACGCCGTCGGCACCGTCAACGTCAACGAGGAGTTCTTCGCGGGCGCCGACGAGGGCGCGGTGATCGTCAACGTGGCATCGATGGCCGCGCACATTCTACCCGCCGAAGTCATTCCGGCAGAACAGTTTCCGCAAGCACTGAGCGACACGGACGCCTTCATGGACGCCATGCTGGCGGCGTGCGGCATCGCTCCCGAGGACGCGCGATCCGGCCTCGCCTACGCCATCAGCAAGAGCTTCGTGAAGTGGTACAGCCAGTCGCAGGCCGAGCGCTTCAACACCCGCGGCTTGCGCATCGTCTCGGTGTCGCCGGGGTCCATCGACACCGAGATGGGCCGGCTCGAGGAGCAGGCCGGCGCGGGCGCCATGGTGGCCAACGCCGCCGTCCCGCGGTGGGGCAAGCCGGAAGAGATGGCCGAGCTGCTCGCCTTCTGCGCCAGCGCGAAGGCCGGATATCTCACCGGCACGGACATTCTCAGCGACGGCGGCGTGATCGCCTCGATGACCGAACGCGCCAGGGTGTCGGCCGCGGGTTAGACGAGGTAGTACAACTCGGAGTGCGGGGCGAGTTCGGGCGCGCCGGTGAACGGCTCCTTCACTTTGAGGTCGGCCAGGCGGTTGTGGGCGTAGCGCACCGCCTTGAGGGTGGCCGAGAACTCCTCGTCCTCCTCGGGGAAGACCTGCTCGGCGGGAAACCAATTCCGGAAGCCGACATTGTTCAGGACGCCGAGCGTGTCGGGGCGCACCCCGGCGAGCAGGACGGTGACACCCCGCTCGGTCACCTCGCGCAGGAAGTGCTCGATGCGCTCGATGCAGACCACGTCCGGGTGGCGCACCCGCTTGAGGCGCAACACCACGAAAGCGAGATCTTGTTCGGCGATGCGATGGTTGATCCCCGCCAGGTAACGGTCCAATTCCGGTGCGGCACCGAAGAACAGCTCACCTTCGAGATCGTAGATGGCGATCGAGGGGTCCGCGGCGTCGCCCGGAATACGTTCGCGCACTACACGTTCGGGTGTGACGACGAGTTCCTTGGATGTCAGCTTGGCCGCCCGCGGCCCGAACAGCAGGATCGACAGGACCACCCCGAGCAGGACCGACTTGTCGAGGTCGACGGCGATACCCGTGCAGCCCGTGACGAGCACCAGCCCGGCGTCATAGCGGGACGCCTTGAGGGTGTAGATCAGGCGCTTGAAATCGACCAGGCGCACCGCCGTGACGAGCAAGAGCCCCGCCAGGGCGGGCTGCGGAACGTAACGCAGCAGCGGGGCAAACAGCAGCAGAGCCGCGGCGACCGTTGCGGCCGAGACGATCCCGGAGAACCGCGTCGCGGCGCCGGACTGGAAGTTGATCGCCGACCTCGACAGTGAGCCCGACCCGGGCAGGCTCTGGAAGAAGCCCCCGGTCAGGTTGGCCAGGCCTTCGGCCATGATCTGGCGGTTGTAGTCGATCTTCTGTTGTGTTTGATAGGCAATGGCTTTGGCGATCGACAGCGCCTCGATGATGCCGACGAAGGCGATGGCCAGCGCGCCCGTGGACAGATGCGGCAGCCACTCCGGGTGCACCTCGGGCACATGCGGGCCGGGCAGGCTGCGCGGGATCTTGGCGGCCACCGATACAGCGGTGTGGCCGCTTCGGCCCGGGGTCGACCAGCCGGCGAGGTAGGCGATGAGCGCCGTGATGACGAGCACCGCGAGCATGTCGACCTGCGGCCACCCATACCGCTGGACCAGCTTGCGCAGCACGATGGCCAGGATCACCGCGGTGACACTCAATGTCAATGCGCGGTAATTGATGTGATCGCCGTGGGTCAGGGTGAGCCAGACGCGCCGGAGTACCTGCATGTGGCCGTTGCCCTTGTCACGGACGCCCAGGGCATTGCCCAGCTGTCCGATGGCGAGCAGAAAGGCCGCGGCCGCCATGAAGCCGATGATGACCGATTCGGAAATGTAGCGGGTGAGGTTGCCGAGCTTGAACAGGCTGATCACGATCTGGAATGCGCCGACGAGCACGGCCAGCAGGAAGAGCGCCTCGAAGAGTTCCTTGGCGTTCTCGGAGTCGATGAAGGCCAGCGCGGTGAACACCAGCAGCGAGATGGCGCTGGTAGGCCCGTTGATCAGGTGTGAGGACGACCCGAAGATCGACGCGACGATGGTCACGACGATCGCCGAGTAGACGCCGAATCTCGGATCCACCCCGGCGATCAGGGCATAGGCCATCGCCTGGGGAAACGAGATGGCGGCGACGGTCAGGCCGGCGATCACATCATGCCGGCCCTTCACCAGGTCGTAATTCACACGCACACCCACGTTTCCGAGTCTTTCCGCTAAGCGCCCGACGCCGCGTTCGGCGCCGAGATCGTGTCCAGGATTCCGTTGGTGCCGAAGAACTGTTCCCGGGCGTCGCTCCAGCTTTTGGCGATCGCACTGATCGGGAACAACGACAGGGGCCGCAGCCGGAGGGCGTGCTTGGCCAAGATCGCCGGCTTGTACGGCCGGTACCCGAATTTCGCCACCAGCTCCTGGGCGGCGTCGGTGAACAAATAGTCGAGGTAGGCCTTCGCGTGGGCGGCCGCCCGGGGGTCGGTCACGTTCGCGTCGACCCAGGCGACGGCGGGCTGGGCGAGGATGCTGACCGGCGGATACACGAGCTCCAGTTCGTCCTTGTTCGCGGCGACCTCGCGCAGCGCCTCGTTCTCCCAAGTCAGCTGGACATCGCCAATCTTGGCCAGGGCGAAACTATCTCCGGCGCTGCGAGCTCCGGCGTCGGAAACCACGACGTGCTGCAGCAACGACTTCACGTAGGCGGACGCCTGCGCCGGGCTGCCGCCGCGGGTTGTGACAGCGCCCCACGCCGCCAACACGCTCAGTTGACCGTTACCCGAAGTCCGCGGGTTGGGCGACACCACGGCCACGTCGGGATTGATGAGGTCGGGCCAATCGCGAATTCCCTTGGGGTTGCCCTTGCGGACGACGAAGACGATCGTCGAGGTGTAGGGCACCGAGGCGTTGGGCAGCCGCTGTTGCCAGTCGCCGGCGATCAGACCCCGCTTGCTGAGTGTGTCGATGTCGCTGATCAGGGCCAGCGACACGACGCTGGCTTTTTGACTGCCATCCAGCACGCTGCGGAGCTGGCGTCCAGAGCCGCCGTGAGACTCCTTGATGCGCAGCGTGTTTCCGCTCTGCGCGTGGTATTCGGCAACGAATTCCTTGTCCAGCGCCGAATACAATTCGCGCGTCGGGTCGTAGGAGACGTTGAGGATTTCGTCGGAGCCACCCGTCGGTAGGTTTTTCAGCACGATCGCGGCCGTGGCGACGACGATGGCGAGGACGCCCAGGATGCTGAGCCAGGGCAGGCGAAGCGACGGGCGGGCCGCGCCGGGCGGCAGCAGTTTCACCACGCCGGCCACACCTCCGCTCACCGCTCCTGCTGATCTGCCAGACGGCCCCGTCTGGGACCGGACATTCTTAAGAATGTTAACGATCTGGCCAGCCGTCGACAGCCGTGAAAATCACTCTGAAGATAAATACGCTCAGCGTGTTTGGGCCGGCGCGAGCACGCGCGTGGACTCCGGTTGGCTATTGCCGCGCGCCGATGCCGGCCTTTGTCAGTCCCGCACCATCACGCGTCCCGCCGTGTATCCACTCTCGTGCCCTGAGCCGCCAGGTCCGGCGCGCGTACTCCAGCTCGGTATACGGCCATTGCGTGACGATTCGGCCGGACGGTGAGCGGAAGTAGCTGTCGCACTGCGTCCAGATGGTGCGCTCCAGGTCGCCGGAAAGTGCGTCGTTGTAGCGCTTTTCGGCCTCGGGCCGCACGTCGAGGTATCCGCCACGGCGTGCCAGTCGGCTCACCGCGCTGGCGACCAGTCGCGCGCCGGCCTCGAGGATGTAGACGATGGAGTTGCCGCCCTGGTTGGTGTTAGGGCCGTAGAGCATGAAGAAATTGGGGAATCCGCTGACCGCGACCCCCAGGTAGGCGGACGGGTCGTCGCCCCAGTGCTCGTGTAGCCGGCGTCCACCGGCGCCGACGACGTCGATCCCCGACAGATAGCGAGACGTCTCGAAGCCGGTGGCCAGCACGATCGCATCGATGTCGACTTCGGCGCCCGATGCGATGGTCACCGACGTCGGGCCGATGCGTGCGATGGGGTCGGTGATCAGTTCGACGTTGTCGCGCTGCAGTGCTCGGTAATAGTCGTCACCCAGCAGCACCCGTTTACAGCGGAACGGATAGTCCGGTGTCAACGCCCGGCGCAGCTCTTCGTCGTCGACGGTGCGCTCCAGGAACGACGTCGCGATTCGCGTGCGCGCCGTCACCACGGGGTCGTCGGCGAAGGTCGCGGTGTTGTCGTGCTGGAACTTCCAGATCTGCCAGCGGGTGTGGCGCAACGCCAGGACGCTTCGCTGGAAACGGGCCAATTCGGTTGCGCTATATGGGCGGTCGTCCTTGGGCACCATCCACGGCGGCGTGCGTTGGAAGACCATGACGCGCCCGGCGGACTTCGCCAGCTCGGGCACGAGCTGCACCCCGCTTGCGCCGGTGCCGATCACCGCGACGTTGCGGCCGGCCAGATCGAGGTCGTGATCCCAACGCGCGGTGTGCAGCACCGGGCCGGCGAACTCGCTCACGCCGTCGATGTCAGGAAGCTTGGGCGAACCGAACAGGCCGACCGCACACACGACGACGTCGGCGGTCAGGGTGGACGGCTGCCCGTCGCGGCTCAGCTCGCAATGCCACGCTGCGGCGTGCGGGTCCCAACGGACCGAGCGCACCGTGGTGTCGAGCAGCAGATGGCGGCGCAGATCGAAGTCGTCGGCCACCGACTCGAGGTAGGCCAGTATTTCCGGCTGGCGCGCGTAGGTGCGGCTCCAGGATGCGTTGGGGGCGAAGGAAAACGAGTACAGGTGGCTCTGAATATCGCATGCGGCGCCGGGGTAGGTGTTGCGCCGCCAGGTGCCGCCGACGCCGTCGCTGCCCTCGATGATCACCAGGTCGTCGATGCCCGCGCGGCGCAGCGCCACGGCGGCGCCGAGCCCGCCGAAGCCGGCGCCGATGATGGCCACCTTCGGTCCGCGGCGCCGCCGGGTCGCCGCTCGCATCCGCCCAATGGCGTAGAGCGATCGCGCTTTTCGACTCGTCACGGCCCGTCTCCGGCGCGACGGACCAGCAGGCCGTCCAGGTTGCCGTCGGCGCGCCACTGCTGCAGGATGTCGGCGTACTCGGTCGGTGCGCCGAAGAAGAAGCTGCCCTGCCGAGTCTTCCTGTCGGCCTTGCCTTCCCGGTTGTAGTAGCCGGGCGTGCACGTCTTGGCGCGCTCGGCACTCGCGACCGACCGGGCGACGACCGTGTCGACCCAGGCGGCTTCGGCGTCCGGTGCGGCCTCGATTTCGGTGATGCCTTCGGCGAGTGAGGTCGCGATGATCCACGCAACGTGGCCGGCCTGGACGTCGAGCAGGTAGGGGAAGTTCACCGTCAGCCCGGCCTGGGCGATGCTTTCGATGAAGCAGTTCGGGAACCGGGTCGTACACAGGCCGTGAAAGGTGCGCACGCCGTCGTTCCAGTGTTCGGTGAGCGACACACCGTCTCGGCCGATCAGCGCGAATCCGGTGCGGCGACAGTAGTCGGTGCCCACCTCGAATCCCGTTGCGAAGATGAGGCAGTCGAGTTCGTAGGCCACGTCTTCGACCACCACACCGGTGTCGGTGATGCGCTGCACCCCGAGGCCGCGGGTGTCGACCAGGGTGACGTTGTCCCGGTTGAACGTCGGCAGATACTCGTCGTGGAAGCAGGGCCGTTTGCAGAAGTATCCGTACCACGGTTGGAGCGCCTCGGCGGTGGCGGGATCGGAGACGATCGCGGCGACGCGCGCCCGGATCTCGTCCATCTTCGCTAAGTCGGCCAGCTCGATGTCGCGGCCCCGCTGTCCGGGATCGGCGAGGCCGTCGGGATTCTGACGCATGACCGGTAGCTTGCGGGTGATGCTCGTCCAGGCATCGGCGACCAGGTCCTGGTCGGCGTGGCCTCCGGCGGTGAGGATCTGGAAGTTCTGTATCCGCTCGCGCTGCCAGCCGGGCTGTAAAGCGTTGGCCCACTGCGGGTCCGTGGCGCAATTGGCCCGAACGTCCACCGACGACGGGGTGCGCTGGAAGACGTAGAGCCGCTGGGCGGCAGCGGCGAGGTGCGGTACACACTGGATCGCCGTGGCGCCCGTTCCGATGATGCCGACGCGCTTGTCGATCAGATTCTCCAGCTCCGCACCGGTGTACGCGTAGTCCCAGCGGCTGGTGTGAAACGCATGCCCGCCGAAAGCACCGAGTCCTTCGATGCCCGGCAACTTCGGTTTGGCCTGATAGCCGTTGGCCATCGAGACAAACCTGGCGCGCATTTCGTCGCCGCGGTCGGTGCGGATGATCCAGCGAGATTCGGCTGAATCCCAACGGATTTCCCGCACCTCGGTTTGCAGGCAGGCGTCGCGGTACAGGTCGAAGTGCTCGGCGATGCGCCGGCAATGCGCAAAGATCTCCGGCCCCTTCGCGTACTTCTCGGTGGGGGTGTAGCCCAGCTCCTCGAGCAGCGGCATGTACACATACGACTCGACATCACAAGCGATTCCCGGATAGCGGTTCCAATACCAGGTGCCGCCGACGTCGGCCGCCCGGTCGATCAGCCGCACGCTTCGAACGCCGAGCTGTCGTAACCGCGCCCCGGTCAACAGGCCGCCGAATCCGGCGCCGACGACGGCGACGTCCACCTCGTCGGTGAGCGGCTCGCGGACCAGGTTTCCGTCCGCCCACGGGTCTTGGGCGTATCGGGCGAATGCGCCGGCCATCTCGACGTATTGATCGATGCCGTCCGCGCGAATACGGCGCGCGCGTTCTTCGGCGTACTTGCGTCGTAGCGCGTCGACATCAAGCGCCTGGCCAACGGTCTCGGTCACGGCGTCGAGTTCCTCTCCGTGGCCTCGACCTTACAATGGGCGCCGCGGTGATTGCGATCCACGCGCTGACGCGCGGCCTGACGGACCGCGGCGTTCGGCCAAGTGAGTACTGCGGCGAGCGACGTTCATCGACGGCCGACAGCGAGTCGCCCAGCGTCCACAACGCGACGCCGAACAAGGCCAGATCCTTGAGCAGGAATTGGCCCGGCAGCGCCGAGAGCACCGGAATACCGTGGGCGTACGTCACGACCACCCCCGGGGTGGTGAACAGAAAACTGAGCGTGCCCGCAAACAGCACCACCGCCAGCGCGCTGCCGGCAGCTGAGAGCCGCGGCCACCCCGGCCGTAGCGTAATAAGAAGGGCCGCAACGATTTCCATCGTTCCGAGTGCGCGCGCGACGAAGGTGGCACTGAAGACGTCGTAGACCCAGCTCATCAGCGGACTGTGCGCAATGAGCACGCGGGCTTCCATTTTCACGTACTTGCCCACCCCGATCCACGCCAAGACGAGCGCCAGGCCATAGCGGCTCACCAAATGACCCCACCGGGTCAGCGCCGGCGCCGCAGATTGCGCGGGGGTACGTTCGATCATCGGGCCAAGTCCTTTCTGGAGCGGAAACGCGACCAACCACCCAGCCCACGGTTCAGGTCCCCGTCGCGTTCACTTCCGCAACCGCTCGAGCCCGGCGACGATGAGCCGCAACCCGAACGCGAATTCGTCCCCCAGCGGGACGGGCAGATCGTCGGCGACGGTGACCGTCGCGGGAAAGCGGGACGGATCGAGCCGGTGAAAGGCCACCGAGAGTTCGGCGTCCCGTTGATCGCCCTCCGCCGGCACCGACGACAGTTGTATCGCGAAGCCCAGGACGTAGCGGGCCAGCGTCGCGTACGCGCGGGCCGCGACCGCCGTCGAAAACCCGTTGTCGAGGAGCATGGCCAGGCAGCGCTCGCGATGGGCCAACGCGTTCGGGCCCATCGGCGTGTACTCGATCAACAGGGGCGCGACATTGCCATGTCGGCTCAGCGCGTCAAACATGTGTTGCGCGAACAGAATGCAGGCGTCCTGCCACCGCATTGCGGCGAGCTCCTCCGCGCCGAGGTCGACCTCGCCCAGAATCTTGTCGATGACCATCGAGACCAACTCGGACCGGCTGGAGAAGTGGCGGTACAGCGTGGCGGTGCCCGACCCCAGGCGCTGCGCCACCGACCGCATCGACAATGCCTCCGGCCCCTGATCGTCGACGAGCTCGACGGCCGCGGAAAGGATGCGGTCCACCGGGAGGGCGGGGCGGCCGCGGGAACGGCGCGGCCCGTCGCTGTCGCCCGCGTCGCGCAAGGTGGCTCTCCCTCCGCTTGACACCCGCACTTATTACGGAGACACTGTATCCATAATTAGCCTCGAGATTCAAGCACTCTGGCAGAGAGGAACATTCGCCATGCTGCTGCCCCTGGCGGCGGAAGCCTTCACCGTTCCCACCGACCGCGACATGCTCCCCTCCGAACGACGCGAGTTCGTGCGCACCCATCGCACCTGCGTCTTCGGCTACCGTCGCCGCAACGACGGCCCGGGCATGTCGATCGTGTACTACATCCCCACCGATACCGACGAATTGCTCGTTTCCACCATGGCCGGCCGGGGCAAGGCTCGCGTCGTCGAACGTGACGGCAAGGTCAGCCTGTGTGTGCTCGACGAGCGGTGGCCCTTCTCCTATTTGCAGGTCTATGCCGACGCGATCTTGGACCAGGACCGGGATCTGGCCGTCGACGTGATGATGGCGGTTGGCGGCCGGATGTCCGGCCAACCACTGGGCGACGAAGCCCGGCCACACATCCAGGAAATGTGTGAACGCGAGAACCGCGTGGTCATCCGCTGCCGGCCCTACTCAACCTTTGCGACCCCGCCCCGCCATCTGCACCGCAACGACCAGGCCAAGGAACTCAGCCATTGGGTATCCGGCGTGATGCCTTGGGACGCGGCCGATCCGGCGGAGTATTGATCAGCCCGCATACCGGTCGCGCAGTTTGGTCAAGGTCGCTTCGATGCCCGAGGCGTTCGCCTTGGCGAACCCCATGCGCTCGTAGTACTTCAGCTTGTTCTTCAGCGCACCGGCGTCGCGGTAGTCGAACGTCTCGGTGACCGTGGTCTGGGTCGGAGACACCGCCTCGAATTCCCAGCGCCAGCGGTGGCCCAGCGGGTGGCGCCATTCCACCAGTTCGTTCGGCATGAGTGCGGTTATCGTGCTGGTGATCCGATACGGAAGGCCGAACATCTTCATGTGCGTCGAAAACTTCGAGCCCTCAACGAGTTGCGGCGGCACGCTGATGTTGTCGCGGACCGTGCCCGACCCGTCCAGTTCGTGGTGACGGCGTGGATCGGCGACCATGGCATACAGCTCCGCGGCCGGGGCGGCCACCTCGACCCTGCGGCTCACCTGGCGAGGCCCCCGTTCGACGACAGTGACGGTCATGATGTCTCCTTCCACTACCCGGCAGCGTAATCCCACTGGCTCTGCGGTTCGGGAATGTTCGGATCCCAGGCGACGGCACGACTAGGGCATGCTTGGACGCCGGAACCCGCTCGACGAGGACGCCGGCGACTGAAAGGACCCCCGCTGATGAATCAGTCACTTTCGGGAAAGGTCGCGCTGATCACGGGCGCCGCCCGCGGCCAAGGCCGGGCACACGCGGCACGCCTCGCCGCCGAGGGAGCCGACATCATCGCGGTTGATATCGCCGGCCCGCTGCCGCCGAGCGTTCCCTACGACTCGCCAACGCCCGACGATCTGACCGAGACCGCGCGGCTGGTAACCGCACGCGGACGCAGGGTCTTCGCCGCACAGGTCGACATTCGCGACCTGGATGCGCTCAAAGCAGAAGTGGAAGTCGCCGTGCGCCAGCTCGGCCGGCTCGACATCATCGTCGCCAACGCCGGGATCTGCAGCCCCTCTCCTTGGAATCAGATATCCGCACAGGCGTTCCGGGACACCATCGACACCAACGTCACTGGCACGTGGAACACCGTGATGGCGGGCGCGCAGCACATCATCGACGGCGACCGCGGCGGCTCGATCATCTTGATCGGATCGGCTGCGGGCATAAACATGCAGTCGTTCATGATCCACTACACGGCCAGCAAACACGCCGTGGTGGGGATGGCACGCGCTTTCGCCGCCGAACTCGGCCGGTACAACATTCGCGTCAACAGCCTGAACCCCGGGGCGGTCGCCACCCCGATGGGGACCGGCCGGATGCGGGATGCACTGCAATCGGCCGCGGACGACTACCCGCATCTGCGAGGCCTGCACAAACCTCTGCTACCCGACGGTATTGCACAGCCCGAAGACATCGCTGACGCCGTTGCGTGGCTTGCCTCCGACCAATCCAGACTGGTCACCGCAAGCCAGGTATCGGTCGATATCGGTGTCGGCTACGTGTGACGTGAGCTCGTTCGCCAGGCGGCGGATCGCACCTGCGCCAATAGGCCGCTCGGCCGAGCAGGCAGAATGGGGTGGTCAAGACTGCCGGGGGATCGAGAAGGAGCGGCATGCCCACCAGCGAGTATCGGGTGAGCGGGATGAGCTGTGGCCACTGCGAGGCCGCTGTTCGCAGTGAGGTGACCCAGATCCCGGGCGTCGACGACGTGACGGTCAGCGCCACCACCGGCAGGCTCGTCGTCACCAGCACGCACCCCGTCGACGCGGACGCCGTCCTCGGTGCGGTCGACGAGGCCGGCTTTGAGGCCGTCACGGTCGCATGAGCACGCCCCCGCGCGAGATCCACGAGGGCGCCCTACCCACCACCGCCCCCCGGATCGAGTTGGACATCACCGGGATGACCTGCGCTTCCTGCGCGGCGCGGATCGAGAAGAAGCTGAACAAGCTCGACGGCGTCGCCGCGACCGTCAACTACGCCACCGAAAAGGCCGCTCTCACGGCTCCCGCCGGCTATGACGCGCAAATTCTCATCGACGAGATCGAGAGGGCCGGCTACGGCGCCGCCTTGCCACCGCGCGAGCCGGAGCGCCGCCGCGACCAGGTGGCCCAGCAGACATCAGATGATCCCGAGCTGACCTCGCTGCGCCGGCGTCTGGTCACCGCGGTCGTGCTGGCAGGCCCGGTCATCGCGATGGCCATGTTTCCCGCCCTGCAATTCCCCCGGTGGCACTGGGTCTCACTGGCGCTGACCACCCCGGTCGTCGTGTGGTGCGGCCGGCCGTTCCATGCGGGCGCATGGACCAACCTCAAACACGGCGTGGCCACCATGGACACCCTCGTCTCGCTCGGCACCTTGGCGGCATTCCTCTGGTCGCTGTACGCCCTGTTTCTCGGGACGGCGGGCCAACCGGGCATGCGGCATGACTTCGAGCTGACCATCGGGCGCGACGGCGCCCCGTGCCACGTCTACTTCGAGGTCGCCGCGGGCGTGACCCTGTTCGTCCTTGCCGGGCGCTATTTCGAAAGGCGGTCCAAGCGGGCGGCCGGTGCCGCCCTGCGCACGCTGCTGACCTTGGGCGCCAAGGACGTCGCCGTGCTGCGAGCAGGCGCCGAGGCCCGTGTCCCGGTCGAACGGCTCGCGGTCGGCGACGAGTTCGTCGTGCGCCCCGGGGAACGGATCGCCACCGACGGGATCGTCGTCGCGGGTTCCTCGGCCGTGGACGCCTCCATGCTGACCGGCGAGTCCGTCCCGGTCGAAGTGGGCGAGGGTGACGCCGTCACCGGCGCCACCGTCAACGCCGGCGGTCGGCTCGTCGTCCGCGCCACCGGCGTCGGGGACGACACCCGGCTCGCGCAGATGGCCAAGCTCGTCGAGCGGGCCCAGTCCGGCAAGGCCCGGGCGCAGCGCCTCGCCGACCGTGTCGCGGGGGTTTTCGTCCCCGTCGTCATCGCGCTTGCGGTGGCGACCCTGGCCGGCTGGCTCGCGGCGGGCTTCTCGCTCACGACCGCCTTGACCGCGGCCGTCGCGGTGCTGATCATCGCGTGCCCGTGCGCCCTGGGGCTGGCGACTCCGACCGCCCTGCTGGTCGGGACCGGGCGCGCCGCTCAGCTCGGCGTGCTCATCAACGGGCCCGAGGTGCTGGAGTCGACCCGCGGCGTCGACACCATCGTGCTGGACAAGACGGGCACCGTCACCACCGGCCGGATGACCCTGGTCGACCTCATCGCCGGCGTCGACACCGAGCCCACCACGCTGTTGCGCTACGCCGGCGCCCTGGAAGACGCCTCCGAGCATCCCGTCGCACAAGCGATCGCGCGCGCCGCCACGGCGAAGCTCGGCGTACTCCCGACGCCCACCGAGTTCACCGGAATCCACGGCAGGGGCGTGCGGGGGAAGGTCGACGGACGCGTCGTCGTCGTCGGGCGTGAGAGCCTGCTGACCGAGTGCGGGATGCTGCCCGACCCCGCCCTGTCCGGGGCGAAGGCTCGGGCCGAGAGCGAGGGCAAGACCGCCGTCGCCGTCGGCTGGGACGGCCGGGTCCGGGGCATCCTGGTGGTCGCCGACACCGTCAAACCGTCCAGCGCCGAGGCGGTGCGGCAGTTCGCCGGGCTGGGCCTGACGCCGGTGCTGCTGACCGGCGACAACGCCACGGTCGCCGCCGGTATCGCCGGCGAACTCGGCATCGCGCGGGTCATCGCCGATGCCACGCCCGCCGACAAGGTCGCCGCCGTCGAACGCCTGCAAGCCGAGGGCAAGGTGGTCGCCATGGTCGGTGACGGCGTCAACGATGCCGCGGCGCTGGCCGTCGCCGACCTGGGGTTGGCCATGGGCACCGGCACCGACGTCGCGATCCAGGCCGCCGACCTCACGGTGATCCGCGGCGACCTACGCGCCGCCGTGGACGCGATCCGGCTCTCCCGGCGAACGCTGACCACCATCAAGACCAACTTGGTGTGGGCGTTCGGATACAACCTCGCCGCGATCCCGCTGGCCGCGCTCGGCATGCTCAACCCGATGTTCGCCGGCGCCGCGATGGCCGCCTCCAGCCTGCTGGTCGTCGGTAACAGCCTGCGGCTGCGCTCGTTCGCCAGCGTCATCACCAACGCGTGAACCTGGGCGGCCGGCTCGCCCATCCGGTGAGCCCACACGCAGAAACGGTCGGGTGACGGGCCGTGATCGTATGGGATAGTTGGTCCGGCCGCCGCCTTCGGTGACCCCGAACGGCCCCTCGATACTCACCTCACCGCGCGCAGCGAATCGATCTAGCAGAGGTCACGACCGTTGGAGCAGTTCTTCGGACAGCTGTCCCTGCTGCACGGCTGGTTTCCGCCGGCCGTGCAGGGCCTGGCGCTGCTCGCGTTGCTCGTCGCGATCCGTTGGCGTTCGCGGCGCTGGCTGAAGCTGGTGCTACCCGTGGCGCTGGTCGCGGCCGTCGCGGTGACCGCGCTGGCGTACTGGTACATCACCTCGCTCGGGGTGGCCGGGGATCCGGCGCCGACCGCGCTGTGGCTCTGGATCGCGTTGGGCGGGTTGGCCGCCGCGGTCACGCTGGTGGGCTGGCCCGGCACCCGCTGGTGGCGCCGCGGTCTCGCGGTGCTCTCGGTGCCGCTGTGCGTCCTGTGCGCGGGACTGGCCCTGAACGGATGGGTCGGCTACTTCCCCACCGTGCTCGCCGCGTGGAATCAGCTGACGTCGGCCCCGTTGCCCGACCAGATCGACCGGCTGCGGGTCACCGAGATGCAGGTCGCCGGAACCAGGCCGGCCAAGGGCGTGGTGGTGCCGGTCGACATCGCCGACAACGCCCCCTCGGGCTCCCACTTCGCCCACCGCCGGGAATTGGTCTATCTGCCTCCGGCATGGTTCAACAGCAATCCCCCACCCCGGCTGCCGACGGTCATGATGATCGGCTCCGCCTTCAACACCCCGGCGGACTGGCTGGGTCCCGGCGGCGCATTCACCGCGATCGACGATTTCGCCGCCGCCCATCACGGGTTCTCCCCGGTGCTGGTGTTCGTCGATCCCACCGGCTCATTCGACAACGACACCGAGTGCGTCAACGGCGCCCGGGGCAATGCCGCCGACCACCTGACGAAGGACATCGAGCCCTTCATGGTGTCGAACTTCGGCGTAAGTCCGGACCGGGCGAACTGGGGGGTCGCCGGATGGTCGATGGGTGGTACCTGCGCCGTCGACCTGGCCGTCATGCATCCGGAGTTGTTCAGCGCGTTCGTGGACATCGCCGGTGATCGCGGGCCCAGCATCGGTTCCAAAGAGGCCACCCTGGCCAAGCTGTTCGGCGGCAACACCGCCGCATGGGCCGACTTCGACCCGATCACCGTCATGAACCGGCATGGCCACTACACCGGGCTATCGGGATGGTTCGACGTTCCCTCGTCGTCGGAGGCCCGCAACGTCGCCGAGGAAGCCAGCCCCACCCTCAGCGCCGCCACCGCCGATCCGGCCGCGAACCCGGAAGGACAGGACGCCGCCGCCAACGCGCTGTGCGCCGCCGGAACCGCCCACGGGATCGCCTGCGCGGTTGTTACACAGCCCGGCAAGCACGACTGGCCGTTCGCCGCCCAGGCGTTTGCCACGGCACTGCCCTGGCTGGCCTCGACGCTGGGCACGCCCAACGTCGAACCGGTGCAACTGCCGCAACGGGCCGCCGTCGGGGAACCGCATTGATTCCGCGATCGGCTCCCGTTCACCGGTGATAATCCCGATCGATGAGAATTCACAGCTGACCCTCCCGTAACGGAGCCGACATTCGGGCGCAGCGAATGGTACGGTTCGCGGCTGTGGCCTCGATGTTGTGCACCAACGGCGGTTCCTGCGGGGATCGGCGTAATGCGCAGCGCGCGACAATAACCGGGCGACTATTCGGGCCGAATTCGCCATTTCTGTCACCGCGTGATCAGTTGATCGACGCGTTCGCTTGTCTGCCATGAACCGCCGCCAGTTCCTTGGATCGCTCGCCGCGTCAGTCGTCGCCGGCGTAGGCGCCGCGCGGCTCATCGTCGATCCGCAGCCCCGCACGTTTGCCCAAGCCCCCGCGGCCGACATACCGGCCTCCGGCCCGGCCGCCCCGCAGGCCCTGTTGCCGCCCCCGCCGCTCAGTGCCCGCATCCCGCTGCCCGGTGGCGGTGCCCTGATGAAAATCCCGGGCGAGGGCGACCTGCTCGCCCTGACCGTCGACGACGGCGTCAACAGCGAGGTGGTGCGCGCCTACACGCAGTTCGCCAAGGACACCGGCATACGGCTGACCTACTTCGTCAACGGGATCTACGACTCGTGGACCGAGAACCTGGACCTGCTTCGGCCATTGGTGGACAGCGGGCAGATCCAGCTCGGCAACCACACCTGGTCGCACCCGGACATGACCACGCTGACGAAAGAGCAAGTAGCCGAACAGCTCTCGCGCAATGACGCGTTTTTGAAGAATACCTACGGCATCGGCGCGAAGCCGTATTGGCGGCCGCCTTACGCGAAGCGCAACGCCACCGTGGACGCGGTGGCCGCCGACCTCGGTTACAAGGTCCCCACCCTGTGGTCGGGGTCGCTGTCGGACTCGACGTTGATCACCGAGGAGTACATCGTGCAGATGGCCGATCAGTACTTCACACCGCAGGCCATCGTCATCGGGCACCTCAACCATCTGCCGGTCACGCACGTCTATCCGCAGCTCGTCGACTTCATCCGCGATCGGAACCTGCGCACCGTCACGCTCAACGACGTCTTTCTCAAAACCCCGTAGCGGCGAGAGGCCGCGCACTTCCCGTCCGGCCTGTTGAGTTCGGCCGTTTCAGCCACGCGTCGCGATGCTGGTTCCCCAATCGTCCGCAAGTTGATGTCTATTGCGGGGGACATCAAATGGTGGTTTGATGTACATCATCATGGACACGAAATCGCGACGCTACGACATGCGAGCTCGCAAGGAGTCGACGGCGGCTACCCGCAACGCCATCGTGGAGGCGGCCATCGATGCGGTCGTAGCGGAACGCTCTCTGGGTATCACGCTGGGCACGGTCGCCGAGCGCGCCGGTGTCACGGTGAAGACGGTGCTTCGGCATTTCGGCAGCCGCGAATCGCTGATCGAGGCGGCGTATCTGGCTGTCCGCCAAGCCGTGCTGGCCGAAAGAGTCCCGCCACCGGGCGACCTTGAAACGGCGATGACGGTGCTGATCGAACACTACGAGGCGCGCGGGGACATGGTGCTCGGCCTGCTCGCCGAGGAAGATGACGATCCGCGAGCGCGGCTGATGTGCGAGGCGGGACGAACCCTGCATCGCGAGTGGGTGGAGGAAGTGTTCGGCACCGAGTTGCCCCTCGAACCCATCGAACGGGATCGGATCATCGATGCGCTGGTCGTGGCCACCGACGTATACGGCTGGAAGCTGCTTCGGCGCGACCGGGGTTTGACCGTCGCCGAGGTCCGCAACCGCATGCTGCTGATGATCGACGGCGTACTCACGGTGTCACAGGGCGCCGGCGCGCGGGCGGCGCCATGAAGGTTCTGTTCGTCGTATTCGACGGCGGCGGCAACATTCCGCCGGAGCTGGCGGTCGCCCGGGCGCTGCGCGCCCGCGGCGCCGAGGTTCGTTTCCTCGGTCACCACGGCGTGCGTCAGCGCGTTGAGGCCGACGGGTTCGGATTCGAGGCCTTCACGCCCGCAACACATTTCGATCCGACGGTGCAGCGGCCGCTGCTTGGCATGATGGCCAGCATGGTCCGGGTCGCGATGGACCGCCGGCTGGGCCGGGAGGCGGTGCGAGCCGCACGCCGGTACCACGCCGACGTGGTGGTGGTCGACGTGCTACTGACCGCGGCCATTTACGAGGTTGCGGCGCAAGGCTTCCCAACAGTGGTGTTCGGACATTACTTTCATCGGACCCTGCAAGACCTCGCCGCCGGCCCGATCGGATGGCTGCTGCGCCTCAAGGGCACCCCGGCCGACCACCTCGAGCGAACCGGCGCGCTCCACATCGTCACCGCCCGCGCCGAACTCGACCCGGTGCGGGGCGCGCCCGCGGTCCGACATGTCGGCGTTGTCTGGCAAGGCATTCCGGCTGCGGCGACCCCGCTGCCGGAGCCCCGGATTCTGGTCAGCCTGAGCACCGTCGCCTATGCGGGGCAGCGGCGCATGCTGCAAAGGATCCTCGACGCCATCGAACCCCTGCCCGTGCGCGCGACGGTAACGGTCGGACCTGCCATCAACTCAGCCGGGCTGCGCGTGCCGGCGAACTCGTCGCTGCACGCCTGGCTGGACCACGACGAGGTTCTGGCCACCGCCTCCCTGGTCGTCGGCCACGGCGGGCACAGCACGGCCATGCGGGCGCTGTCTTTTGGTGTGCCACTGGTGATCCTGCCCGCCAACACGCTGATCGACCAGCGTCGCGTTGGTGCCGCCATCGAACGCCTCGGTGCGGGGATCCTGCTGCGCAAACACGCTGACGTGCGGCGCATCCGTGCGGCGATCGGCAAGGTGTTGCAGGACCCGACCTACCGGGAAGCGGCTGCGCTCTTCGGGGCGGAGATCCGACGGCGCGACGGCGCCGAAGTGGCGGCCGATGCTATCAGCCAGTTCACCAAGGCGTCCGCGACTCATGCACTGCGGCAAGGGCATTGACAACCTACGCGATAGACTTTGGTTCATTGGCCACAGCCCTCACCGCGCGTCGAACATCGCGTCGATGAGCCGGTGCAACACCTGACCGATTTCTCGACGGGTCCGTTGCGGGTCGTCGGCGGTGGCTATCACCATCGCCGCCTCGTCGAGCGCACCGATCAGCACGTGCGCCAACGGCCGCACCGGCTGCTCGGCCAGTTCGCCGGCCCGAATGGCCTCGCTGAGCATCTGCTCGGTCATGCCGAGGCTGTATCGCTGTGCGACATCACGGAATTCGGCCCAGCCGAGCACGCTCGGCGCATCCAGCAGGATCAGCTGGCGCACCTCGGGATCGCCGGAAACCTCGAGCCATGCGTCGACCGCGGCCCTGACCGCCTCGGTCGGCGTGGCGGCCCCGGATTCGGCCACAACGACGGCCATCCGCGCCATCACATCCTGCTCGACGACTTCGACGACCTCGCGGAATAGCGCTGCCTTGTCGGCGAATTGGTGATACATCGCGCCCCGGGTGACCCCGGCCGCGGTGGCGATCTCCGGCGTGCCCACGTCGGCGTAGCCCCGCAGCCCCCACAGCTTGCGGGCAGCCGCAATCAGCGCGTCGCGGGTCGCCGCGGAGCGCTCTTCCTGGGTCCGTCTCTTGCTTTCCATACAACCTGTTGGTAACTTACGAACAGGCAGCCTGTTTGTAAGTGTATCTCTGAACTAGGAGTTTGCTATGTCGACGATCGACATTAGTGCCGGAACCATCCATTACGAAGCAACCGGACCCGAGGACGGCAGGCCGGTGGTCTTCGTGCACGGGTACATGATGGGCGGGCAGCTGTGGCGCCAAGTCAGCGAGCGCCTGGCCGCCCGTGGTTTGCGCTGCATCGCGCCGACCTGGCCGTTGGGCGCGCATCTGGAGCCGCTGCGCCGCGGCGCCGACCGGACCATCAGCGGTGTCGCCGGCATGGTCGCCGAGGTACTCGACGCGCTGGACCTGCGGGACGTGGTGCTGGTCGGCAATGACACCGGCGGCGTCGTCACCCAGCTGGTGGCCGTGCACCATCGCGAGCGGCTGGGTGCGCTGGTGCTCACGAGTTGCGATGCGTTCGAACACTTTCCGCCGCCAATCCTTAAGCCGGTCATTCTGGCGGCGAAGACCAAGCCGACCTTTCGGGCCGCCGCACAGGCCATGCGGCTGCCGGCGGCGCGCAAGCGCGCGTTCGACGGGCTGGCGCATCGCAACATCGACGCCCTCACCGAGGCCTGGGTGCAGCCGGGGCTCTCCGACCCGCGCATCGCCGAAGACCTGCGCCAGTTCACGCTTTCGATGCGCACCGAGGTGACCACGACGGTGGCGGCCCGGCTGTACGACTTCGACAAGCCGACGCTCATCGCGTGGTCGGCCGACGACGTGTTCTTCGAGCAGGAAGACGGGGCGAGGCTGGCCGCGACCATTCCCAACGCCCGCCTCGAAGTCATCGCGGGGGCCCGAACCTTTTCCATGGTCGATCAGCCGGACCGGCTCGCCGACTTGCTCTCGACGATCGCGGTCCGCGCCTGACCGACCGGCCGGCCCGACGCCACCGCGGCGGATCCCGCCGCTCGCGGTAGCGTCAACGCATGTCAGATTCGACGCCTCCCCTGCTCGGCCGGCGAATCCTGGTCACCGGCGGCGCCACCGGCATCGGCGCGGCCGCCGTCGAAGTCCTCACGGCGGCGGGAGCCCAGGTCGCGGCGACCTATCACCAGACACCACCGCCGGAGGGCCTCGCCGCCGAGTGGTTGCAGTGCGACGTGCGCGAGGCCGAGGCGGTCGCGGCGATGGTCGGTGCGGCCGCCCAGCGCTTCGGTGGTCTCGACGTGTTGGTGAACGCCGCGGGGTTGTGGCAGGCGGGCGTTCCCGGCTACATCGGCGCCGACGACATCTCGTTTCTGTTGGACACCAACATCAAGGCGACCATCCTCACCAACCAGGCCGCATACGCGGTGATGAAGGACCAGGAACCCAAGGGCGGGCGCATCATCAACTTCGGCTCCTCGGAAGCCGTGATGGGCAGCCCGATCTCGGCCGTCTACGCCGCGACCAAGGGCGCGGTGCAGGCGTGGACGCGATCGGCCGCCAAAGCCTGGGCCGCCGACAACATCACCGTCAACGCCCTTGCGCCCGCGGTGCAGACCGCCGGTGCCGACCGGCTGCGCGAGTTCCTCGGCCCGGACGCCGCGGCGCTGATCGACCAGCAGATGCAAATGATGATCCCGCTCGGCGGCACGTCGGGCGATCCCGCCCGCGACGTCGGTCCGATGCTGGTGTTCCTGGCCGGACCCGGCTCGGGTTTCATCACCGGCCAACTGCTGGCCGTGGATGGCGGGTTGATGATGGTGGGTGGATAGCGCGGCCGCGCATCAATTTTGGCCGTCGTCCTTCGGCGCTGGCGATCCGGCCTGGTACCGCCGGCCGGACAAGTCCGCCGATCGCGATTGTGAGAGTTCACGACGAAATTCCCGCGCGCGATTCCTGAGCAGGAGCAGCGACCTGTGCAACTCGAACAGCATGAGCCAATGATGGCCGTTCGACCTCAACGGCCTCGCGATACACGCGGTCCCCGAAACGGAATCGTGAGCGAAATAAGTATGAAAACTTCACAACACAGGGGTGGTGCAAGGCGGCAGGGTACTTACCGCGGCGCCGGGCCGCCCGCTACTATAAGACGGACCGTCTCGTCTCGTAGGGCGAGCGGAGTGAGGGTGGATCCAAACGGATGGCTGACGACACGATTCAAGCGCTGCTGCGCACCCGCTCATCCGATGCTGGAATCGCGGTGAAATACCGCGATATTCAATGGACTTGGCGTCAATACCTGACGGGCGCCGCCGCGCGGGCCGCCGCACTGTTGGCCGCCGCCGACCCGCAGCGGCCGATGCACATCGGCGCCCTGCTGGGAAACACGCCCGAGATGGTCAGCCAGATGGCGGCGGCGGGGCTGGGCGGCTACGTCCTGTGCGGCCTGAACACCACCCGGCGCGGTGAGGCGCTGGCGGCCGACGTTCGGCGCGCCGACTGCCAGTTTGTCGTCACCGACGCCGAACACCGGCCGCTGCTGGACGGCTTGGATCTCGGCGCAACGCAGATCCTCGACTCCTCGACGCCGCAGTGGAGCGAATTCGTCGACGCCGCAGGGGATCTGAAGCCGCACCGCGAGGTCACCGCGGCGGACGCCTTCATGATGATCTTCACCTCCGGGACGAGCGGAAACCCGAAGGCGGTGCAGGTATCCCACCTCATGGCGACGTTCGCCGGTCTCAATCTGGTCCAGCGTTTCGCCCTCACCGAACGCGACACCTGCTACGTCTCGATGCCGCTGTTTCACTCCAACGCCGTCGTCGCCGGATGGGCGCCCGCGGTGTGCTCCGGTGCCGCGATGGTGCCGGCGAAGTTCTCGGCGAGCAGTTTCCTCGACGACATCCGCCGCTACGGCGCTACCTACATGAACTACGTCGGCAAGCCGCTGGCCTACATCCTGGCCACCGCGGAACGCGACGACGACGCCGACAACCCCCTGCGGGTGGCCTTCGGTAACGAGGCCAACGACAAGGACATCGACGAATTCGGCCGCCGCTTCGGTGTGCAGGTCGAGGACGGCTTCGGCTCCACAGAGAATGCCGTCATCGTGATCCGCGAGGAAGGCACCCCCAAGGGATCCATCGGCAAGGGCATGGACGGCATCGCGATCTACCACAGCGACACCGTGACCGAATGTGCGGTGGCCCGGTTCGACGCCGACGGGGCGCTTGCCAACCCCGACGAGGCGATCGGCGAGCTGGTCAACACGGCGGGCTCGGGTTTCTTCACCGGTTATTACAACGATCCGGACGCTAACGCCGAACGTATGCGCCACGGCATGTACTGGTCCGGCGACCTGGCCTACCGCGACGCCGACGGCTGGATTTACCTTGCCGGGCGCACGGCCGACTGGATGCGGGTGGACGGCGAGAACCTGGCCGCCGCCCCCATCGAGCGAATCCTGTTGCGTCACGGCGCTATCAGCCGTGTCGCCGTGTACGCCGTCGCGGACGACCACGTCGGCGACCAGGTGATGGCAGCGATCGTCCTCAACGACGGCCAGAGGATCGCACCCGCCGAATTCGAAGCGTTCCTGGACGCACAGCCCGACCTGTCCCCGAAGGCGCGCCCGCGCTACGTCCGCATCGCCCCCGACCTGCCCAGCACCGCAACGCACAAGGTGCTCAAGCGCCAGCTGATCGCTCAGGGAACGGACGTCGGGGCGGACGAGGTGCTGTGGGAGCGCGAACCCCGGGGCACGGCCTACGCGGCTACCCCGGGTTCCTCGGTGCCCGGCGGCGGATCTGGCCCTTCGACCGTCGCACCCGTTTGACCGGGTCTCGGGCTGTGCCGCCGGCGATCTCGTCGCGCAGTTGCGAGATGTTGGAGATCTCCGCGTACAGCCCGCGAATCGCGTAGTCCAACACGGCAAAGGAGTAGCGCTGCTCGGGGTCGTTCGTGATGCCGAGATCGACCGACCGCTGCCGCGACCACAGTGCCTCGTCCAGCCGGGCCCGGGTCGCGTCGAGGTGGCGCTCCAGGGTGTCGAGGACGTGTTCGGGGTCCTGGCCGCGGGCCAGCCAGGTCTTCAGGATGACCGGATGCTTGATGACCACCTGGTCCTGGCCCGGGAAGTGCTGGACCCAGCGACGCAGCGCGTCGAGGCCGGCATCGGTGGTCTCGTACAAGGTGATCGCACGCTTGCCGGATTGCGCGCCGGTCTCGCTGACCATCCCCCGCTGCAGCAGACGGGTCAGTTCGCGCCGCACGTGACTGACCGACGGGGACCAATAGAAGTGACCGACCGACAGTTCCGCGCGCATCTTGATCTCGCCGGCGGTGAGTCGCTCGTCGTTGGCCGCCAGCACCCCCAGCACCAGGTAGGCCGTGACCGGCAGGCCGTTAGCGGTCCTGGGGCTCACGAGCTGTCCGTCTGCGCGCCGGTGAAGTAGGGCAGCATCACGTCGGGCCCGGTGGCGTGGAACTCCACGCGCACCCGCAGGCCTACCTCGAGATCCTCGGGCGCCACGCCGACGACATTGGTCAGCATCTGGTAGCCCTCGTCCAGGGTGATGATGGCCGGGGCGTAGGGCGGCTCGAATTCCGCTGTGACCGGCCGATATACGACGGTCCAGCTGTAAATTTCGCCACGCCCGCTGCCCCGCTGCCAGCTGATGTCCTCCGAAAGGCACTGGCGGCAATGCTCGGTCGGCGGGAAGTTCGCCGATCCGCAAGCCGCGCAGCGCTGGTAGCGCAGCTCGTGGGACCGGCATCCCTCCCAGAACGGGCCGCTGACGTGGCTGCTCGCGTGCGGGACGGGTCCGGTCTGAGGCCGCAACGGGTCGGAGGTCATCGTGGTTCGTCTCCCAGGATCAGCACGGTCGTGAACAGGGCCCCCGCTCCCCCGTTGCTGCACAACGCGACATGGGCGTCGGGGACCTGAAGGTCGCCGGCTTGCCCGCGCAGCTGTTGCACCGCGCGGATCGCGCGCTGCATCATCTGCGGGTTGGCTCCCGCGTGGCTGAACGACATGGTCCCCCCGTCGGTGGTGATCGGATGGCTGCCGTCGATGCCGATATGACCATCGGCGACGAACGGGCCGCCCTCGCCGTCCCCGCACAACCCGAAAGCCTCGAGTTGACGGATGATTTCGAAGGAGAACGGATCGTAGAGTTCCAGCACGTCGACGTCGTCGCGGCGCAGCCCGGCGTGGTTGAACGCGCACTCCGCGGCGCGCCGGCCCACTACACCGTTGAGGTGATCCCCGCGCCGGCCGGCGAGGTCGTACGCGGGCGGATGCTGGTAGGACGGGCCGTGGAAGTCCGCGCCGCTGCCGAGCACGTAGATCGGTTGGCCCGCAACGTCGACGGCATCGATGTTGGCCACGACCAAAGCACACCCACCCTCGGAGGTGGTGGCGCAGTCCAGCAGATGGAACGGGTCGGCGATGGGCCGGGACGCGGTGATGTCCTCCGGGCTGAACGGCCCACGGTCGTAGTACACGGCCTCGGGGTTGCGCGAGCCGTTGTTGCGAATGGTGGCCGCCACCATCGAAAGTTGTTCGCGCGTCGTGCCATAGACATGCATGTGACGCCGCGCGATGAGTGCGAACTCGGCGGTGGTGAACATGCCCCAGGGGGCGACGAATTCGTTTTCGGGCCGGGTCCAGGGCGCGGTGGCCTCGTGATCCCGGTACTCGCCGGCCTGGGCCGCGACCAGCACCACCACGTCGGCCATGCCGTGCTCGATGGCGGTGACGGCTTCGGTGATCATACCGACGCCGAAAGCCAGGCCCTGCCAGGCCGGCCCGATCCGCAGGTCATAGATAAGCGACGTCGAGTGCGGGCTCGCGCTGATGCCGTCGACGTCGTCGAGGGTCAGGCCCGCATCGTCCAACGCGCCAACAATCGCCTTGATCGCCAGGCCGCGCGAGGTTTCGCCGTCCAGGCGGCGTCCCTGCCGGGTGTTGTGCACGCCGACGATCGCCGCGGTGCGCGTGGTCGGGCTAGTTCTCATCCGCGACAACTCCCAAATACGTTCCCATGACGTCGTATTCACGCCCGCCGCGCGTGATGGTCCCGATCGTCGTGGCCCGTGAGTTGGCGGGCACAGCGCCCGGCTCCATGACATCGATTCGCACGTCCACCGGCCGTGCCGTCTGCGGGTCGGTGACCTCGACGACCATCGCGACCGCATGCTCGTCGTCGTCCCATTCGACGCTGGTGATGCGGTGCCGTGCCGTCAGCTCCATCACCACGGAGTCCTGACGCACCAAGAATCGCACCGGCGCACACAGCTCCCCGGCCCGGGGCGGCACGCACAGACTGACCGCCATGTCACAGTCCCGCCGGCCGGGCGCTGATGGTTCCCGACCGCCGCAAGGCCGCCAGGTCGTCCCGGTCGTGCCCGAGGACCTCGGTCAGCACCTCATCGGTGTGCTGGCCATAGAGCGGCGGCACCCGCCGGATCCAGCGCCGCGGCCTGCCGAGGAACGCGAAAGGCATTCCGGTGCACAGGAACGAGCCCGCTACGGGATGGTCGACCGTCTCCCAGAAGCCGCGGGCCCGCAGCTGCGGATCGGTGAGCAGCGCCGCGGCCGGTGTGACCCGTGCGGCGGCCAAACCGGCCCCGCGCAGCGCCTCGACCGCCTCGGACACCGATTGCCCCGCGGCCCAGGCGGAGACCAGTTTGTCGACGTCGTCCGCCCGTTCCGCCCAGCCGGATTCCCCCAGCGCGGGCTGGCCGAGCAGGCCGGCCAGCGACGCCCGGGCGGCGCCGTCCAAAGCCGCCAGCGCAACCCACTCGTCCTCACCGCGGCATCGATAGACACCCTGGGGGCTGGCACCCGGCCCACGATTCCCATTGCGGCGCATCGCGATTCCGTTGCGCGAGTACTCGACCAGCATTTCGGCCGCCACATTCAGCGCGGCCTCGACCATGGTCGATTCCACCTGCATTCCGTTGCCGTGGCGGTCGCGGATCGCCAGCGCCGCGACGGCGGCGAAGGCGGCGTGCAGGCCGGCGATCGGGTCGCACACCCCGCGCGGGATCACCGGAGGGCCGTCGGCGTGCCCGGTCATCCACGCCATGCCGGTCGCCTGTTCCATCGTCTGCGCGAAGCCGACCCGGTCGCGCCACGGGCCGTCGAGGCCGAACGCGGGCATCCGGACCATGATCGCCCGCGGGTTGGCCGCGCGCACCGCATCCCATTCCAGACCGAAGTTCGCCATCACCCGGGGGGAGAAGTTCTCGACGACGAGGTCGCTCGCGGCGATGAGCCCGAGCGCGAGCTGTCGTCCAGCCTCGGTGCCGAGTTCGACGCTGACGCCCCGCTTGTTGTTGTTGCTGCACAAGAACACCGGGCCCCATTCCCACCATTGGTCCCAGTCGGGCGGGCGGCCCGCGGAGAACCGCATGCCGTCGGGTCGGCGCACGCCCTCGATCTTGATGACGTCGGCGCCCAGGGCGCCCAAGAGTTGGGTGGCGACCGGCCCGGCCCAGAAGGCGGTGAAGTCGGTGACCCGGACGCCGGACAACGGCAGCGCGTCGGCGTCGTCGCCACACGGCGACTCGGGGCGCGCAGGCCACCGCACGCGTCCGGTGTCGCCGCCGAGTGGCGGCGGTTCCGCGGGCGCGCCGGTCGCCATCGCGTCGCTGCGATACGGCACCCGCGGCGCCAGCACCCCGGACGGTGATTCGACGAACACGCCGCGTTCCACGAAGTGGTCGATCTTGGGAAGCATCTCGGGAGTCGCGATGGGCGCCACCGGAATTCGAAATGCCACCGCGAGGTCGACGATCTCTTCGGTGGTCCGGCGCCCGGTCCATTCGGTGACCATCCGCAGGAACTCGTCGCGGCGCTCCACCCGCCCGGTGAACGACGCCAGCTCGGCGTCGCCGACGAGATCCGCGCGTTCGATCATCACCAAGAAGTCCTGGAACTGCTGGGCGGTGATGGTGCAGAACCCGACCATGCCGTCGGCCGTCGGAACGATCGAGGGCAGCTCCAAACTGCGTTCGTGCAGCAGCGAATCGGCGCCCAACACGCTGGCCGACATGGCGGACAGGCCACCCATGGCGATCGCCATGGCCTCGTACGTCGAGACGTCGATGACCTGACCGCGGCCGCTTCGGGCCGCGTGCCGGACGGTGGCCGCAGCCACCGCCGCCGCGAACGTCCCCGCCAGCCACTCACCGAGCCGGCCACCCGCTTGGACGGGTTCGTCGTCGGGCCAACCGCGACCGGCGATCGATCCGCACAGCGCTTGGAGGATGAATTCGTTGGCGATGACCTGGTTTTCGACATAGGGGCCGGTGGTGCCAAACGGTGTGACGGCGACCACGACGGCCGACGCGGCGGTGTGTGCGCTGATGGCGTCGAGCGTCCATCCGTCGGTGAGGTCGGTGACTATCAGGTCGGCGCCGGCCAGCAGCGATGCGACCTCGGCCTGGCCGTGATTGACGACGGACTTCTTACCGGCGGCCAGATAGCCGAACAACGCCCCGGGCGGCCCGCCGGCCGACCAGTCGCGCATCGAATCACCCCGCGGCGCTTCAATTTTCACGACCTCGGCCCCGGCGTCGACGAACATCTTGCCGCAGTATGACGCCGCCAGGCCGTTGCACAACTCCAGCACGCGCCAGTCCGCGAAGGGCGCCTCGGCTCCCACGCTCAGTTGCCCAGGGTGGTGGCGCGACGCCGGGCGGATCGCCCGGAAATATCGGGAGCCTCGACCGTCACCGATGCCTGCGCCTGCAGGGCGAACTGGGTCATCCGCGTCCAGGCGTCACGGTCACGTTGACTTGCCTTGCGGCCGACGTGGGTGACCACGTCGACGTCGCTGGCCTGCGCGCGCAGGTAGCCGGCGCGCGCATGCTCCTTCGGGATGAATCGGAACGGGTCGAAGGAGTATGCGGCCATGGCGTTTTGGTGGGTGATCTTGTCGATGACCGAGTCGTCGAGGTGGCCCATGGTGGCGACGATGTCCTCCGGCGCGAAGGGCCAGTTGCTGTCGGAGTGGGGGAAGTCGGACTCCCAGCACAGCATGTCCTCGTTGAACCAATCCATGTTCCGCACACCGACTTTGTCGCTGATGAAGCAGGTGTAGAAGTGCCGCTTGAACACGTCGGTGGGTCCGTCATAGCCGGGTGGGAAGGTCGCCAGCGTCCAGCCCGAGTGCCGGTTGTAGACGTGCTCAGCCCGCCAGAGGAAGTACGGGATCCAGCCGACGTCGCCCTCGGTCAGCGAGAACTTCAGTTGCGGGAAGTCGGCCCAGAACTGCGCCCAGATCAGCTCGGTGAAAGTGAACATGCTCATCATCGACGAGGCGGTCATCTGCACGCTGGGCGGGGCGTCGGTCGACACCTGCGGAGACCGCGACGCCGAGCCGACATGGGTGCACAGCACCGTGTCGTTTTCGCAAACGGCCTCGAACAGCGGGTACCAGTACGTGGTGTGGATGCTGGGCATCTCCAGCGCCTCTGGGTTCTCGGAGAACGTTACGGCGTGACAACCCTTGTCGGCCAGCCGTTTCACCTCCTTGGCGGCCTCGGCCACGTCGAACAGCGGCAGGATGCCGCACGGGATGAACCGGCCCGGGTAGGCCCCGCACCATTCGTCGACGTGCCAGTCGTTGTAGGCCTTGATCATCACCAGGTTCGTTTCGCGGTCGGGGCCCTGGTTGAGCACCTGACCGGAGAAGCCGGTGAAGTTCGGGAAGTTCAACCCCGCCAGCTGGCCGCCGGCGTTCATGTCCCGCACCCGCTCGTCCACGTTGAAGCAGCCCGGCCGCATCTCGTCGTAGCGTGAGGCGTCGATGTTGTACATCTCGCGCGGTTTCCCCGCGACGGCATTGAGACCCATGTTGCGTCCCCGGATCTCGCCGTAGTACCACTGCTGGACGCCGTCCGGCTCGAGGACCACCCGGGGCGCGCGATCCCGGTATGCGTCGGGAACGTGCGCGTCGAACATGTCGGCCGGCTCGGCGATGTGATCGTCCACGCTGATCAGGATCAGATCGTGCTTGTTCATGCCGCGCTCCTCGGTCGCCGGTTATCGACTAGTAGACAATGTCGTGTATCACAGTGTCAACGTCGGTCGCGGTGCGCTGACGAGCTAAACCACTGGAGCGCAACGGTGCAGGTGCGCGCAGCCGTCCAGCCCGGAATCTCGCGCCCAGGCCGCAGTAGTGACTATTAGTCCTTGGGAGCTGCCGCGGCACGAACGCCCAGTGCGATATGGCGCGATACCTCTGCGCGTCGCGTGCCACCATGGGGCATGACCGGGCCCGGAAGGTAACGGAAGTTGAGCACCAACAAAGCTGCGCGTCCGACCACCGCCGACGTGGCCCGGTTGGCCAGCGTGTCGACCGCCACGGTGAGTTATGTGCTGAACAACGCGCGGGGCCGCCGCATCTCGCCGGAAACCCGCGACGCGGTGTACCGCGCGGCCAAACTTTTGGGCTATCGGCCCAACCTCGCCGCCCGTAACCTGGCGCGCGGCAAAAGCGGTGTGGTGCTCTACGTGGTGCCCCACGTGGCCGTGGGCGAGATGCCGATGCAGGCCGGCAGCCGGATGACCACCGCGCTGGCCCGCGAGGGTTTCCTGCAGGTGCAGATTTTCGAAACCGACGACGACCAGCACGTGGTCGACGCGATCGAGAATCTCGACCCCGTCGCGATCACCAGCCTGTTCCCCCTGAGCGCAGCCGCACGCCAAGCGGTGACCAACGCGGGCATTCCCCACATCGAGATCGGAACACTGCCCGCGCTCAAGGACCCGCATCTGTCCGTGGGCGAGATGCGGGTCGATCACCTGGTCGAGCGCGGACACCGCCGAATCGCGTTCGCCTACACCGGGATTGCCCGATGGCGTCCGCTGGGTGACTACTGGTTCGAGGGTGTTTCGCGGGCGGCGCAGATGCGCGACCTCCCCGCGGTGCGGGTCGACGCGGTCACCCTGGACAACGCCGCCGACGTCGTCACCGGCTGGGTGCGCGACGGGGTCACCGCCGTGTGCGCGCAGAGCGACGAGATCGCCTGCCTCGTCCTGTACGGCATCCATCAGGCACGCCTGCGCTGTCCCGGCGACCTCGCGGTGATGGGCGTCGACGCCAGCCCGATGGGCGTCGTGAGCACACCGCCGCTGACCACCGTGCAATTCGATCCCTGCGCGGTTGCCGACGCCGCGCTTGCCGCCGTCTTCGAGCGGCTGGGTCACCCCGCGCCCCCGTCTCCCGAGCTGACCGACATCGCTCGCCTGGTGGTGCGGTCGTCGACCTAGATCAATCCGCGGGCTCGTAACGCAGCAGCGTGACGTCGTGTTCGGGGTAGTCGCAGAACACCGGCTTCACCCGCATTCCGACCCGGATGGCATTCGGCTCGACGTTGACCAGTTCGGTGGAAAACCTTGGGCCCTCGTCCCATTCGACGATGGCGAGCAGCTGGGGCACGGCATCGGCGAAATGCGGGCTGACCGGCCGGTGGGCCACCGTGTAGGAGTACAGGGTGCCCATTCCGGAGATCTCGCGCCACTCCAGGTCGTCGGCCAGGGTGCGCGGCGCGCGCACCCGCGGATAGAACACGTAGGACTGTAGCGACGGCGAGTACTGAATGACGATGCGATGCTCACCCAGCGCATCCCAAAACGGTGCGCTGGTAGGCGTTTTCACCGGCATCGGTCGTTCGAACGTCATCTGTCAGTCCCCTTGCAGAATCAGGGTGGTCTGCTCGGACAGGATGCCGCCGTTGCCGGACACGAAGGCCCGGTTGCAGTCGGTGACCTGCGCGGCCCCCGCGCGGCCCATGATCTGGCGGGTGGCGTCGCACACGTGGTGCATCCCGCCGGCCAAACCCGCCTGACCGAAGCCCAGTTGCCCGCCGGCCGTATTGAGGGGGAAGTCGCCGCGGAAGGTCATGTCGTGGTTGGCGACGAATTCCATGCCCTTGCCCTTCTCGCAGAAGCCGGCGTCCTCTAGCGAGAGCAGGACGGTGATGGTGTAGCAGTCGTAGATGGAGACCATGTCCATCTGTTCACGACTCAGGCCGGTCATGGCGAACGCGGTGTCCGCCGCGGCGGCGATCGGGGTATTGAGCAGGTCCTCGGCGTACGTCGGGGTCTTGAACGGCACGTGTTCGCCGAATCCCTTGATCCACACCGGGCGATGACGCGACCGCTTGGCGAGGTCCGCGCTCGCGACGACGACCGCGGCGCCGCCGACGCAGGGCATGACGATCTCGAGCATGTGCAGCGGGTCGGCGATGACCGGAGTGGCCAGCACATCCTCGACGGTCAGCGGCTTGTCCTTCCAGATCGCGCCGTCGGTGTGGTTGGCGTTGGTGCGTGTGTCGACGACGATCTTGGCCATCGCGCGCTCGTCGTAGCCGTGCACCGCGGCATAGCGCTGGGCCACCTGGCCGTATGGCCCGTTCTGGCCGAGGTTGCCGTAGGGTATCTCGAATTCCGCTTGGGGAGAGCCGTATTGGTTGCTCGACGAGCCGAAGTACAGCGCGTCGCCGTAGGCTTTGGGCTTCTTCGGCGACATCGGCGTGATGTAGCGGGCCGGCAGCGCGCACAGCACCGCGTCGCAGATCCCCAATTCGATGGCCGCGGCGGCTCGCCACACCATGGCGGCCGCGCTGGCCCCGCCCAGGTCGACGTGCTCGGCGAATCGTGCACCCACGCCCAGGTATTCGGCGATCGTGGAGGGGACGAAGATCTCCGACTCGGCAAGGTGTGAGGCGACGATCCCGTTGACGACGTCGCCGGGCAGGCCCGCATCCTCGAGCGCGGCGGCGCTCAGCTCCGCCCATTGTTCGAGGACGAACGGCGCGGACGAGGCCTTATTGAGCCGCTCGGGCGGCAGCTCGACGTATCCGACGATCGCGGCTTCTCCACGCAATCCCATGCTGTGCCTTACTTTCGGGGTAGGCCGAGGATCATCTGCGCGATGATGTTCAGCTGGATCTCCCTGGTTCCACCGCCGATCAGCTCGGCCGGCAGGTGCAGATAGGGTTCCACGACGGCCGCGTCGGGGTCGTCGACCATCCCGACCTGCCCGGTCAACTGCAGCGTGGCGGCAAAGGTGCGGCGCAACAGCACGTTCATCGCCACCTTGGCGATGCTGGACGCCGGACCGGACGCCTGGCCGTCGAGCAGCCGAATGGTTTCGCGGACCCCGAGCGCCCTGATCGCGTTGGTGTAGGCGTCGAGCTCGCCGAGCTCACGCAACGCGTCCTCACGGTCGGGCCCGGGTTGAGCGGCGAGCCGGCGCAGGGCGACCGCCCGGTCGAACTTGACGTATCCCCCGATGGCGGAACGCTCTTCGGCCATCGTGGCGATCGCCAGGCTCCAACCGTCGGTCGGCGCGCCCAACAGCATCTCGTCGGGAATGAAGACGTCGTTGAGGAACACCTCGTTGAAGTGTGCCTGCCCGGTCGCCGTCTTGATCGGTTGGATCTGAACCCCGGGGGATCGCATGTCGAGGATGAAATAGCCGATGCCGCGGTGCTTGCTGGCCTCGGGGTCGGTGCGCGCGAGAAGCGCACCGAGGTCGGCGTACTGCGCCAGCGATGTCCAGATCTTGTGGCCGTTGATCCGCCAGCCGCCGTCAACCTTGGTCGCCCGCGTGGCCAGCGACGCGAGGTCGGAGCCCGCTCCCGGCTCGCTGAACAGCTGGCACCAGTGAATCTCGCCGCGTTGGGTCGGCGGAATCATCTTTTCCTGCAGGTCTTTTGGTGCGGCAGCCATCACCGAGGGCAGGATCCACTCGGCGATGTTCAGCGATGGTCGGACCAGCCCGGGCCGCTTGGCGAACTCCTCGTCGATGATGAGCTGTTTCAACGGATCCGCCCCGACGCCCCAGGGTGCCGGCCAGTGCGGCGCCATCAGGCCCGCGTCGGCGATCAACGTGCGCTGGGGTCCGGAGGCCTGGTCCGCGTAGTCGCCGTGCGGCGCGGGTGTGTCGTTGCGCAATTGCATTGCCGCATCCAGCGTCTCGGCGACCCAGGCACGGAACTCGGATTCCGCGTCGCCGAGGTTCACCGACATGTCGCGCGTCTGGGTGCAGGTGAGCTCGCCCAGCCGTCGCGCCCAGCGGTTCGCCGGACCAATCGATCCCGCCAGACTGATCGCCCGCCGCCAGTACAGGTGCACGTCGTGTTCCCAGGTGAAGCCGATGGCGCCGAGCATCGTCAGGGCGTCGAGCACCAAATCCGGGACCGGCGAGATCGCGATGACGGCCGCGCCGGCGGCGGCGATTCGGTGCTGGTCGAGTGGTTCGTCCACGGCGCGTACCGCGTCCCAGGCGGCCGCGGTGGCCAGCTCGCTGTTCACCAAAAGCATTGCCGCGTTGTGCTGCAGGGCTTGGAAGGTACCGATCACCTTGCCGAATTGCTCCCGGCTGCGCAGATGCGCGGTGACAGCCTGCACGCACCACTGGACGATGCCGGCGGTCATGGTGGCGACGAGTCCGACGACCACACAGCGTGCCCGCTCCGGGTCGATGCCGCTGAGCAGATCGGCCTCCGGCGCCCGGTAGTCCGCGAGGCGCAGGATCCCGACGTCGCCGACAAGATCGGTGCCGGCAATGGCTTCGACTGTGGCCGTGGGCCGTTCGCGGTCGACGAGCGCCCAGACGATTGCGGCGTCCTGGGTCCGGGCGCCGACCAGGATGACCCGTGCCGCGCAGACGCCCGGGGTTACCTGTGACGCGCCGCTGATCACCCAGTGCCCGTCCTCGGCGCGGGCCTGCAGACCGCCGTCGTCGTCGGGTAACACCACCGCCGCGGTGCTGCCGGACGCGAGGTCGCGCAGGAACGACTCTGCGCTCGGCGTCGAGTCGGCCAGTAGCCCGACGGCTCCGGCGGCGACCGTCGGCAGCAGCGGTCCGGGCAACAACGACTTGCCCGCCGCTTCGAGAACGCACGCGGCATCGATCGGCCGTCCACCCTGGCCGCCGAGGTCTTCGGGCAGATGCACCGCATGAAAACCGTTGGCAACCAGCGCATCCCACCATCTCGGCACGCGTCCTGCGGCAAGGTCGTCGAAGCTGTCACGCGTCGCGGCAATCGGAGCGTTCCGGGCGGCGAATTGGCCCACGGCGTCGCTGAGGTCCTGCTGCTCCGGGCTCAGTCCCAGGGTCACGAGGACGGCCCAGAGGTAACTGGCGTTGGCCGCACGGACTGCTATCCTTTCGTTACAAGACGGACCGTCTCGTCTTGTGGAAGAGTACCGGCGCGAGTCAGGATATGTAAAGCGCGCCCGATTACCGGCTTTCGATCTTCAGTTCGCAGAAGCGAGGACCACCAGATGCCAACCGATCTGAGCGCGGCGAACGCGCAAGCGACTTCGCCGAGGAGGCGCAGCGAGAAGTCCCGCACAGCGATCGTCACCGCCACCCGGGAACTGCTCCTCGAGCGCGGCTTCGACGGGCTGACCATCGAGGCGGTCGCCGCGCGCGCCAGTGTCGGCAAGCAGACCATCTACCGCTGGTGGCCCACCCGCCCCGCGCTGGTCGCCGACGTCATGCTGGAAGACGCCGACAAGCTGATCGCGTCGGTCAACCACAGCGGCAACCTCAGCGCCGATCTGGTCGGCTGGGTGGGCAAGCTGTTCACAAGCCTGACGACGCCGCGGGGTGCGGCCATGCTGCGCACGCTGACCGTTGCCTGCATGGAGCATGAGGACACCGCCGTCAAACTGCGCGCCGGTTTCAGTGCGCCGCTGCACGACAGCGTGCGGGCCCGGCTGCTGGCCGACGACGTCAGCGAGGCCACCGCCGAGTCGGCGGCGGACGCGATCGTCGGCGGGGTGGTGTATCCGATTCTCTCCGGCGCGCAGCCCTACTCGCGACGGCGAGCCGAACGGACCACCCGGCTCATCGTGGACGCCCTCACCGGAACCTGACGCAGTCCGTCGAACACGCTGCGGCGGTTGACGTCTGCGAACGGGTAGGCTGCCGGCAAGGCGACGGGAGCGGCGATGGACGACGATTGCCTGAAGCTCACCACCTATCTGGCCGAGCGTAGGCGGACCGGGGACAGCTTCGTCTCCGATGTCCTGCTCGGCCTGTACGCAGAGCACCGGATCGCTTGCGGCGTCCTGCTGCGGGGCATCGGCGGATTCGGCACCGGTCACCATTTGCGCACCGACGAGTCGTTGACGTTGTCCGAGGACCCGCCGGTGGCGATCATCGCGGTGGACACGAGAACGAAGATCGAGGCCCTGCTCCAACCGGTGCTCGCCGTCAAGCAGCGCGGCCTGGTCACCCTGGAGCGCGCCCGGTTGCTCTACGACAACGTCGGGGCGCCGCAGCCGGCCGAGGACCTGGGCGACGCCGTCAAGATGACGATCTACGTCGGCCGCAAGCAACGCGTCAACGGCTCACCGGCATACATCGCCCTCTGCGATTTGATGCACCGGCGTGGGCTCGCAGGCGCCACGGTGCTGCTCGGGGTGGACGGTGTCACGCACGGAAAGCGCCAGCGCGCCAGCTTCTTTGGCCGCAACGCCGACGTCCCGATGATGATCGTCGCCGTCGGATCCGGCGGGCTGATCGGTCGCGTGTTACCGGAGATCGGCGAACTGCTACGCAGGCCCCTGATCACCCTCGAACGGGTCCGGGTGTGTAAACGTGACGGCCAGTTCCTGGAGCGGCCGCACGCCCTACCGGGCGTCGACGAGCGCGGCTTGCCGCTGTTCCAGCAGCTGACGATCTACACCTCCGAGTCGGCACACCACGGCGGTGTGCCGATCCACCGCGGGATCGTTCAGCGGCTGCGCCGGGCCAGAACCACGGACGGCGCGACGGTGCTGCGCGGCGTCTGGGGCTTCCACGGCGAACGCCCGCCCCACGGCGATGGACTGCTCTCGCTGACCCGCCGGGTGCCCGTCGTCACCATCGTGATCGACACCCCGGCCAATATCGCCGAATCCTTCGGCGTCATCGACGAATTGACGTGCGACGAGGGCTTGGTGACCAGTGAAATGGTGCCCGCTCTGGTCTCCGACGAAGGCGGCACCGGGCCACCGCGCATGGCCCGGCACCGCTATTAGCGGCGATCGCAAGCGCGGCGAAGCCGGGCGCAGCGGGTCGCCGCCATCGGGATAGCTCAGCCGGCGACGGAGGCGTCGTAGATCGACTGAATCGCCTTGTCCAACGTCGCGTTGAACTGCTCGTCGGACTGGTCGACGGTCAGGCCCTCGGTCAGGGCGCGGCTGAAGCTGGCGATCAAGCCGGTATTCTTCGCCAACAGCTCGTTGGCTTCCTCGCGGGAGTAGCCGCCGGAAAGGGCCACCACCCGCATCACCTTCGGGTGCTCGATCAGGGGGCGGTAGAAGTTCACCTCGGTGGGCAGGCTCAGCTTGAGCATCACGCGCTGGCCCTCGGGCACCGCGTCGAGTTGCTTGGTGATCTCGTCGCGCAGGATGCCTTCGGCCTCGGCTTTGTCGGATATCGAGATGGTCACCTCGGGTTCGATGATGGGCACCAGGCCGTGCGAGAGCACCTGGTGGCCGAGCTCGAACTGCTGCGCGACCACGGCCGCGATGCCCTTGGCGTTGGCGCCGCCGATCACCGAGCGCTCCTTGGTGCCGAAGACGCCCAGGCCGGCGGCCCGGTCCAGCAGCTCGTCGAGGCCCGGGATCGGCTTCATCAGCTGAACGTCGTCGGACGAGTCCGCCAGACCTTTGTCGATCTTGAGGATGGGCACCACGCCCTTGGTCTCCCACAGGTACGTGGTTGACGGCTTGCCCGCGATCTCACGGTCCATGGTCTGCTCGAACAGGATGGCCGCCAGCACGCGGTCCCCGGTGAACGCCGGTGATGTGATGATCCGCGAGCGCATCTGGTGAATGAGGTCGAACATCTCCTTCTCGGAGGAGTACTCGTTTTCCTCGATGCCGTACAGGCGCAGCGCCTTGGGCGTCGAACCGCCGCTCTGGTCGAGCGCCGCGATGAAGCCCTTCCCCGACGTCATCCGTTCCGCTTGCTGCTGGTTCGACATTGAACTCTCCCGCTTCCTCATGGCCCTCGCGGCCGCCGCACGCCCGGCCCGTGCCCGCGCGCTCAAGTCTGAATCGTGCCGATCATATTCGGCCACTTCGAGCCCGAGCAGACAGGTCGTCAGACTGCGATTTCGGTCTCAGTAGTTTGGCTGCCGAGCTTCAGCGCCACAGCGCCATGCGGTCCAGCAGCCGGTCACGCAGAACGAGCGTGTGGAAGAGTACCGCCGTGATATGGGCGGTAAACGCCAGGAAGAGCAGCAGCGCGAAAGCGCCGTGGCACTCCCGCAGCACCGCGAAAACGTCGACGTCGCGCGGCGCAATGCCGGGCAGCGCGACCGGCCCGAGCAGCGTGATCGGGAATCGCGCCGCGGACAACATCGCCCACCCGGTCACGGGCTGGACCAGCAACAGGCTGTAGAGCAGGTACTCCGACCACGTCGCGATGCGGCGTTCGGTTGCGCTCATCGTGGCCAGAAAAGCGGGCGGCCGGTGCCTGATCCGGTTCGCCAGCCGAACCAGCGCGAAGGCGAGGATCAGCAGGCCGAGGGGCCGATGGACGGCCAGCAGCAGCGGGTAGTAGCTCAGTGCGGCGATCATGGTCACGCCGATGAGCAGTTGTGCGATGACCATCGGCGCCATCAACCAGTGCAGAACGCGCGACGGCACGGTGAAGCGCGCCCCGGCGGTCGCGCGCGTCATTGGAGGACCGCTTCGACGTCGACCGCGCTGACCGCTTTGGGTTCGCCGGCGCGGCGGGTGAACGAACGGGCATACACGGCCGATCGCGCGGCCAGCAGTGGGTCATCGGAGGCGGCGATGCCGTCGGGCAGCACCAGCGGGTCGAAGTTGACGTCGCGCGCGTTGCCGGCGTCTTCCGTGTGGACCGCGGCGATGGTGATGGTGCCGGCGTCGATGGTGCGCCGCGCAGTAGGCCAGGGTTGGGTGGCGTCATGAGTCGGGTCGCCCGGCTCGCCCACGGTGAGGACGAGGCGCCAGTTCAGCGGCGTGTACGCCAGAGTGCGGATCAGGGCGTCGAACAGGTAGTCCCGGGCCGGTGGCGACGCCGTCACGTCGACGCCTTGCTGGGGAATCGCGGACCAGCGCACCGGTACCGTCGCGCCGGCGCCGTTGGTGAACCGGAAGGCGTTCAGCCCGTAAAAGGTGCTGTCGGCAAATCCCATGCTCGGCGGTGTCTGCTTGATGACGCGCATGGCCGCGGCGGTCTCGGGGTGGCGCTGCAGGAACGCGGCCATCTGCTGCGGGTCGGGCTTGCCCGTGCCTGGCAGCGGCTTGGACGCGAGCAACCGGTCGTAGAACCCCTGCGGCGTGCTGTCCGGAAAGACCGGGATGTTGATCATCGCGGTGCGCCACTGCCGTCCGTCGGGGCCGTCGAACAACAATGCCAGCCCCCGGACGGTGTCGAACTTGTCGGCCTGGTCGGGCAGCCCACCGGACAGCGAGAACCGCCCGATCAGGGGAACGCTCCCGCGCCGGAAGACCGCGGCCCGGCATATCGCCGCGGCTGCTCCGTTGCTGACGAACGTCCCGGTGGCGCTCAGGCCTTTGGCGTGGTTTCGCCGGAAGCCGTCATGGCGGCCGTAGACGCGCTCAAAGCGATCCGTGATCCCGGGCGGAGTCAGCGCGCCGGGACGCAGCCAGCCACCGGCATACGCGAACCCACCGACGTCGACCGCGGCGAACCCGGCTACCGCGCCCATGCCCAGTAGCGCGCGACGCCGGTTCAGCGCGCCGAATTGCGACGGCGTGGCCGGGGTCTCCGGCGGCTCGGCGGGCGACCCGTCATCGTGTTGCCCGCCGTCGCGATCACGGGATTCCACGGCCCACCGCCCTTCCCGTTTGCGCAGGCCACGCCGCACAAGCGCAGGACGAAGCCGGTGGTAGCAATTCACGCACGGGCCGCTGCCCCGTGCAACTTCTGCGCCGCCCATTAGGCACATCCGGACGACGGCGCGGCGCCCGAAATCGTTCAGCGTTTTGAGCGTGGTACGCCGCGTGTCCTACCATTGACTAAACACTTGTAGCTGTATCTGCATTCAGTAGCGCAGATCGACGGAGTGCGTCTCCTCCGTAGGCAACCGTGTTCCCCGAGGGTTGAATACACAGCCCCCGGATATGGCAATGGCTGTTAGAGCTAGCGGTGTCCCGCACGGAACCGAATGTGAGTGATAGACCATGGGCGAACAATCCGGCGATCTTGTCGATCCAACCGCTTTTGAAGTCGGCAAACATCAGGTAGACCAGGCGGTTGTACTCACCGTCTCCGGCGAGGTCGACATGCTCAGCTCGCCGCTGCTGGCCGACGCCATCCAGACCGCGATGGCCACCAAGCCCGCGGCACTGATCGTTGACCTCTCCAAGGTCGGCTTTTTGGCCTCGGCCGGGATGACCGTCCTGGTGACCACGCAGGCGGAGATCGAGCCGCCGACGAAATTCGCGGTGGTCGCCAACGGCTCGGCCACCAGCCGGCCGATCAAGCTGATGGGAATCGACAGCGTGCTCTCGCTCTACAGCAGCCTCGACGGTGCGCTGAGCGGCATCGCTGGTGAGTGAGCCTCGGCGAAGTGGGCACGCAACTGGGGACGATGGGCCGCTCTGATCAACCGCAGAACGTGTCGAACATCGATGACCAATCCCGCTTCGTGCGGACGCGAGTGGGCGCCGACGCGCGCAGCGCGGCCCGGATCCGCGCCGAGTTCGGGGTGTGGCTCGGACGATATTTCTCCCTTGACGACGACCGCTTCAGTGATCTCCTGCTTGCGGTGAACGAGGCGATCGCCAATGCGGCGGAGTTCGCGTACGTCGACGCCGCGGAGCGCGGGACCGTCGACGTGCGGGCGGCCTACGACGGCGGCTCGGACACCTTGGCGGTGTCCGTCGACGACCGCGGCCGGTGGCGACAGAAAAAGCCGGTCCAGTACCAGCAGCAGATGCGCGGCCGTGGCATCCCGCTGATGGAGGCGCTCGCCGACGAGGTCAGCATCGACCGCACTCCGCAGGGAACTCGTGTCACGTTGACGTGGACCGGCCTGACGCGGCCCGGCTGTAGCGCCTGATCATTGCTGCAATCACGCTTTCCTGGCTAGCCATTGGGCAGCAAGAGGATTCATCGCACAAACCGCCCGTGGCGCGGTCAGCTCGCGTCAGACAGCCAAGCGGCACAACGCATCCCGTAACATCACCGGCATGGGCGGACGGCTCGCAAATCAGGGTGGATGGACATGAAGACTCCTCTTGCGCAAGCTTTCTCGATTCTCGGTCTGGCCGCCCACCTGGGCCGAGGCGCGGGCCGGGTGGCCACCGACGCAGCGATCGGCGGCAGATTCGGTCTGCCGCGGACGGTCGACGCGATCGATCCCACAGTCCTGTCCCGGGTCATGGGTACCACCGTCCGGTCGATCCGCGTTCTCAGCCGGGACGCGGGCACGTCCTCGCGGGGCCGGCTGGTGTTGACCGGAAAGAACGTCCCCGACTCGGTGTTCGTCAAGGTCGCGGCGCAAAGCGCCGCGACTCGGCTGATGGGCGAACTCGGTCGCCTCGGACACACCGAGGTGCGGTTCTACCGTGAGCTCGCGCCTCAAGTCATCGGTGTGCCCTATTGCTACGGCGCGGCATTCGACGCCCGGACGGGCCGCTACCTGCTGGTCCTGGAGGACCTTCCGGCCGAGTCGTGCGAGTTCCCCGACACCTTGCATCCGTTGTCGGCCGATCAGGCGAGCCTGATCATCGAGCTGCTGGCCGAACTGCATGCCACCTTCTGGGGCCGGCTCCCGCGCGACGGGCGCGGTCCGATGGGCTGGCTGTATACGCCGTCCGGCGACGTCACGTCGTTGCTGACCGGTTCGCTGATGCACCTTTCGATCAAGCGGCTCGCCGAGCGCACTTCCCTGGTCGACGTCCCCGTCGACACTGGCCGCTTTATCGCCGACAACTACCGCGCCGTCGCCACGCTCATCGACACTCCCCCGCACACCGTCATGCACGGCGACGCCCATCCGGGCAACATGTACTTCCAGGGCGGGAAGGCCGGGCTGCTGGACTGGCAGGCGGTGCGCCGGGGACACCCGTCGCGCGAACTGGCCTACACGCTGATCACCAGCCTGACGCCGGAGGACCGTCAGGCCAACCAGCGCGACCTCCTCGACGACTACCGTCGGGCGCTGATGGCCGCCGGCGGACCCGAGTTGGACCGCGACGACCTGTGGCTGCGATTCCGCCAAGGCGCGTTGTATGCATACGTCGCCGCGCTGATCACCGCCGGGATGGGCGGGATGCAGGTCGAGAACATCGCGATGGAGGGCCTGCGCCGTGGCGTCGCGGCGCTCGATGATCTGGAAACCGTCGCCGCGCTGAAGGGTTCTCTGTAGAACAGACCCAATTCGGCTGAGGCTATTGCCTTCGTCCCGCCAAGAGTTACGCTACCTACCGTAGCGAAATGCTGCGCGGCTAGCCGCTCAGCCCTCCCGAGGCAGCCCCCGGCGGCGAAGAGGAGTCTCATGTTCGACCTGAAGATCATCGGTGGCACGGTCGTCGACGGCACGGGCGCGGAGCGCTATGCCGCCGATGTCGGCATCAAGGACGGCAAGATCGTCGACGTCGTGCGACGCTCGGCCAACGGCCCCGCGATGAGCGGGGAAGCGGCCGAAACCATCGACGCGACAGGGCATGTGGTGGCCCCCGGCTTCGTCGACATCCACACCCACTACGACGGCCAGGTCAGCTGGGACAGCCTGCTCGAGCCGTCCAGCGGCCATGGTGTGACCACGATCGTGACCGGCAACTGCGGCGTCGGCTTCGCGCCCGTGCGGCCCGGCAGTGAACAGTGGCTGATCGAGCTGATGGAGGGCGTCGAGGACATTCCCGGCACCGCGCTGACCGAGGGCATCACCTGGGGCTGGGAAAGCTACCCCGAGTACCTCGACGCGGTCGGCAAGCAGAAGTTCGCCGTCGACGTGGGCAGCCAGATCGCCCACGGCGCGGTCCGGGCCTACGCGATGGGCGAGCGCGGCGCGCGCAACGAGCCGGCCACCCCCGAGGACATCGAGGCGATGGGACGGCTGGTTCGTGAGGCGATCGAGGCCGGCGCGCTCGGATTCTCCACCTCGCGCACGATGGGCCATCGCGCGATGGACGGCGAACCGGTCCCAGGCACGTTCGCCGCCGAGGAAGAGCTGTTCGGTCTCGGCCGCGCCATGGCGGCGGGCGGTCAGGCGGTGTTCGAGCTGGCACCGCAGGGCGCGGCGGGTGAGGACATCATCGGGCCCAAGAAAGAACTGGACTGGATGCGGCGACTGAGCGGCGAGATCGACCGTCCCGTGTCCTTCGCCCTGATCCAGGTAGACGCCGATCCGAAACTGTGGCGCGAGATGCTCGACCTGTCCGCGGACGCGCACGCCGCGGGCGCCCGCCTCTACCCCCAGATCGCGGCGCGGCCGTTCGGCATGATGATCGGCTTCCAAGGCCATCACGGTTTCAGCCATCGGCCCACTTACCGCCGGCTGAAGGCCGAGTGCAGCCGCGACGAGCTCGCGCAGCGGTTGGCCGACCCCGCGGTGAAGGCGGCGATCCTCCCGGAGGATGACCTGCCCGCCGATCCCACATTGTTGTTCGACGGGATGTTCGCCTTGGTGCAGCACTCGCTGGGCAGGCTGTACGCGCTCGGCGACCCGCCGGACTACGAGCCCACCCCGGACCGCACCGTCGCCGCCATCGCCAAGGCGCGCGGCGACGATCCGCTGTCCACGCTGTACGACCTCATGTTGGAGTCGGATGCAACTTCCATGCTGATGCTGCCGCTGTTCAACTACGCCGACGGCAATTGCGACGCGATCCGGGAGATGCTGCTGCACCCGGCGGGCGTGCTCGGCCTCTCCGACGGCGGCGCCCACTGCGGCATGATCTGTGACGCGTCCTACCCCACCTTCCTGCTCACGCACTGGGCACGGGACCGGCACCGGGGCGAGAAGCTGTCGCTGGAATACGTGATCCGCAAGCAAGCTCGCGACACCGCCCACCTGTTCGGCCTCACCGACCGCGGCACCATCGAGCCGGGCAAGAAGGCCGACATCAACGTCATCGACATGGACGCGCTGACCCTGCACCCGGCGGCGATGGCCTTCGACCTGCCGGCCGGTGGGAACCGAATATTGCAGGGCGCCAGCGGTTATGCGGCGACCATCGTCAGCGGGACCGTCACCCGCCGCAAGGACGTCGACACCGGGGCCCGCCCCGGGCGCCTGGTCCGCGGGGCGCGCTAAGAGCTCATGGCAACGGTGGCCGGCAATCCGGCGCGCGCCCGCGATGAGGATGCCATCGGCACCCCGCCGGAAAGCCCGACGCTGGTGCCCGCCGAGCGCTACTACTCCCCCGCCTTCGCCGCGCTAGAGGCGCAGCGGATGTGGCCGAGGGTGTGGCAACTGGCCTGCATGGTCGACCACGTGGCGACACCCGGCGACTACTTCGAATACCGTTGCGGCCCATATGGGGTGCTGATCGTCCGTGACGACGACGGGACGCTCCGCGCCTTCCAGAACGTCTGCCGGCATCGCGGCAATTCGCTGTGCACCGGATCCGGTTCCGGCCTGCGCGAAGTCAAATGCGGCTATCACGGTTGGACCTGGGACCTGGCCGGTGCGCTCAAACGGGTGCCCAACCGCAAGGGCTTCGGCTCGCTGCGGATGTCCGATTTTCCCCTGATACCGGCGCGGGTCGAGACCTGGGCCGGGCTCGTCTTCGTCAACCTCGATCCTGGCGCGGTCTCGTTGACCGAATACCTCGAGGCGGTGCCCGACGACATAGCGTGGTGCCACCTGGAGGATTTCCGCTGCTACGCCACGCTCACCATCGAGGTCGACGCCAACTGGAAGACCATCGCCGACGGCTACAGCGAGACCTACCACATCCAGACCCTGCATCCCGAACTGCTGCGTTGCGTCGACGATATTCATGCGCCGCAACAGATCTGGGGCCACACCGGGAAATCGGACCAGCCCTATGGTGTGCAGAGCCCACGCTTTGACGGCGCCCTGTCCGACGAAGAGGTCTGGAACTCCTACGTTGAGACGCAGGGCGCGCTGATGGGGGCTGCCGACGGCACGCCCATCCCGGCGCGCGAGTCCGGCCAGACCGTTCAGGACCTTATCACCGCGCGCACTAGAGCATTCGCGGCCGAGCGCGGCGTCGACCTCGCCTGGGCCGATACCGACCGCATGACCCGGCTGCACCAGTACAACGTCTTTCCCAACATGACGCTGCTGGCCAACGCCGATCACCTGACCGTGATGTGCTCGCGGCCCGCCGCCGACCCCTCCCCCGACAAGGGCGAGCTGATCATGTTCTTGATGACCCGGCTACCGCCCGGTGCGCCGCACAACAAGCCGACGGATATGCGGACGACCGCCGGGGAGGCCGAACCGGGCCTGGTGCTCACCCAGGACATCGCGGTGCTTCCCGGCTTGCAACGCGGCATGCATCAACCCGGCTTCACGCATCTGGTGTTGTCCAGCGAGGAACGCCGCGTGATCAACATGCATCGCAACCTGGAGCGCTACCTCGAACTGCCCGAATCAGAGCGCATGACCGGCGGCGGGTGTTGACGGGTCTTGGGTCGCAGGCGGTATGGGTCGGGTGATCGGCCCCCGGTCGCATCAACGAAAGTCTTGATGTAGCAATCTGTTTGACACTCGTCGATCCACTGCCGGTAGTGACCCCGCTAACCCGCCTCAATTGTTGGGTGGTGGTGGTTGGGGTTGGAACGGTGTGTACCACCACCAGTCGGCGCGTTCGCCGAGCGGCCCACGGCAGGGAGGGACGGCGGGTGGGGGTTGGGTTGGTGGGCGCGCGAGCGATCCCGGGTGCAGTGCGTTCCCTTCGCTGTCGGTCACGACGAGTGCGTCTGCGGGTCCGGTAATGGTGATGACGCCCCGGTGGTGCAACCGGTGATGATGAGGGCATAGCAGCACCAGGTTGGCCAGTTCGGTGGGGCCGCCGTCTTCCCAGTGCCGGATGTGGTGTGCGTGCAGACCACGGGTGGCCCCACAGCCGGGCACCGCGCACATCCGGTCGCGATGCTCCAGCGCGCGGCGCAGCCGCCGGCTGATCACCCGCGTCGCACGGCCGGCGCCGATGACTTCGCCGTCGCGGTGAAACCAGGCTTCACAGGTGGCATCACAGGTCAGGTAGCGCCGTTCGGCGTCGGACAGCAGCGGGCCCAGATGCAGCGCCGCGGCGGGCTTTTCCACGTCGACATGCACCACCACGGTGGTGTGTTGCCCATGGGGACGCCGCGCCGCCTCGACGTCCCAACCCGTCTCGACCAGGCGCATGAACGCGTCGGCGGTGCCTGGCAGCGGCGGCGCCTGATCGCCGACGCCCTCGCCGTGCTCGCGCTTCCACTGAGCGATCAGCGCATCCCGATGAGACGCCAGCGCCGCGTCGAATTTCGCCGCATCCAGGTGTGGAAGTTTGATCCGCCAACAGGTGAACTCCTCGTTGGCGGCTTTGGTGATCGATCGCTCTGGTTGCGGCCCAGGATCGGGCTCGGGCCGCGGTTCCAACTTGACCGCGGTACGCAGCTGGTTGACCGTGGCGACCTGGGCCAGCGCCGCATAGTGCTCATCGGAGCCCTCGCCGGCGCGCGCCGCGATGACCCCGACCTGATCCAGCGACAACCGGCCCTCCCGCATGCCCTGCGTGCAGCGGGGAAACTCCTCGAACCGGCGCGCGACGGTAGCGATCGTGTGCGCGTTCGTCGAGGACGCCCCGAGCTTCCAGGCCACCAACGCCGCAACCGAGCGTGCGCCCGTGATCCCGCAGAGCCCGTCGCGATCGATCTCGGCGACGATCTCGACCATGCGCCCGTCGATCGCGTTGCGCTGACCGGTCAACTCTGCCATCTCCTCGAACAGCACCTCGAGACGATCCTTGGGGCGCACTTCGACGCTGGCTGCAATCGCGGTCGGAGACATGGCGCCATCATCGCAGCCACCACCGACAAACCCGACCGCCCGATCTGCTCAACGGGTCACCCTCACCCTGCTCTACCGGCCGCAAACATCGTGGAAACCCCGTATCTCGCGCGTCGACACCACTAGTAGCGCTTTGATTCTGCGCCGGGCGCTACCGCCTCCCAGCAAATGAGCGTCGGAACGCCGAAGTGATATCTCGCAACATAATTCGCGTTCACGGCGCGAAAGTGGCGTCCAGCGATTTAGAATCCCGCTTGTGATGACCCCGTCTTACCCCTGGGGGGGCAATCGAGGGCAACTTGCGCGGCACCTTCGGCTGCCGTATCACACGCTCCGCCGGCGGCGGACGCGACGTCTGTGCCAGAGTTTCGAACGGGTGGGCGTTCGAACGGCACCGGAGCGGCTGCGAGAAATGTTGGCGGGCGCGCCGCTGGCCGCGCACGAACTGCTCAACGTGAACTTCGCGTTGATCGCGATGCAGCTCGACCGCGAATCTCGCGCCGCGCGCTACAAGCGACTCAAGAAGCGCGGCGCCCGTTCGTTGATGTTCGCGGGTCTGATCGTGGTGGTGCTGAACTTCCTGATGTGCATGGCCTACGTGCTGTTGAACCTGGCGGAACAGTCGGCGCCTTACTAGGTCTTCAGCGCGGCACGACGATGCCGTTGTCGTAGGCGTAGACGATCGCGGCGGCCCGGTCGCGCAGATCGAGCTTCCCGAAGATGCGGCCGACATGGCTCTTGACGGTGACGCCGGAGATGCACAGTTTGTCGGCGATCTCCGTATTCGACAACCCTTGGCCGATCAATGTCAGGACGTCGAGCTCGCGGGTGGTCAGTTCGCCGATGGCGATGCCGCGGGGACCGGGTGCGGCCTTGCGGTACGTGGTGAGCACGCGCGAGGTGACCGCGGGATCGAGATAGCTGTCACCCCTGGCGACCGCCCGCACCGCGCGGATCAACTCCTCGGCCGAAGAGTCCTTGAGCACGAAGCCGGCCACGCCGGCACGCAGTGCTCCCGACAGCAGCTCGTCCTCGTTGAAGGTCGTCAGGGCCAGCACCGGCGGCCTGCCACCCAGCCTGCGCGTCGCCTCGATCCCGTCGACGCGGCGCATCCGCAGATCCATCACGACGACGTCGGGCCGGTGCTCGGCCACCGCGGCCGGCACCTCGTCACCGTCGGCACATTCCGCGACGACGACGAAACCGTCCTTGCGGCGCAGGATCCGGCGCAGGCCCGACCGCACCAGGTCCTGGTCGTCAACGAGCAGCACGGTGATCTCGGGCGTCGCTGAATTGTCTGGGATCATCCCTTGCACCACCACGGGCGCCAGGCGACATCGCCTTCGTGCAGCGGTATTTCCGCGCACACCGACCAGCCGTCGCGGGTGGGGCCGACGTCGATCGCGCCGCCGAGCAGCTCCACCCGCTGGCGCATACCACGCAAGCCGCGTCCCTCGGCCGACGGCGAGGCCGCCACCGCCGCGGGAAGCAGATTGGTGATGGCCAGCCTCGCCGACACCGCCGAAATATCCAACACCACACCGGCTTTCGACTCTGGGGCGTGCTTGGCGATATTGGCCAGCGACTCCTGGGTGATGCGGTACAGCGCGAGGCCGACCGCGGCCGACACGTGATCGGTGGGCCCTTCGACGCACAGCGCGACGGTCAGACCGGCCCGCTGAAAACCTTCGACCAGCACCGCGATGTCGTCGATGCCGGGCTCTGGAGCGGTCTGCGCGGTCTTGCTCGGCCAGTTGTCGAGCAGCCCGACGGTACGACGGATGTCGGCCATGGCCTGGCGGCCGAGCCGCTCGGCCTGCTCCAGGGCCTCGACCGCGTCATCGACGTCGCGATCCTGCTGCAGCGCGCGGCGCGCACCCGTCACGTGCAACAGGGTGATGCTCAGCGAGTGGGCGATGACATCGTGCACTTCGCGCGCGATGCGGCGGCGTTCGTCGGCGGCGGCGTGCTCGGCCAACATGTCTTGTGCCTCAATCTGTTCCGCCAGCAGCAGCCGCTGGGTTCGCATCAGGTAACCGAGCAGCCATCCCACCGCTATGAAACCCAGATACAGCACCACCGTGTCGAGGCGATGCAGGGCGGATGCGGTGAGCAACAGCGCCGCCGCCGAGAGGCTCGCCAGGATCCCGCCCAGCACCGACGCCAACGTCGCGACGACCAAGACCATCAGGACCAGCAACGCCGGGGCGAAATCGGCGTGGATGGGCGTGGACGTGCCAAACAGCGTCAGCGCGGTGGACGCCGTCCAGGTGGCCCACAGCGGCCCCGGGGTCATCTTCGTGTTGAAGATCAAGAACGCGAACGAGGGGGACAGCGCCAGGGCGAACGCGGTCAGCGCCACCGGCAGATCCGAGACGGGCCGCTGCAGCGTCCCGATCACCCCGCCGAGCACCAGGGCGACATCGACGGAGATCAGCGCCGCCCAGGTGATACCGACGGGAATCAGCTCGCTTCGCCGGCGCAGCAGTTCCCGCAAGTGATCCGCTGCGGCATGCAACATCGTCCAATCCTAGAAGAGCCGGCTGCCCCGTCACATCCTCCTGCGGGCGGCACCCGCCTCCGCCCGTGGTAGGAGACAAAGACTGCACTTCGGCACGACGCGCCGCGGGCCGCTGCTTTCCTAGCGTTTCAGTCATGACATGGACACTGCTGCACGACCGCATGGCCTTCATGGCCGAGGTGATACGCGCCGCCGAGACGGACCCCGAGGCGGCACTTGCGTTGATCGACAACTCATCCGAGGTGTCCGAGCTGTTCGGCGACCAGGAGGGCTTGATGCTCTCGCTCGGCCAACGCTGGATCACGATGCTGGTGGCCAAGCTGGATCAGGCCGCCTACGAGGGCGCGCCTGCCGAACAGGTGCGTGCCGATCTCGAGGCCGCCCATCCCGGGCTGCACGCCTTGGTGAAGATCGGCACTCGTCGCTCGCTGCGCGTGCGCTCGCTTACGCGCGGTGAGCACGTGGCCGTCGGCTTGTTCGGCGGGCCCAACGGTGATCGGCAGACCGTTGCATGACCGAATGGGCAGCCTTGCGCGATTGACCAGCCGGTACGCGGTCCTTATCGTCGGCCTCTGGGTGCTGGCGGCGGGAATCGCCAATGTGGCGGTGCCACAACTTGAGCGGGTGGTGGACTCCCATGCCCGGTCCTTCATGCCGTCCAGCGCGCCGAGCGCGACGGCCGCCGCCCGGGCCGCCCAGCTGTTCAACCAGACGCCCAGCAACAACTTCGTTTACGTTGTGCTGGAACGCGATCAGCGGCTGACGCCGCAGGATCGCCAGTTCTACGACGCGCTGACGACGGCGTTGGGCTCGGATCAGCGCCACGTGTATGCGGTGACAGACCTGTGGTCGCAGCCGGCCACGGCCGCCGGCGCGCAGAGTTCGGACGGCAAGGCCGTCAGCGTGATGATCCGGCTGGCCGGCATGCTCGGCACCGCGCAGGCGCGCGATTCGGTCAACGCCGTGCGCGGGACCGTCCATAAGCTGTCACCACCTACCGGTCTGGCAGTCCATGTCACGGGCCCCGGAGCCACGATCGTCGACGAATTCTCCGCGATCGATCGGCAGATGCTCGGGATCACCGCCGCCACCATCGGCCTCATCCTGCTGTTGCTGCTGGTGGTCTATCGATCACCCGTCGCGGCGGCGATCCCGCTGATCTCGGTCGGACTTGCCCTGGCGCTGGCCCGCGCCGTCGTCGCGGCGCTGGGTCAATCCAATGTGGTTGAGGTGTCGCTGTTTTCCGTGGCGCTCATGGCGGCCATGACGCTGGGAGCCGGAACCGACTATGCGATCTTTTTGGTCGGCCGCTACCACGAAGGCCGGCGCCGCGGCGTGGCTCCGGCCCAGGCGCTGACGCAGGCCTACCGGTCCATCGCGCCCGTGGTGATCGGATCGGCGCTCACCGTGTCGGTGGCGCTGGCGTGCCTGGTCTTCGCGAAGGTGGGCTCTTTCCGCAGCGCGGGATTGCCCTGCGCCATCGGCATTCTGGCGACAATGGTCGCGGCACTGACGCTGACGCCCGCGCTGATGAGCCTGGCGATACGGCGCGGGTATCTCGAGCCGCGGCCGTCGAAAACCGCGCGGCGCTGGCGCCGGGTCGGAACGGCCGTCGCCCGCTGGCCCGGCCCGATCCTGGTCACTGCGCTGGCGTTGACCCTGCTGGTCGCGCTGCCGTTGGTGAGCATGCGAGTCGGCTTCAACGAACCCGCGGCCACGCCGTCGGCCACCGACTCCAACCGTGGCTATGCCAGCGCCGACCGGCATTTCGCGGCCAACGCGCTGCTGCCCGACGTCATCGCCGTCCAGGCCGACCACGACCTGCGCAACCCGGCCGGGCTGATCGCCATCGAACGGATCACCAGCCACGTCATGGCCGTACCGGGTGTGCGTGCGGTGCAGTCCGCCAGCCGTCCCGACGGCAAGGTGCCCGAACAGGCGACATTGACCTATCAGGCCGGTGTGCTCGGCCGTCAGTTCGGTGACACCATGGATTCGCTGACCCAGCGGCTCAAGCGGGTTTCCGAGCTGGACACCGCGCTGGCGCGGACCCAAGCCGCGGTCGACGGGTTGGGCAACGGATTGCGCGGTGGCAGCGCCGGATTGGCCGACATGTCCGGCGCCGCGCAAGACATGCGGGCCGGGATGGACGGACTGCAGAGCAATGTCACGACGGTATCGGGTTACCTTGACCCGCTGCGGGACTTCGTCGAGCGCACTCCCGACTGCGCCACCAATCCAATTTGCTCAACGGTGGACCGTGTCCTCCAGCCCGTCGATAGCCTGGTGCAGACGTCTACCCGGCTGGGCTCGGGCGCGGCGAAACTCACCAGCGGGTCGAGCACGGCGGCCGCCGCGATGGCCACCCTGCCGCAGAGCGTGGCGTCGATGAAAGACGCCCTGGGGCAAGCCCGTTCGGCCACCCGCGACTTGCTGAGTCTGTCCGATACGCTCGGTCCGCAACTGCGCCAGTTGACCGATTACATAAACGAGATCGCGACGCAGTTCCAGGGCAGCGCGGCAGGGGACTTCTACATGCCGCAGCGGGCCTTGACCGACCCGCGCTACACCACGGCGCTGGGCCACCTGATCTCCGAAAACGGGCGTGCGGCTTACCTGCTGGTGTACGGCGACGGGTCGGAGTGGGGCGCCGACGGTGCCAAACGGGCGGGGCAGGTGCGCGCCGCCATCGACGAGGCCACCAAGGAGGGCACCCTCACCCCGACCGAGGTCGACCTGGCTGGAGTGGGCCCGGTGACCGCCGACCTACAGCACTTCGTGGCCGGCGACACCGAGCTGTTGGTCGGTGCCGCGCTGGTCCTCATCTTCCTCATCGTCACCGCGATGTTGCGCAGCCCTGTCGCGGGACTGGTCGTCGTCGGGACCGTCGTCACCTCATACGCTTCGGCCATCGGTGCCAGCGTGCTGATCTGGCAGCACCTGCTTCATCATGACCTGCACTGGGCCGTCGCGCCGATCGCCTTCATCGCGCTGATCGCCGTCGGCGCGGATTACAACCTGCTGCTGGCGTTGCGCATCAAACAGGAAGCGGCGGCGGGCCTGAAGACCGGCATCATCCGGGCGTTCGGCGGTACCGGAGGGGTGGTCACGATTGCCGGCGTCATCTTCGGGCTGACCATGCTGGCGCTGCTGAGTAGCAGCGTGCTCAGCATCGCCCAGATCGGTACGACGATCGCGGTCGGATTGTTACTGGACACGCTGGTGGTGCGAGCGTTCATCGTGCCGTCGATCGTGGCGCTGTTGGGGCGGTGGTTCTGGTGGCCGAGTCCGCTCCCCCGCCGCACCGTCGCGCCATCGGCGAGAACGCCTGAGCCGCAACTGGTTACTGCTGGGGCGGTATGACAGATGAGGGCAGTCCGACCAGTACGCCTTCGACGTCTCCGTCGACGCTGACCAGCAGGCCGCGCCCCGGCGGCAGTGTCTGGGCCCGGACGTTGCGGTTGATCCGGTTCTGCGGGTCGTTGTCCATATAGAGCTGCGCCACCTTCGCCGAGTTCTGGAAGCGCATCCACGGATCCATCTGCAGCGTCGCCCAGTTCGCGCTGTTGCGCGTGGTGAAGACGTGTAATCCGATCTGCCGCGCACGCTCCATCAGCTTCCACAGCGCGGCGCCCACCGGAGGTTTGGGCGGGTAACTCTGGTCCGGACGCAAGTCCTGAATGTCGTCGATCAGGACAAAGTGCCGCGGGCCCTCCCACGGTTTCAGTGCGCGTAACTCCTCCTGGCTCAGGCCTTTCGGAGGCAGCCGGGGCAGCAGGACCTGCTGCGCGAGTGCGGTGATCACCTCGTCGATCTCGTCCTGGTCGTAGGCGTAGGCGCTCACGTAGCCGGGCCCGTGCAGGTCGCGCAGACCGTGCGGTGCGGTCTTGGGGTCGATCAGCGTCAGCTGCGCTTCCTCGGGGCTGAATCGGTTCATGATCGCCTCGCCAATGGCGACCAGCGACATGGTTTTTCCGCACCCTTGCCGTCCCAAAATCATCAATCCGGGGCTCTCGCGCAGCTTGATGGGCACCGGCCCCAGCTCGTGACGTTCACCGATGGCGAAGGCGAGCGAGAGGTCCTCGCCGCTGGGGTGTCCGGCCTCGTACTCCAAGATCGCCTTCAGCGCCACCCGCTGAGGCAGACGCTGCAGGGTGGCGTGCTTGGTGACTCCGGCGACCTCCGCGATGCGGGCCCCGACGTCGACGATGCTCACCACCACGCCGGTGTTCGGATCGGTCAGGGCCGGAACACCGACCCGCAGTTCGTGCAGGCTGTCGGTCAGGCCGAAGCCGGGCCGGTTCAGCGTCCGCCGCGCCGCGTCGCGTGACTCCAGCGAGGAGTGCCCCATCTGACTCTCGCTGGGGTCGGCCAACCGCAATTGGATTCGCGCCGTGGCGTTTTGCAGCAGGCTCTGCCGCTGGCCGTGAATCCACCCACCGGCGCTGCACATCACGTGCACGCCGTATTCGGGGCCGCGGCTGCTCAGCGAGATGATGCGGTCGCCCAGCACAGTGTCTTTCGAGTACAGGTCGTCGTAGTCATCGACCACCACGAAGACATCTCCGAACGGATCGTTGGCGTCGGTGCCGCCCAATCCGTCACTGCCCGGCGCGAAGCGGCGTTCCCGGAAGCCGTCGAGGTCGATCTTGAGGCGTCGAAACGAGTCCTCGCGGGCGTCGATCAACGCGTCCATGCTGCTCAAAATGCGCTCGATGCCCTCGGCGTCCTTCGGCGAGACGATGTCGGTGACGTGGGGCAGCGAGGCGGCCTGGGCGAGGGTCGCGCCGCCGATGCAGAAGAACGTCACCCGCGACGGGCTGTACATGGTTGCGGCCGAGCACATCAGCGTCATCAGCGTGGTGGTTTTGCCGCGCTGCTTGGCGCCTACCACGATCACGTTGCTGCGCAACGCGTCCACCGCATGGACAATCTGCTTCGACTCTTCGGGGATGTCCATGACGCCGACCGGGAACATCAGCCCCGCGTTGCGCCCGTAGTCGACGTGCCAGGGCTTGCCGCGGTATCCCGCGACCAGGGCGTCGATGGACTCGGGCTCCTCGAGCGGCTCCAGCCACGGCCGGCGCGGTGAGCGGTGCGGCACCTCGTGCAGCGACTCCCGCAGCACGTCGACGATCTTCTTCCGTTTGAAACCGTCGTCGTAGTAGAGGAATTCGTCGGGTTCGGCGTCGACGGCCGCGGCGGCCTCCAGCGCGGTGGCATCGGAGGCGTCCAGCGGCTGGAACTGCCAGTTGTACAACCGCGGCTTGGTCAGCGTCATGTCGACGGTGGTGGCGACCTCCTTGGCCTTCGGCACCACGAACGGGGCGGAGAGATAGAAGCAGCGGAACGGTTCGAGATCACGCGGCCCGACCTTGAGCAGACCGAAGCCGTTTTCCTTCGATGGCAGGTGGTAGGCGGCGTCCGAGCCGATCACCTCGCGGCTGTCGTCACCGGACTCGGCGCGCAGTGCGATGCGGAACGCGATGTTGGACTTGACCTTTTGCAGCGACGACAGGTCCAGCCGCTGCCCACCCAGCATGAAGAAAACGTTGGCGCCGCGGCCCTCCTGGCCGATGTGGATGATGAGATTGATCCACTTTTCGTGATTGGCGAACAGCTCCAGATATTCGTCGACGATGACGAGCAGGACCGGCACGGGGGGCAGATCGCGCCCGGCAAGCCGGATCTCTTCGTAGTCGTTGGCGTCGCGGGCGCCCACCGACGTGAACAGCTCGTAGCGTTGCTTGATCTCGCCATCGATGACCCTGCGCATTCGCTCGGCCAAATGCCGTTCGTCCTTGCCGAGGTTCGACAGCGCGGCCACCACATGGGGAATGCCCAGAATGTCCTGGGCCGCCGATTCGAACTTCATGTCGACGAAGATGACATTGAACGTCTCCGGGGAATGGGTCAGTGCGATGCCGTAGACCAACGACAAGAAGAACTCCGACTTCCCCGAGCCACTGGTACCGATGACCACGGAGTGGAACCCGAAGCCGCCGAAGTCTTTGGCGCGGATGGTGATGTTCTGCAGCTCGCCGTTGGGTTTGGCGCCGACGGGCACCTCGCACCAACGCTCGTCGCCGCGTCCCCGCCGCTCGGCCCACAGCCGGTCGACGTCAAGATCGCGGGGGTCGCTGATGCCCAGGGCCCGCAGGAGTTCGGTTGCGCCGCTGACAGAGTCGGCGATCTCGCTGCGGCTGGTCGGCGACCAGCGGGCCATCGCCCGCGCGTACCGGTAGGCGCGGTGCACGGACAGTTGGTCGGCGTGGGCGAAGAACTTGTTGCGCACCCGCAGCAGCGGCGCCGGGCGGTCGTCTTCGCCGTCGGCGTCGGAGCCGTTGCGGCGCAGGGCTACTTCGCCGTTGACCGATCCGTTGGGTGCGCTGTGCCGTTCGCTGAGGTCGAAAACCTGGTCATTGGCGAAGCCGACGCCGGTCCCGATGCGTGAGGCGATGCGCAGCAACGTGATTCCCGCTTTGCCGACCTGGCCGACGACGCTCTCCCACGCATCGGGGCTGCCGGTGTTGTCGTCGATGATCACCAGGTGCGGGCCGAGATCGACCGTGTCGCTGCCGGTTTCCAGGGCCGAGCCCATCGCGGTGGGGCTGGCCGCGGCCAGCGGCGTCCAGGCGCCGCGCTTGCCCTTCATGTGCAGCTCAGCACCCAGCGTCTCTTCGAGTTCCTCGGGCGTGGCGAAGATCAGGCGCCGAAACCCGCACGCGTCGAACAGTTCGTCGTGCAGGTTGTGCGGCAGCCAGACGATCCACGACCACACCTCGGGGTTGCGGGTTACCACCAACAACTTGACGTCGCGCGGGTTGTGGAACACCGCCAGGGAGCACAGCACCGAGCGCATCAGCGACCGCAGCCGGTCGAGATCCTCGCCGACGAAGCTGAATCCGGGCGCCGAGCGCAGGTTGACCACCTTGGCGATGTCGCGAATCTTGCGCTGCTCCAGGATGAAATCGCGAAGTGCCTGCCCGGTGACGGGTTCGAGCTCCTCATCGGAGGCGATGTCGGGCCAGGTCACCGACAGCACCGAGTCCGGCGCGTGCTGCACGCCCGTGCCGAGCCGCACCTCCAGGAAGTCGGCGTCGCCGCGCCCGCGTTCCCACATCCGGGGGCCGCCGATGATGGCGCCGAGCCCGCGCGGGTCGGAGTGCACGGAGTTCTGCCATTCGCGTTGCGCACACACCGCGGTCTGGATCTCGTCACGGTTGCCGTCGAGGTCACGAAGATAGCGACGACGACCCTTTTCCATTTCGCCCCAGGTGATCTTGCGGGCACGACCGAAGCGGCCGGAGAACGCCAGCATGCTGAAGGCGCCGATCCCCATCAGGGGGAAAAAGCCGGTGGTCAGGCTGCGCACGCCCGAGACGTAGAGCATGACGATGGTGCCGATGAGCGCGACGATCAGCGCGGGCACCCCGATCATCACCCAGATGTTGCGCGGCTCGCGTTCTGGCAGCGCGATAGGCGCGCTGGGCGCTACCCGCACGGGTTTCGGCGGCTCGATCTTGACGCGGTTGATGGGGAACGCTTTCTTGGACATTCTCTAGCCTCCCGGCTTCGCCGATGTCGTCACCACAGCCACCTTGCCGAGCGCCGGGACGGTGTCCCGCGCCAAAAGCGCTGCCTCCCTTGACAACGCCGGGCCAGCGGCGAAGGTCCGCAGCAGCGGCCAGGGGGCCTGGACCGCCGATCCCGGATCGAGCCCGAGCGCGCGCAACGTCGTGTCGTCATTGGTGATGCCGAACCGCACCCCGTTGTCGGAGACCCAGAACAACGATTCGCGGGAATCGGAGGTGACCACGCCGCTGGTCGACGTGACGAAGTTGGCCGCGCCCGGCAACACCAGCACCTGGTTGGCGACCACCGAGGCAGGGTCGCGGTCGTCACGCACCAGGTGAACGATGCGGTTGTCCAGGTACGACGGTGTGGGAAGTCCGCGCCCGTTGTAGACGACAACGCGCGCCTGCGGATCCGTCGAGCCCTTCTCCCATCCGACACAGGTGGTCGGATCGGCGGCGGTGTCAATGAAATTCAGGCGCTTGGTCGGGTAGTAGTCCACCGCGAGCGAGGACACCTCGGGTATGTTGACCAACACGTCGGGAGCCACGACGCGGGGCGCCGTGGAGCCGTACGAGTTGGCGCTGCGCAACAGGTCGGCGACGAAGCTGGTGATCTTCTGCACCCCGTCGGGCAACAGGACGTAGAACTGCTTGCCGCCGCTGGCGGTCTGGGCCTGCAGCACCGCGCCGACCTGTGAGCCCGACACCCACGTCGAGGGCGTGCCCGCCAGGGGCACCGCGGGCACACCGAGCGGTTCGGTCGCCGGCAACGCGTCGTGGAGGGCCCGCGAAATCTCCACCGGCAGAGTCACTCCCGGGTCCAGACCCAGGCTCAGCGTGACCGCCCTGTTCGACGGATCGATCTGCGAGCGCTTTCCGCCCCAGATCACATAGGTGTTGCCCTCGAACGTGACCAACACCCCGGCGTCATCGCTGAGCGGTGTGGCGCGGTCGAAGCCCTCGAGCTGCCCGGCGATCGAAGTCACCAGCGGCCGCTCGGAGCTGCGCGGTCGGCCCGCCGTGTCGCACACCGCCCACGCCGACGTCGCCCCCCGATGAACCGGCATGGCCGCCGGCGCACCCGGGATACCGACCAGCGGCCCGGTCGGATACTTCGCTATCTCGGCCGGTTTCACCCATGTCGGCTGATTCGCCGTGCCAGTGGCCAGCCGCGCGGACGTCAAATTCAGCACCGGATACAGCCGCCCGTCGATCCTGGCGTAGAGCGCCCCGGAATCGCGGTCGCCGATGATCGCGGAATCACCCACGATGCCAGTCGGTTTCAGAACATTCAGCAGCAGCATCCAGCCCGACGCGATGGCCACCAGAAGTACCGACAACACCAGCGCGGCCGTCTGCTTGCGGTCGTCGTGTTTCATGCGCACCGAGAAACGGGTGGTCGCCGCGCGCAGCCGCCGGTTGTAGAACAGGTGCCCGGAGTTCTGGTCGCGGTTAGACAAACTCAGCGGCATGCTCAGTACCCCTTGGGTGCTCGGTGAGGATCGGCCTGCTGAATCCGATCAGCCAAATTCGCGGCGTCCACTGCCACCCCGTAGCGGCCCATCGCATAGTTGATGAACGCACACGCCTGCGCTACGAGATTGTGGATGTCGCGCGAGGTCCCCGGCTGGTGATACGCCGCGAAGGTCGGCGCGATGAATTGCCAGGCGCCCTTACTCGGTGTGCCCCGCGCCGCGTTGGAATCCCAGTCGTTGACCGCGTTGGCGTTGTAGTTGGATTCGCGGCGGGCCACCAGATCCATGCCACGTTCCCAGCGAGCGCGCGCCGCCGGGTCGTAAATGCCCTTGATGTCCAAGGCTTTACGGATGGCCGCCAACACGGCCGGGCGTCCGCTGGCCTGGTTGTGGTGCATCGACCGCCCCCGAAGGTAGTGCAAGCGTCGCAGTCTGCGCGCGAGCAGCTTCGCCCGCCGGCGCGATCCGGCGACGTGGCGATGTTGGGTCCGCAGCCGCGCCGCCATACGGCCTTCTGCCTCGCGTCGACCCATCGGTGTATCGGCGGCCGGTGTCGTGTCGGTTAAGGCGGCATCGAGCACCGTTCGCGTCGCAGCGTGGCTGTGCGTGTGATCGGCCCGCGCCGCGGTGATGATCTGCCCCAGCATCCGGTCCGCATGGGCCGACCGTGTCAACCGCTTTCTTGAGGTATCCGACCGAGTAGCTGCCGCGCTGGGCAGCCCAGCGGTGAGATGCGTGAGCGCCGCGGCGCGGGCCTGTGCATCGTCGATGCCGTGGTCGGTGGTGAAGCCCGCGAACAGATTGTGGGCGCGAGACAACGCCGTGACCGCTTGTATTTTCAGAGGATCAGTCACCGACTTCCCCGCCGTGATTCACCTGTGCGCCCTCTTGACGCCGCATCCTTGCCGGACACTTCGCGCTAGTACTCCCACACACTCCTGGCCGCGCATTGCGCGGTCGCTGCAGACTTACCAATAGTGCACGTATCGACAGTTCTGCTGTCAATAACGGGCAACCCAACTTGGTGCGTGCGTTGGGATCGGCCGACCGCGATTACGTAGCGACCTTACTGCTGGGCAACCCGTCCGACCAGTCACCTTCCGGTGGGCTGGGATGTTCACCGCTATTCCTTTGGCTCGTCCTCGGACGGCATGATCACGATCCGGCGGTTGGGCCTATTGGTGACGACGGTCGGCTTTGCCTCGCCGGATTTGTTGCCCGGGGCGTTCGGCGGAATCGTCAAGCGGCCCTTGATCGGCTGGCCGTTGGGCACGCCGGGCGCCATCACCCGCTTCTCGACCGGGCTGTCTTTCTTGCCGCCTTCGCCGCCGGCCCCCATCGCGCCCGGCGGCATCATCGGCATGCCGGTCATGCCGGATTGCCCGGGCATGGCGGGCATGCCACCGGTCGGCGGCATCATCGGCGCCTTGGCGCCCGCGGGTGTGGTTGGCGGGGACGACGTCGGCACCGGCGGTGGCCCCAGCGAGCTGGCCGGCGTGGTGCCGCCGCCCCCGAGGCCTCCACCGCCGCCGCCTAAGCCCGAGCCACCGCCCAGGCCGGAGCCACCGCCGCTGCCGACGTTGTCGACCAGATGCGCGCTGTCGGCAAGGCCCGCGCCGTGGGCGCCCTGCATTGCGCTCATCAGCGGCTGAAGGGCGCTCTGACCAGCCTGCATCGCCTGTTGGGGCAGCTGCGTCATCGGGCCCATGATGCCTCCGATCGCACCACCGATGGCACCGGTCACGCTCTGCAGCATCTGCTGGACCATTTGCATGTCCTGCTGGCTATTTGCCTCGTTGGCCGGGAACTTGGCCTCCGCATCGGCGGCATGGGCACGGCGATCCGCGTCTGCCGCGGCTGCGTCCGCAGCGTCTTTGGGGACGCCGGCGTTTCCGGCTCCCGCGACCATTCCTTGCCCACCATCGCCGGGCGAAACACCTCCTGGGGGAACAGGAGGAGACGACGTCGGGAGCGGGACCGGTGGTGCATCAGGCGTCGTGGTTGGATCCCAACGAATCGGTTTCCCTCCATTGGGTCCCAAGGTCTCACCTCCAAGCCAGTCGCAAAGTTCGAAAGTGCATGAGCACGCCGATCGCTTGCCGCCCATTTTGTCACAGGATGCCGATAGCGGTATTCACCCAAAGGATTGAGGGCCGCGCTACAAACCGGTCAGGTGGCTGGTGGCGTCAAACCAGGCCAAATGGTAATTCGCCAGGTACTCATGCCCCTCGATCAAAGCCTCGATCGCGGCCAACAGCATCCAGTCTCCGACGCCTGCTGGGTCGTAGCCGGGATACGCGGTCAGCACCGAGTGTTGAATTTCAGCGAGGTATTGGCTTAGCAGCTCCGATTCGCTTTGAAGGACACCCGTTTTGCGCACGGCGGGCGCGGCGACCGCCTGCGCGATACGTGGCAGGCCGTCCCGGCGGCGTACGGCATCGACCAAGGTGGGACCAAGTTGGTCGACTTCAGGCGCCGCCGAGCGGGCAGGCCGATCGCCGCTCAGTGCGGGCTCGTCGGGTCCCGGCTCGGTGACATAGGTGTTGGGGTGATGGGCAGCCGCCACCGTGACGGCGCCGAGCAAATCCATCACGTTGACGTCATGGCGTCGTGCCATCGGCTCAAGAAGGGTGACGTGGGCGGGCAACCGTACGTGGGGTGGAATCCAACCGCCGGCGAGATCGGTGACCAGCAGCGTGGTGGCACCGTCGTCGCGCAATCCCGCCGCCCATGACAGCCGCGGCTCCTGACGCGCCACCGCGTCGACGAGCCGCTGCAATCGCTGTTGTTCGACCGTCCTGGCCGACACGGCGCCAGCGGTCGCGCCGGTCGCTGCGGAAGCTGCCGATGCGCCAACCATTGTCGATGACCCCGCACCGGCTTGGCCCGCGGCGGCCCCGGACGCCGTCCGCTCCACTGGAGAGACCAATGGCCCGCCCGCCCCGCCCGCGGACGGGGATGACGCCGGCGAAGACGCTACCGGTGCTCCCGAGACGGGGCCCCCCGGATTGGAAGGTACGGAGGGAGGCGCTACCACTGGCGGGCGTAGGTCGGAACCGTAGGCGGGCAACGGCCCCGACGGAATGGACGAGCCGACACCCATGGTCGGGGCGGGCGACGACCATGAACCAGCGGTCATTACGGGCGCAACTGAAGTGCCTCCCCCCATGGTCGTTGGCGCCGGGGACGCGGCTGGGGGCGCGTCGACCGGAGTGGCTGTCGGGATGAATGCTCCTGCACTGGGCACGGTCGGTGTGACTGCAGGTGTGGTTTGAGGAGCTTGACTTATCCCGGAATCCATCGCTTGAATCGGCCCCGCGGTGAACGCCTGTCCGCCAGGTCCCGTCGACTGCCCGGTCGCCAAGCCAGAGGTGAAGGCTTGGGCCAAACCGGGCTGACTTCCTGGGCCCAGGCCGGCGGGTGACGCCGGCGAGATCGGTACGGGGCTGCCCTGAACTGGCGCATTTACCAACGGCGCGCTCGTCTGGGGCCCGCTTGTGGGTCCAAGCCCGGGCGAGCCTGCCGGCACGTTGGCACTCGATACCTGGCCTCCGTGACCCGGACCGGTACCGAACTGCCCCAGAGGCCCCCCCGTCCCGCCGCCACCTGGACCCGACCCACCGTGGCCAAGCCCTGTGCCGTATCCAGCCGGAACCGAGCCTGGACCGCTGTCCCCCGGGGTAGTGCCCGGACCGCCGGCCGGTGACGGTCCGCCGTGAGTGCCCCCGACACCAAAGCCAGCCGGTGTCGTCCGCGGGGTCTGCAAGTCCTCTTTACTAACTGGGTTCGGCGGCGTGGGATCGCCAACATTGAACCCATTTGCCTGTGCCCAGCTACGGGCGTCACCGCCGGTGCCTTCAGCATCGAGAATCTTTTGCGTCGCCGCCATCATCTTGTCGACGGCGTCTCGACTAGCGTTCGCGGCGTCCGCGTTGCAGCGCGCTTGAACAGCTTGTACTTCCGTTAATTTCTCAGGCGGTGGCTTTTTTGATGCGAGTATTTGATTGATCTCGTTGTTGCCATTATTCGCTATGTCGGACAGTCGGTTTCGCAGATAGTCATTCGCGTCTGCCGCCGAATTGAATGCCGACGCCTTTGTCTGGTACTTCTCAGCGAGATCCAGGTGAAACTTCTCGCCCTGCTGAAATCGGTGTATAAGGTCATCCGCCGTGTGACCCTGATTGTGCGCCGCGAATAACGTCCACTTGGTGCGCAAGGTCTGCGAATAAGCCTGCTGTTCTGCACATGCTTCGCTCCAGTGCTGGGCACCGGCGCGCAGAGCCGTTGATGGCCCTGGCCACCATGGTCCGATCAGCGCGGCGGTCCAGGTACCGGGCGGAAGGTCAACCGCCACCGCGCACCCTTCCCGCCATATGCCCCTCCTCCGGTCGGCAAGACCCTCTGCGATGTTTTAAAAATTTTCCAGCCTCCTACTTCAATCAATGGAGCAGTCAGCTGACACCGCATACCTTCTTCATCGCGGCGTCCTTCGCGTTGACATCATCGACCTCCGCTCGAAAGGCAGGATCATCCCTCTGCGACCAGCTTCCCATCGCTGTGGCCTTGCTATATGCCGCCGCTAAGGCAAGGGCGGCGGCCCGATCGCCGGATGCGAGCGCCGGCCCCGCGTTTACAGCCTGTTCCAGCATTACCGCCCCATTCACGCTGGCGACTCCGGCCAAGGCGGGATTATCGCCGTTTGTGTCGATTTGGACCGCGCGCGCTGCAAGCTTGTACGCATCGCACAGTTGTTGATGTGCAGCAGCAGTCTGGTCCGCGCTGTACGGCGCTGGCGCCGATGTGGCTGAGGATGCAACTGACTGACTAGTCCCAGGCCGCGTTAATGCGACAACGAGGGCCGCGATGCCCAGCAGGACGGCAATCGCGGCTAAGACGATAGCTGGCCATGCCCGAGGGCGCGCCGATGGCTGCGTGGGAAAGACTGGAGCCCAAGGCGTGGGGCCTGTCGGCGGGCCGGCGGCCGGCCTCTCCTCGGGAGCTGGAGGCAGATCCCCCACCATGCGTCCTCCTCATGATTGCCCGCGCTTTCGAGACCGTCTCGAATTTGCTTCCATAGTTCAACAGCTAACCGAGATACGAGCAATACCGCCGCTTTGCGGCCGCTAGGTCGGCTGCCGGACCGGTGGACCAACATAGGGCCCACCCAGACGTGAAGCTGGATCCTCCGTCACGGCACTCTCTACACGCTCTGTACAGAGGGACCAGAACTCGGTCGCAACGCCTTCATGTCGTCGGCGTTGTTGTCGTCCATGTTGGTGAACCCCTTGGCCGCGTGGTGCGCCTTGGTGCCGACACCCGTGAGCGTCTCACTGTGGGCCTGCAGGGTTTTCACATGCTGACCGTGCGCGACCGAGACCGCGCCGTGAAAGGCGTCGGCCGCAGCGAAGTCACCGAACATCCCCGCTGCCACGGTTCCGCCAGCCAACTGATCCGCCCCGTCCTGGGCGTGCCCTCCTGCGCGGTGGGACTGATTGCCTCCGGAATGCAAAAGATCCGTATCGACGAACACTGGCACTCCTTCCGATCTGATCCGATAAACGGTCTCGACGCCGCGTACACCTTTCGATCAGGCTAAATGCGGCTTCGGGGGTGGTCAATTCACCCACGGACCAGGCGGAGCGGCCAGCACGAGGACCCCTAGAAACCATGGTCATTGGTGACCGATTGCGCGGGCCGATCCCATTCCGGATCGACAGTCATGGGCACCTGGATTTCGACATGCGGCAGCGAAACCGTGCCCAAGGGGGTGTGTAACTGGAAAGGAAGGGCGATGCGCGCTGCGGCCCGGTCCGGCGCCAGCATGCCCTCGCCGGCCAGCCGATCGCCGTGCCCGACGACGATCTCGGTGATGTTGTGCAGCGATTCGCTGCCCACGTCGTAATAGCGCGAATGGTCGGTGAACCAGGGCATGACGCTGTGCGAGCCCGCGACTTCGGCACGGAACCGCACCGCCCCAAATCCCGCGTGCGCCGGGTCGCTGCCCAGCCCTGCCAACGGTCCCACCGGCCCGCCTAGCGTTTCGTTCAGTCCGTTCGGGAGGCCGCCGCCTGTCTCACCGATCCAGCTGATCGCATCGGTCGACGCGGCGCCCACATACAGTCTGCCGCCGTTGAGAGAGAAGTCCGCGGCGCGATGCGCCAAATCGGTTCCTGGGCAACCGGTTAGCACAGCATCGTTGGCGCGCATGCCGCTGTTCGCAAACGCATCGGCAACGGTGGTGGCACCGTAGGAATGTCCAAGAACCGTCACGTGCGACGGGAATGCCGACTCATGTGTCGCGGCCAGGCCGTTGACATCCGCGGCCAGCAGCGCCCCTGCTTGCCTCGCCCGCCACGGGGTGCCAACCTGCTCCAATTCCGCGGGATCGGTGATGGCCTGCTGCCAATGCGGTTGGCCGAATTCGGGTGCGTCGTAACCCATCCAGGCCAGCACCGCCGTCGAGTGGCTGGGGTCGGCTTTCATTGACTGTACGTAAAGGTTGATCGCGTCGTCAGTCCCGTCGGACATCCACCCTCCCCGCACGCTGCTGTTGGTGCCCGGGACGATGACCGCCGTGTTACGAGACTTGTCCGGGTTGCCGATCGCGACGGCCGCCCTGCCCTTGCCGTTGAAAGCCAGCGGGTCGTAGGCCCACAGCATGACTGGGTGCCCCGCCGGCAGATCGGACCTTTTGTCGCGCTCGAGAAAGTCGTTCGTTTTCACCGCGTTCTGGTATCGCGAAATGTCGGTGGCGCACAACCCGTAATCACCGGGGTTGGTGAACACATCCGACTTCCGGTTGTTGAGCGCGTCCTCGCGGAGCGCCGAGGGCACCAGCCCGCGCTGATGGGCGGCGTCTTCAACCTTGCGCAGGTCGTCTTTCATCGTTGCCTGGTTCACCGCGTCGCGCACGTCGGCCGGTATGCCGTTCATGTTGCCTAACTCGCGCGGGTGCTGGTCTATCAGCAGTCGCTTTTGGTTGGCACTCAACGACTCCCACCATCGCCTGCCCTCCTCTGAGCTGCTGCCCGCCGACGGAATCGATAGTTCGTCGACGCCTTGAATGTCTGCCGGGTCGACCCCCTCGACGCGGAGATCCCCTATCGCGGCCGTAAGGTTGACCGAATACCGATCGCGAACCTGCCGGAGTACCAGCACTATCGCTTTCGTTTCGGTAACCGCCTCACCGCGCAGATCGTCGGCCGCGCAGTGGTCGTTGTCTGCGAGGGCCTCGCAGAGCTCGTCGTCGATGACTTCCAGGTCGTACTCCAGTGCGGCGAGGTACCACGCGGAGGCTCGCTGAGCCTCGGCCAACGCTGCGGCAATAGTCTCCAATTCGACTGCGATCGTGGGCAATCGCTCGGCCTGCAGACCCAACGACCGGGTCACGCGTTCTACCTCATCGGCGTCGTTGATCGGATGCTCGTTGTTCTGGCGGTTCCACGACGCTTCGAAGCGACGGCGAGCGGCCTCGAAGGCAACGACCGCCTCAGACGTGCTCGCTCCGGCGTCGCGGAACGCCCGCGCCAACGACGAGATCTGTGCTGGGCGGCCCGCTTGCACGCTGGCATCGGTCGACCAGGGATCTCCGCCGGCTTCGGCGACGAGAAATGGAATGCTTATGTGGCGCAATAACATCGCGCCGTCGCTAGGCCAGCGCCACCCTCAGAGCGAACTCGCACCGTCGGCGAGGCCGTCGCCATCCGAATCGGTCAGCCGCACATTCCATTTGCCGTCGCCGTCGGTGTCGACATAGCCGGTCACGCCGTTTTCGTCGGAACGCAGGACGCGGTCCGCCAACCCGTTGCCATCGGTATCGACGAGGCGGGCGTCGGCACGCCCGTGCGCGTCGAAGTCGACCAGGGGGCCGCCGGTGTGTTCGACACCATCGAGGCCGAACCAGCGCAGCTGGCCGCCTCGGTCCATGGCCACCGCCCATGTCCCGGATCCGTCGTCGGTGAAGTACGCCTCGGGGGTACCGTCGTTGTCGATATCCAGCACAGCGTGATCCACGATGCCGTCGCCGTCGAGATCGGCGAGGGCGTCGTCGCGTAATCCGTCGTGGTCGAAATCCAGTCCGATCGATTCGAAGCGCCCGTCGTGGTCCAGATCGAGGTCGGGTTGCCCGTGCCAGAAGGCGGCGCCGTTATCACCAGCCATGCAGTAGTCCATGCATATTCGGACGCGTGGCTGCCGCTACTCGTTCCCCCGAGACTTCCACCACGCCAACAACTCTGCGGTCGCCTCGTCGTTGTCCAGCGGTCCGCGCTCCAACCGGAGCTCCTTTAAGAACCGCCATGCCTCGCCGACCTGGGGGCCGGCCGGGATGCCGAGCAACTCCATGATCTGGTTGCCGTCCAAGTCGGGGCGTACCCGGGCCAGATCCTCCTGGGCGGCCAGCTCGGCGATCCGCGTCTCGAGCCGGTCGTAGCTGGCCTGCAGCCGCGCGGCGCGGCGCTTGTTGCGGGTCGTGCAATCGGCTCGCACCAGCTTGTGCAGTCGGGGTAGCAGCGGGCCGGCGTCGGTGACGTAGCGCCGGACGGCGGAATCGGTCCACTTCCCGTCGCCGTAGCCGTGAAACCGCAGATGCAGATACACCAGTTGCGAAACGTCCTCGACCATCTGCTTGGAATACTTCAACGCCCGCAAGCGCTTTCGCACCATCTTGGCGCCGACGACTTCATGGTGATGAAAACTGACGCCGCCGTTGGCTTCGTGGCGCCGAGTCGCGGGCTTGCCGATGTCGTGCAGCAGCGCGGCCCAACGCAGTACCAAGTCCGGGCCGTCGTCCTCCAAGGCGATCGCCTGGCGCAACACCGTCAACGAGTGCTCGTAGACGTCCTTGTGTTGGTGATGTTCATCGATGGCCATCCGCATGCCGCCGACCTCGGGCAGCACCACCTCACCCATGCCGGTCTGCACCAGCAGATCGATGCCGGCCGTTGGGTCGTCGCCGAGCACCAGTTTGTCCAGTTCGGTGGCTACTCGTTCGGCGCTGATCCGCGCCAGCTGCGGGGCCATCTGATCGATCGCCTCTCGCACTCGCGGTGCAACGCCGAAGCCGAGCTGTGAGACGAACCGCGCCGCGCGCAACATCCGCAATGGGTCGTCGCCGAAGGACACCTCTGGCGCGGCAGGCGTGTCCAGCACCCGCGCGCGCAGCGCCGCCAAACCGCCCAGCGGATCCAGGAATTCGCCCGGCCCCTCTGGCGAGATCCGCACGGCCATCGCGTTGGCCGTGAAATCGCGCCGCACCAGATCGTGCTCCAGGCGGTCGCCGAATCGCACCTCGGGATTGCGGGACACCTGGTCGTAGGTGTCGGCGCGAAAAGTGGTGATCTCCAGGCGGTGCTCGCCCTTACCGACACCAACGGTCCCGAATTCGATCCCGGTGTCCCATATGTTGTCGGCCCACCGACGCAGGATCTGTTGCACCTGCTCGGGGCGCGCGTCGGTGGTGAAGTCCAGGTCGGGACTCAACCTGCCCAACAACGCGTCTCGTACCGAACCGCCGACGAGGTAGAGCTCGTGGCCGGCGGCGGCGAAAGCGGAGCCGAGCTCGGCCAGCATGGGCGCATGCCGATTCAGGGCGACCGCGGCGGCGGTCAGCAGGTCGGCATCCTGGGCGGCGTCTGGCACGTTCGATCAGCCTAGTCGGCCGCTCGCGAAAAGCCCGTGTGAGGAGCCTCGCACGTCACCAAAGGTGAATTGACCCGGCGTGGCGCGTCAGTACCGTTACGTGCGACAAGAAGGGTTGGCGGCGGGACGATGCGGTGCATCTCCGATACATAAGCAAGGGCGCACTGATCATGTTCGCGGGCGGAGACCCGTGGAAGATCAATGCCACATTGCAGAGCGGGCGGCCGGCCCAGATCTCGAATCTCGCAAAAGCGTTTCATGACGCGGGGCGATCCACAGGCGAAGCGGAAGCCGCATTCAACCTGGCGCGGAGTCGCTTCGACAAAGCCTGGACACGCGAGAACGGCGAGAACCCGATCAACGACTCGGCCGAGGTACAGCGGGCCACGAACGCGCTCGGGGTACAAGCAGCTCAGTTGCCCAGAATCGGCGCGGATCTCGAGAACGTCGCGGCCTCCCTGGCCGAGGCCCAACGATCGGGAAAGGGCGAGATTTCGTCGCTTGAAGGAGCGCTGCAAGATCTCGACGATCAAATCGGCGAGGCGGTCGAGCTGGAGAAGAACGCTCAGTTGACGGCTTCGGAGAGGCAGTTGCTGGATCACTACATCGACGGACTCGAGAAGCACGCGATCGATGACACCAAGGCGTCGGTAAGCAATCTGACGCGAATTCGCGATCAATATTCTCATCAGCTGCACGCTTCGATGGCCAACCTGCGTAAGCAGGACGGGTACGACCCGCCGATCCAGGCATTTGACGGCGATGTTCCGGAATCGCCCTCGCAGGACCAGCGTCGTCATAACCAGATTGAGGCCTTCAAACAGGTCTTTGGCCGTGAACCGACGTCGGACGCCGACTGGGAGACTGCGGCCGCGCTGGATTCGCAGACCTATGACCCCAAGTTCAACGGCGCCAAATCGGAGATCCGTGTGGTCAGGATCCGCCCCGTACCCGGGCAGGGAGTGGTCCGTGTCTCGCAGTGGATCGAACAACGCGACGTGACAAGTTCCCTCACCGGCAACCGCGATCTCGGTAACAACCGTAAAGCCGATCAGCACTTCAACCCCGAGGACACTAAGGTGACGACCTACATCGATTACGAAAACGGAATCGTGGTTCTGCGTCAGAATCCGTCTGTCGAGGAGACTCCCACCGGTGCGCCGGGCACCGTCAAGGTCGGCGCACCTAAGGGCAGCGTGACCCAGTTAGCCGACGGGTCGGTCCGGATCAAATACGACGCTGGAAATCCCTTCGCTCCAAGCATTACCGCCGACCCGAACGGACCGTTGGCGGGGCACACAATCACCGTCAACGGCGACCTCGTGTTCACCCCGGGGCGGGAAGGTGTAGAGGTGAATGGCACACGCACCAACTATCCGTCATTGGAGGCTTACCAGGACTTACCGGGAGGCGGCACCCGCACATTGTTGATCGACCCGGCGCACTCAGCCAGATCGTTGGGTCCAGCTACCAACCTGTTTCGCCATCACGATGTCGGCCCGCTCGGCGGGAGGGCCTTTGCGCCGTTCGACAGTGGGAGCTGGAATTCTCACTACGACGTACCTACGCCGTTGCCGCCAACGGAATTCGGGCCAGTAGCGCATCCACCGTCTGTTCCTCCGCTACCAAGCGGAATAGCAGTCCCGTCCTGATCACCTCTTGATAGGAAGCAACGAACGATGTCCCTCCGTACGGCCTTCGATGCCCGCGCCTGGCGTTCGGCCACGCTGTCCGCACCATTGGTAGTGCAAGGCGTAATAGGCTTGCTGATCATGAATATGTGGTTGCTGGGCAAGGGGCCTTTCGCAACCGAAAGCGGCCGCAGCGAACGCGCTTGGATATTGACCGCAACACTCATCACGACGGTGGAATGTGCATTCCTCACGGCTGCGCTTCTCACGTCGCCGTCTTCGCGTCGTCGTGGTTTTGCATTGAGCATCGCGAGCTGTTCGGGCGTCGCGATAGTCGGCGCGATAATTTTCGGTTACTTGGAAATGCGCTGAGACCAAGTCATGACTGAACACCCTTTCGCAAGTACACCAAACGATCGATATGCACCCCTGACTTTTGCAGTGGCCATGGTCCACGTGCTTGTGGTCGATCTCGTCACCTGGCTGTTCGTTCTGCCGATGTGGCCCTTCGTGTTTGTCGTTCTTCCGATAACACTGGCTTACGTCGGTATCAGCGCGCTGATCGCCAGGGCGCCAGGAAGATGGGGCCAGATCGGGCGCGGAATGATGATCGGCAGCCTATCGGGGCCGCTGTCGCTGCTCATCTTCATTCCCGGCTTCATCATTGCCGGAGCGATCGGCCCGATCTGACACCACGCCTTCCGCCGTGACCTCGCGCGCTCAGCCCGCGGCGAGCATCTCCAGGAGAATATGCCGTGCCAGCTACTATCGCTTGGGTGTCGGACGGCGAACAAGGCAAACCGCGTCGGCGCCGGGGGCGGCGCCGGGGCCGTGGCGCCGCGGCTTCGTCCGAGAAGCAGACCACCGGTCAAGCGACCGGAGACTCGACAGCCACCAAATCGCGCCGATCCCGGGCGTCTCGCCGCGGACCGGATCAGCTGCGGACCGTCCACGAAACCTCGGCCGGGGGGTTGGTCATCGACGGTCTCGACGGACCGCGCGAGTCTCAGGTCGCGGCCTTGATCGGACGCATCGACCGGCGGGGGCGGATGCTGTGGTCGCTGCCCAAGGGGCACATCGAACTCGGTGAGACCGCCGAGCAGACCGCTATTAGAGAAGTGGCCGAAGAGACCGGCATCCGGGGCAGCGTCCTCGCCGCGCTGGGCCGCATCGACTACTGGTTCGTCACCGACGGCCGCCGCGTGCACAAGACCGTGCACCACTATCTAATGCGTTTCTCGGGCGGCGAGTTGTCCGACGAGGACCTCGAAGTCGCCGAGGTGGCCTGGGTCCCGATGGGCGAGTTGCCGTCCCGGCTGGCCTACGCCGACGAACGCCGGCTGGCCCGCGTGGCCGACGAGCTGATCGACAAGCTACAAAGCGACGGTCCGGCTTCGCTTCCCCCGCTGCCGCCCAGCTCCCCGCGCCGCCGCCCTCAGACCCATTCGCGGACTCGGCATGCTGACAAACCGGCCACGGGCCGAAAGAACGGCCACGGACCGGGGCCGTGACAGCTCCGCGTCTCCGGTGGGCCGGCTTGGTGCGTATCGCCGCCGTGCTCGCCATCGTGGCCGGACTTGCGGTGCTCACCGGGCCGGTGACGCCGCGTGCGGCGGCGGGCGAGCCGGGGGTGACACCGTTCGTCCGGGTTCGCATCGATCAAGTCACTCCCGACGTGGTCACCACGAGCAGTCCGCCCGTCGTGACCGTCAGCGGCATGGTGACCAACATCGGCGACCGGCCGGTCCGCGACGTCATGGTCCGCCTCGAGCACGCGGGCCCCGTCACCGCCTCCGCGGGTTTGCGCACCACCCTCGACGGCGACACGGATGGGTATCAGGCGGCCGCGGATTTCCTCACCGTGGCGCCCGAACTGCAGCGCGGGCAAGAGGTCGGCTTCACCCTGTCGGCCCCACTGCGCGCCCTGACCAAGCCGTCGCTGGGCGCGGAGAAGCCGGGCATCTACCCCGTCCTGGTCAACGTGAACGGCACACCGGACTACGGCGCACCCGCCCGGTTGGACAATGCGCGCTTCCTGCTGCCCGTGGTGGGCGTGCCGCCCGACCGCGCCGACGACGTGGGCTCCGCCGTCGCACCCGACACCTCTAAACCGGTGCTGATCACCATGCTGTGGCCGCTGGCCGACCGGCCCAGGCTGGCTCCCGGCGTGCCGGGCGGGACCATCCCGGTGCGGTTGGTTGACGACGATCTGGCCACCTCGCTGGCCGGCGGCGGCAGGCTCGACATCCTGCTGGCCTCGGCCGAAGTCGCCACCAGTCACGACGTCGACCCCGACGGCGCGGTCGGCCGTGCGCTGTGCCTGGCGCTCGACCCGGATCTGCTGGTCACCGTCAACGCGATGACCGCCGGCTATGTCGTGTCCAACTCGCCCGACGACTCGGCCCAGCTGCCCGGCACCCCCACCCACCCGGGCGCCGGGCAGGCCGCCGCGACCGAATGGCTGAACCGCCTACGCGCCCTGGCCCACCGGACGTGTGTGGCCCCGCTCCCCTACGCGCAAGCCGACCTGGACGCCGTCCAGCGCGTCAACGATCCCGGCCTGAGCGCCATCGCCACCACGAATCCCAACAGCATCGTCGACAAAATTCTGGACGTCTCCTCGATCCGCGGCGCCACGCTGGTGCCGAACGGTCCGCTGACCAACCGCATGGTCAAGCTGCTCAGCGCCAGCGACAACACGGTCGCCATCGCTGCGGCCGACCTGTCGGCCACCGAGGCGCAGGGCTCCCCCGGGAGCGGCGCCGACACCGCGCCGCGGCGGTTGTCCCCGCAAGTCATGGTTGCGCCGTTCGACCCCGCCGTCGGCGCCGCGCTGGCCGGGGCGGGCACCACCCCCGGGGTGCCGACGTACCTGGACTCGTCCCTGACGGTTCGGCTGGGCCACGACTCCGCGACCGCGCGCCGGCAGGACGCGCTGGGCTCGATCTTCTGGCATGCGCTCGACCGCGACGAGCCCCGCACCCAGATCCTGGTTCCGCCGTCGACGTGGAATCTGCAGGCCGACGACGCCCAGGTCATCCTGACCGCCCTGACCACCACCATCCGCTCCGGTCTGGCGGTACCGCGACCGCTGCCGGCCGTGGTCGCCGACGCCAACCAATCGGCACCAGCCCGCACCGAGCCGCAGGGAGGCGTCGGCACCTACGCCTCCGCACCCGGCCAGTTCAGCGACGACGTCACCGCCGGCATCAGCGGGCAGGTCGGCCGGCTGTGGGGCCTGACGGCATCGCTGATGACCGACGATCGCACCGGGCTGACCGGCGTCCAGTACACCGCGCCGCTGCGCGAGGACATGCTGCGCGCGCTGAGCCAATCCCAACCGCCCGACACCCGCAACGGGCTGGCCCAGCAGCGCCTCGTGGTGGTCGGCAAAACGGTTAACGACCTGTTCGGCGCGGTGACGATCGTCAACCCGGGCGGCTCCTACACCCTGGCCACCGAGCACAGCCCGCTGCCGCTGGCGCTGCACAACGGTCTGGCCGTTCCGATCCGGGTGCGGCTGCATGTCGATGCGCCACCGGGGATGAACGTCACCGACATCGGCCAGATCGAACTGCCGCCGGGTTACCTGCCGCTGCGCATCCCGGTCGAAGTGAACTTCACCCAGCGCGTCGCCGTTGACGCGACCCTACGGACTCCGGACGGTTTGCGGCTGGGGGAGCCCGTGCGATTGTCGGTGCACTCCAACGCCTACGGCAAGGTCTTGTTCGCCATCACGCTGTCCGCCGCGGCGGTCCTGATCCTGCTGGCCGGCCGACGGCTGTGGCATCGCTTCCGTGGCCAGCCCGACCCCGCCGACCTGGACCGCCCCGACCCACCCGATGCCCGGCCCGCCGCTGACCCCGACGACGACCGGGTCGAACAAGAGCACCGAGTATGACCCCCACCTATCGGCAGGCCCACCCGCACCACCGCCTGCCCGAGCCGTCGCAGTCCCGTGCGGCGGGCTCGCCGCCGACCGGTCCACTGCCGCCCGTTGCCGCCGAGATCGATCGGCGGCGCCCCGAGCTGTCTGACGCGGCGTTGGTCTCGCGGTCGTGGGCGATGGCCTTCGCCACGTTGATCAGCCGGCTGACCGGCTTCGCCCGGGTGGTGCTGTTGGCCGCGATCTTGGGCGCCGCACTGTCCAGCGCGTTCTCGGTGGCCAACCAGCTGCCCAACCTCGTCGCGGCGCTGGTGCTGGAGGCGACCTTCACCGCGATCTTCGTGCCGGTGCTGGCCCGCGCCGAGCAAAGCGACCCCGACGGCGGCGCGGCGTTCGTGCGGCGCCTGGTCACGTTGACGACGGCGTTGCTGATCTTCGCCACGGCGCTGTCGGTAGTGGCCGCCCCGCTGCTGGTGCGGTTGATGCTGGGCCGCAACCCGCAAGTCAACGAGCCGCTGACCATCGCCTTCGCCTACCTGCTGCTTCCCCAGGTCCTGGCCTATGGGCTGACATCGGTGTTCATGGCGATCCTGAACACCCGCAACGTATTCGGGCCCACGGCGTGGGCGCCGGTTGTCAATAACGTCGTCGCGCTGGTCACCCTGGCGGTCTACGCACTGGTTCCCGGCGAGCTCTCGGTCGATCCCGTCCGGATGGGCAACGCCAAGCTGCTGGTGCTCGCTGTCGGCACCACGCTGGGCGTGTTCGCCCAAACCGGGCTGCTGCTGGTGGCGCTGCGCCGCCAACGCGTCGACCTGCGTCCTCTGTGGGGAATCGACCAGCGCCTCAAGCGCTTCGGCACCATGGCCGCCGCCATGGTGCTCTACGTCCTGATCAGCCAGCTCGGCCTGGTGGTCGGGAACCAGATCGCCAGCACCGCAGCGGCATCGGGACCTGCGATCTACAACTACACCTGGCTGGTCCTGATGCTGCCGTTCGGCATGATCGGCGTGACGGTGCTGACGGTCGTCATGCCGCGGCTGAGCCGCAACGCCGCCGCCGACGACACCGAGGCCGTGCTCGGCGACCTGTCCTTGGCCACCCGGCTGACGTTGATCACGCTCATCCCGATCGTGGCGTTCATGACCGTCGGCGGGCCCGCGATGGGCAGCGCGCTGTTCGCCTATGGCCATTTCGGAAACGTCGACGCCGGATACCTGGGCGCCGCGATCACCCTCTCGGCCTTCACGCTGATCCCCTACGGGCTGGTGCTTCTGCAGCTCCGAGTGTTCTACGCGCGCGAACAGCCGTGGACGCCGATCGTCATCATCCTGGTCATCACGGCCGTCAAGATCCTCGGCTCAGTGCTGGCGCCGCACCTCACCGACGACCCCAAGCTGGTGGCCGGCTTCCTGGGGCTGGCCAACGGCGCCGGGTTCCTCGCCGGCGCCATCATCGGCTACGTCCTGCTGCGAAGGGCCCTGCTGCCGGCCGGTGGTCACTTGATCGGCGTCGGCGAAGTCCGGACGATCCTGGTGACGCTCACCGCGTCCATGCTGGCCGGATTGATCGCCCATGTGGTCGACCGCCTGCTCGGGCTGAACACTTTGACCGACCACGGCGGCGCCGGTTCCCTGCTTCGCCTGGTCGCGCTGGGGCTGATCATGCTGCCGATCACCGCCGCGGTCATGCTGCGCGCCGAGGTCCCGGAGGCGCGGGCGGCCCTGGACGCCCTGCGCTACCGCATCACGGGCCGCGGACCGCGCCCGCGCAAGCCGAGTGCCACGGATCGATCGTCCCACCGGCGCCCGGTCACGTACCCTGAGCAGAGGAATTCGTCCCCGCCTGGGGTAAATGCGGTCCAGGAGCCGATCCGGCGCAGGCCTCCGGAGCGGGCAAACCGAGCCCGGCTAGTGAAAGGACCGGAGGTGACCGACCGCCCGATGGAGAGCGCAGCCCCCAGCTCTGGCCCTGGTACAGGCTCAGATACTTCGCTGCCGCGGCCGATCGCCGACGACTTCCAGCCCGACATTCCCGCCGCCGGGCCAACGCCGCCCGCCCCGTCCCGCCCGTCGGACCAGTTCAACGGCGATATCCCCGGCTCCCGCCATGCACAGACCCCGTTCGAGGCGCCGCGCGGCCGTACGGCGGATTCCACCGGAGATGACGTGCACCTTGTTCCCGGCGCCCGCATCGCCGGCGGCCGGTACCGGCTGCTGGTGTTCCACGGCGGCGCCCCACCGCTGCAGTTCTGGCAGGCGCTGGACACCGCGCTGGACCGGCAGGTCGCGCTGACCTTCGTCGACCCGGACGGCGCCCTGCCCGACGAGGTCCTCCAAGACATCTTGTCGCGCACCCTGCGGCTCAGCCGCATCGACAAACCCGGCATCGCCCGCGTCCTCGACGTCGTGCACACCGGCTCCGGCGGCCTGGTGGTATCCGAATGGATCCGCGGCGGCTCGTTGCAGGAGGTGGCCGACACCGCACCCTCGCCGGTGGGCGCTGTGCGGGCCATGCAGTCGCTGGCCGCCGCCGCCGACGCGGCCCACCGCGCCGGCGTCGCCCTGTCGATCGACCACCCCAGCCGAGTGCGCGTCAGCATCGAAGGCGACGTCGTGCTGGCCTACCCGGCGACTATGCCCGACGCCAACCCGCAGGACGACATCCGCGGCATCGGCGCCGCGCTCTACGCCTTACTGGTCAATCGGTGGCCGATCGTGGAGAGCGGGGTGCGCAGCGGGCTCGCGGCGGCCGAACGCGACCCGTCCGGCAACCCCGTCGAGCCGATGTCCCTCGACCGCGATATCCCCTTCCAGATCTCCGCGGTCGCCGTCCGAGCGGTCCAGGAGGACGGCGGAATACGCAGCGCCTCAACGCTTTTGAACCTCCTTCAGCAGGCCACCGCGGTCGCCGACCGCACTGAGGTCCTCGGCCCCATCGACGATTCGCCCTCGCCCTCGGCGGCGTTGATCTCACCCGGTCAGGAGCAGGCGGCCTTCGCCCGCCGTCGGCGCAACGTGCTCATCGGGGTCGGCGCCGGCCTCGCCGTCATCGTGGTGGCCCTGCTGGTGCTGGCGTCAATAGTGAGCAAGATCTTCGGCAACGTCGGCGGTGGCCTCAACAAGGACGAGCTCGGACTGAACGGGCCCTCGTCGTCGTCATCCGCGCCTGCGTCGTCGAGCGCGCCGCCCGCGGCCGCGGGAAGCGTCGTCAAACCCACCAAAGCGACGGTCTTCTCCCCCGACGGCGACGCCGACAACGCGGGGACGGCCGGGCAGGCCATCGACGGCGATCCCTCGACGGCGTGGGCGACCGAGGTGTACACCGACGCCGTGCCCTTCCCCAGTTTCAAGCAGGGCGAGGGGCTGATCTTGCAGCTGCCCAGCCCCACCGTCGTCGGCCAAGTCAGCATCGACACCCCCAGCAGCGGGACCAAGGTCGAGATCCGCGCGGCATCCTCGCCGACGCCGTCCAGCCTCAACGACACCACCGTGCTGGCCCCTGGCTTCACGCTCAAACCCGGCCACAACGTGATCCCGGTCAAGGCGGGTTCGCCGACGTCGAATCTGCTGGTGTGGATCGCCACCCTGGGATCCACCAACGGCAAGAGCCAAGCCGGATTCTCGGAGATCACGGTCCAGGCCGCGTCCTGATCCGCGGCCCATTCGACCCACTCACATGAGCCCGTCCAAGTGAAGTGCCGCGCCATAGGCGATTGGTTAATGTCCGGCCGTGGGCTTCGGGAGAAACGCCAAGCACGAGCGCAGTGACGCCGAACTGCTCGCAGCCCATGTGGCGGGCGACCGTCACGCCTTCGGCGAGCTCTTCGGACGGCACCAGCGGCACCTGCACCGGCTTGCCCGGCTGACCACCCGCACGCCCGAGGACGCGGAAGACGCGCTGCAAGATGCCATGCTTTCCGCGCATCGCGGTGCGGGCGCATTCCGGCACGACGCCGCCGTCGGCAGCTGGCTGCACCGCATCGTCGTCAACGCCTGCCTGGACCGGCTGCGCCGCACCAAAGCGCATCCGACCGTGCCGCTGGAAGACATCTATCCGGTTGCCGACCGCACGGCTCAGGTCGAGACCAAGTTGGCCGTGCAGCGCGCCCTGATGCGGCTCCCCCTCGAACAGCGGGCCGCGGTGGTGGCCGTCGACATGCAGGGTTACTCGGTGGCCGACACCGCCCGCCTGCTCGGCGTCGCCGAAGGCACGATCAAGAGTCGCTGCGCTCGCGGCCGGGTCCGGCTTGCCGAGCTGCTGGGCTACCTCGACGCCGACACACACGCCCTGCCAGACGCCGCCGGCCAGCCCTGACTGTGCCCGACATGCAACCGGCCGCGCGGGGCTATGCGTGGCCATCGGGGCGCGCATGACGGACACTGTGTGCGATGAGTGCACCGGACGACGATGCGGCAAGTGACCGCAACCCGGGATCAGACCGACCGCTGACCGTCGAACTGCTCGCCGACCTACAGGCCGGGCTCCTCGACGACGAGACCGCCGCCCGCCTCCGCAGCCAAGTCCGCGCCGACCCGCATGCCGCCGCCGTGCTGGGTGCCTTGAACCGGGTCCGCAACGACGTCGCCGCCGTCGGCGTCGACCAGGGCTCCGCACCCGACCCGCCCCCGCGGGTAACGGCCCGGATCGCGGCGGCACTGCGTTCCGCGGAGCCCGCTTCCGGTGATGCGGCGGAACCGCCCGTTCACTCCGCTCGCCCACACATCCGTCCGGCCCGGGCCATCGCGGCCGCGGCGGGCCTGTGCGCGGTGCTCTTCGCGATCGGCGTCGGGACCGTCGCGCTCCTGCATGCTCCCGAACCCGTCCCGGATACCCCTGGCGACGTCCAGCACATCACGCTGTCGACACCACCGATGGAGATCCCGCTCTCGCGGAACGAGATCCTCGGCCTGCTCGACCGCAGCCCCGACTACGGAACGCTCGACGACCCGGGGCGGCGCGCCTCCTGCCTCACCGGCCTCGGCTATCCGGCGTCGACGCCGATCCTGGGCGCACGCCCGGTCGAGATCAATGCCCGCCCCGGCGTCGTTCTGGTGGTACCCGGCGACAGCCCACACGTCCTGGCCGTCTTTGCGGTCTCCCCCAACTGCAGCGCCGCCGATACCGGCCTACTGGCCAACACCGGGGTCCCCCGCCCTTAATGTGGTGCGATAGCAGGTGCGACCCACCCGGGAACAGCCGTGCCTACGCTGGTGTTTACACAGATCCAGAGACGAATCGTTTGAAAGGTTTTCATGACCTCCGACACTGTGCATGACGTGATCGTTATTGGTTCGGGTCCTGCTGGGTATACCGCGGCGTTGTATACGGCGCGGGCGCAGTTGGCGCCGGTGGTGTTTGAGGGGACGTCGTTCGGTGGGGCGTTGATGACGACCACCGAGGTGGAGAATTTTCCGGGTTTTCGCGACGGGATCACCGGTCCGGAGTTGATGGATGAGATGCGTGAGCAGGCGTTGCGCTTCGGTGCGGATCTGCGGATGGAGGACGTCGAATCGGTCTCGCTCGACGGTCCGGTCAAGACGGTGACCACGGCTGAGGGTGAGACGGTGCGGGCGCGGTCGGTGATCTTGGCGATGGGTGCCGCCGCGCGCTATTTGGGGGTGCCCGGCGAGCAGGAGCTGCTGGGCCGCGGCGTGTCCTCGTGCGCTACCTGTGATGGGTTCTTCTTCAAGGATCAAGACATCGCTGTGATCGGCGGCGGGGACTCGGCGATGGAGGAGGCGACGTTTTTGACCCGGTTTGCCCGCAGCGTGACGTTGGTGCACCGGCGCGAGGAGTTCCGGGCGTCGCGGATCATGCTGGACCGCGCCCGGGCCAACGACAAGATCACCATCGTGACCAACAAGGCGGTCGAGGCGGTCGAGGGCGAGTCCACTGTGACGGGTTTGCGGCTGCGCGACACCGGCACCGGGGAGGTCTCGACGTTGGCGGTGACCGGGGTGTTCGTGGCCATCGGCCATGACCCGCGCTCGGAGCTGGTGCGCGACGTGCTCGAGACCGACCCCGAGGGTTATGTGCTGGTGCGGGGCCGCACCACCAGCACGTCGATTGATGGGGTGTTCGCCGCCGGGGACCTGGTGGACCGCACCTATCGCCAGGCCATCACCGCCGCGGGCAGCGGCTGCTCGGCGGCCATCGACGCCGAGCGCTGGCTCGCGGACCACGAAGAGTCCAGCGCCGCCGCGCAAGGCGACGCAACCGAATTTCCGGGCAGTACCGACACATTGATTGGAGCACCACAATGACCGACGCCGAAAAAGCCGGTGCCACAATAGAAGTCTCCGACGCGTCGTTCTCAACCGACGTGCTATCCAGCAATAAGCCTGTGCTGGTTGACTTCTGGGCAACGTGGTGCGGCCCCTGCAAGATGGTGGCGCCGGTTCTCGAGGAAATCGCCAGCGAGCGGGGCGAACAGCTCACGGTCGCCAAGCTCGACGTGGACGCCAACCCCGAAACCGCACAGAACTTCCAGGTGGTCTCCATCCCCACCCTCATCCTGTTCAAAGACGGGCAGCCGGTGAAGCGGATCGTCGGCGCGAAAGGCAAGGCGGCGTTACTGCGGGAGCTCTCGGACGCCGTTCCCAACCTCAGCTGATTTCAATTACGTCGCCGCACCACGCCCCGCGCACAGCCTGCGGTTTTCCGAAATCTGAGAAGCGTCTGCGACAATACCGGTAGCTGTTGCCCAACATCTGAGCTTGTCAATAGTCCCGGAGGGCCCTTGGTATGTCGAGTCCGCGCCGCGAATACGGCGACGCGCTGCGTTGTGGTGACCACAGCGCAGCTGTGACCGAAATTCGGGCGACGCTGGTCACACTGGGCCTGCTGGATAGCTCCGAGGACGATCTCAACACCGGCCGGCACGTGGCCCTCGAACTCTTCGACGCCGAACTCGACCAAGCGGTCCGTGCCTTCCAGCAGCATCGCGGCCTGCTGGTGGACGGCATCGTCGGCGAAGCGACCTACCGCGCGCTCAAGGAGGCGTCGTATCGGCTCGGTGCCCGCACGCTGTATCACCAATTCGGGGCCCCGCTGTTCGGCGACGACGTCGCAACGCTGCAGGCGCGGCTGCAAGATCTGGGCTTCTACACCGGCCTAGTCGACGGATATTTCGGCCTGCAGACCCACAACGCATTGATGTCCTACCAGCGCGAGTACGGGCTTTCCGCCGACGGTATCTGCGGCCCAGAAACGTTGCGCTCCTTCCATTTCCTGAGTTCGCGGGTCACCGGCGGATCTCCGCACGCGCTCCGCGAAGAAGAGCTGGTTCGCTCATCTGGCCCCAAATTGTCTGGCAAGCGGATCATCATCGATCCGGGCCGCGGCGGCGCGGACCACGGCACGATCATGCAGGGCCCGTCGGGACCGATCAGCGAAGCAGATGTGTTGTGGGACTTAGGCAGTCGTTTGGAAGGGCGGATGGCCGCCATCGGCATGGAGACATTCCTGTCGCGACCGGTCAACCGCAGCCCCCTCGACGCCGAACGCGCCGCCACCGCCAATAACGTCGGCGCCGACCTGATGATCAGCCTGCGCTGCGAAAGTCAGATCAGCGCCGCGGCCAACGGGGTGGCTTCCTTTCACTTCGGCAACTCGCACGGTTCGGTGTCCACCATCGGGCGCAACCTCGCCGACTTCATTCAGCGAGAAGTGGTGGCTCGCACCGGTTTACGGGACTGTCGGACACACGGCAGGACGTGGGATCTGCTGCGCCTGACCCGGATGCCGACGGTACAGGTCGACGTCGGCTACATCACCAACCCTCGGGACCGCTCGATGCTGGTCTCGACGCAGGCCCGCGACGCCATCGCCGAGGGGATCCTCGCCGCGGTGAAGCGGCTCTACCTGTTGGGCAAGAACGACCGCCCCACCGGCACCTTCACGTTCGCCGAACTGCTGGCCCACGAGCTGTCGGTGGAACGCACCAGCCAACTCGGCGGCTCCTAATTCTCAACCGCCCGGGGCGGTTTCGGGCGCATTCGCTGTCGTAGACCCCGCTGCCGTGGAGCCGGCGCCGACCGGCTGCTCCAGATGTGCGTTCTCCAGCAGGCGCTCCAGGGCGGCCTCCACCTCCGCCTTCCAGCCGAGGCCCTTGTCGAGTTCCAGCCGCAGCCGCGGGAAGTACGTATGTGGCGCTACCACAACGAAACCCGTGTCCTTCAAGAATTCCGCATCCATGACACAGTGGTCCACCGAGCAGTCGCCGACGGCTTCCAGCACGGGCCGTACGTCGGGTCCGACCAAGCGCGGATCCTGCAATTCCGACGCCGCCGGGGTACGGCCGAACGCCTCGAGTGCGCGCACGCCGCGGCGTACCAGTTCATCGATGACCCGGGCGATCAAGCCGTGCGGGAGGTCGTCGGCCGCCGGCCCGGGTTCGATGCCCATCGACGTCAACAGCACCGCGTCGGCGGACACCGGACCGGTGGGGAACCGCTGTGCCCGCGGCACCGCCCGCGGCGGCGCGTAGAACACGTATCCCAGACACGGGGGCTCGGCTTGGCTTCGCTCGTCCGGGACAGCGGTGGCGACTTGCCCACACGATCCCCACTCCAGCATCACCATCGACAGCCATGCTTCTTTTTCGAATTCGGGGTCGGCGAGGTGGTCCTGATTACCGAGGGTCGCTGGATCGACTTCCCAGAAGACGCACCGGCGTGCGTGCTTGGGAAGCTGCTCGAACGCCTCGAGCCGTAGCGGCATGATTCGAGCGGACACTAGCCTCCTGGCTCTTGTGCGGTACTGCAGCCATCTGCGCCGGCAACCCCTCCAGGATAGGAGAGGTGGTCGTCATCGGGCCAGCTTTGGCCTGGTCATCGAGATTGGCGCGCAACACGGCCGGCCTTGTGGCGCCGCCGCGGCCGCCTATGCTCGAAAGTCGTTGATGCGCATGCCGTTTCGTCGAGCCACAGCACCCGGGACGGATGAATTTGTCACAAAGGTTGTCCGAGTGTCACAGTGACGTAATTACACGGTGTCCTCGTTCACGGCTTGGGCGGGGACATAACGTCGAGAATCCGCTGTAGATCGTCCACCGAACCGAACTCGACCACGATCTTGCCCTTGCGCTTGCCCAGGCTGACCGTGACGCGGGTATCGAAGGCGTTCGACAGCCGGTCGGCAACGTCTTGCAGGCCCGGCATCTGGATGGGTTTGCGGCGCGGGGCCGTCGGCGTGGCCGTACCACTCCGGTTGGCCAACGTGACCGCCTCCTCGGTTGCCCGCACCGAGAGTCCCTCGGCGACGATCCGGGTGGCCAGCTCCTCCTGAGCCTCGGGGCCGGCCTCGAGCGACAGCAGGGCGCGAGCGTGACCGGCGGACAGCACTCCGGCGGCCACCCGCCGCTGAACCGCGATCGGCAGCTTGAGCAATCGGATCATGTTGGTGATCAACGGCCGCGACCGGCCGATCCGCGCCGCCAGTTCATCGTGGGTGACGCCGAATTCGTCGAGCAGCTGTTGGTAGGCGGCCGCCTCTTCCAACGGGTTCAGCTGGACCCGGTGGATGTTTTCCAACAGGGCGTCGCGCAGCAGATCGTCATCGCCGGTCTCGCGCACGATGGCCGGGATGGTCGCCAAGCCGGCCTCTTGAGCCGCGCGCCAGCGCCGCTCCCCCATCACGATCTGGTAACGCGCCCCGGTAGCGGAATCCTTGACGGCTCGCACCACGATCGGCTGCAAGAGGCCGAACTCGCGAATGGAGTGCACCAGCTCCGACAGGGCTTCCTCGTCGAAAACCTGCCGGGGCTGACGCGGGTTGCGTTCGATGTCGGCCGGCGCGATCTCGCGATAGACCGCGCCCATCGACGACGCGTCCTGCGGTGGCGGGCCACCGATCAAGACGTCCGCGGCGGCGTCGCCCATCCGCGGGCCAAGCGTCGCCGGCCCCGAGTCGCCCTCCGCGGGACCGGTCGGGATAAGCGAAGCCAGGCCCCGGCCGAGGCCACCCTTTTTGCGTAACGGCTGCGTCATGGTCGTCCCTTCGGTGGTCAGTCGCGCTCGGCGAGTTCGCGACTCGCGTCGAGGTAGCTCATCGCCCCGCGTGAGCCGGGGTCGTAATCGATGATCGTCATGCTGTAGCCCGGTGCCTCGGAAACCTTCACGCTGCGCGGAATGACCGTGCGCAACACCTTGCTCCCGAAATACCGGCGTACCTCTTCGGCGACCTGGTCCGCGAGTTTGGTGCGCCCGTCGTACATGGTCAGCACCACGGTGCTCACCTCGAGCTTCGGATTCAGGTGCGCCTTCACCATTTCGATGTTGCGCATCAATTGCGAGACGCCCTCGAGGGCGTAGTACTCGCATTGGATCGGGATCATGACCTCCGGCGCGGCGACGAGCGCGTTGATGGTCAGCAGCCCGAGCGATGGCGGGCAGTCGATAAAGACGCAGTCGAAATCCAGGTTCTCCAGGTCGGCCAGTGCGGTGCGCAGCCGGTTCTCGCGCGCCACCATGCTGACCAATTCGATTTCGGCACCGGCCAAATCGATCGTGGCCGGGATACAGAACAGGCGTTCATTGTGCGGGCTTTGCCGCAGCGCGTCGTGCACGGCGACCTCGCCGAGTAGGACCTCGTAGGAGGAGGGCGTCCCCGATTGCCGATCGGTGATGCCGAGCGCCGTGCTCGCGTTGCCCTGCGGATCGAGGTCGATCACGAGGGTCTTGAGTCCCTGTAGTGCGAGCGCGGCCGCGAGGTTGACGGCGGTCGTCGTCTTGCCGACTCCGCCCTTCTGGTTGGCGACGGTGAAGACCCGGCGCCGGGACGGCTTGCGCAGCGGCGGGTAGGTGGTGTGCAGCACCCGCATCGCGCGTTCGGCGGCCGCTCCGATCGGGGTGTCGAAATCGACCACTGTTTCACGTGAAACATTCGCCGTCGCGGTCGGCGCGGAGGCGACCGGCGGCGGTGCCGGCACGTCCGAATTCGCCGCCGCTGGGCCCGCCGCGCCCGCTCCGTGGACGCCTGCCGGCGCTTGCGAGGCCGGGGGCCAATCGCCTGAAGAAGTCATCGGTTTCCGGCCTTCCCGGTCCGTGCCGATTTGTGGTGCGGCGGCTTTCCGCGTCGCGCTGAAACTACGGTTGCGGGGGGACGCAAATAGTTCGCGCCACATGTCACCACCCTGACATCAGCGGCGCCCGATGCTGTCATCACACGCCGGAATTGTTCAACTTCATCGAAGGCCCGCTCCCCCTTGATGGCGAGCATCCGCCCGGCGGGCCGCAATAACGGCAAGCTCCACTTCGTCAACTTGTCCAACGACGCAACCGCTCGCGACACCGCAGCATCCCTCTCCCCAAACCGGTTACGCACTCCCGGTTCCTCCGCACGGCCTCGGACCACCTCGACGGCTAACCCTAGTTCGTCGGCCACCTCGTTGAGAAATTCGCTACGCCGCAGCAGCGGCTCGAGCAGCACGACCTCGATATCGGGCCGCGCGATCGCCAGCGGTATCCCCGGCAGCCCCGCCCCGCTGCCGATGTCGACAATCCGCTCGCCCCGGTCGAGGAGCTCGGCGAGTACCGCGCTATTGAGAATGTGGCGGTCCCAAATGCGGTCGACTTCGCGCGGGCCGAGCAGCCCACGTTCCACCCCCGCGGTAGCGAGAATTTCAGCATACCGTCGTGCGATTTCGAACCGGTCGCCGAAGATCGCGGCTGCGGCGTCTTCGCCGCTGTGGTTCCCGGCGTCCCCCGAGCGGTCCGCCCCGGGGTTCGTGGGGCCGCCATGTTTCACGTGAAACATCCTCTAGTCGGTGCACGCGACCCACGCAGGCCGGCGGGCGGCGGGAAACTACACCGCTGTAACTCTGTGCGGTCAGCCGCGCAGGACGACCACGCGACGCGCGGGCTCAACGCCCTCGCTCTCGCTGTGCACCCCCGAGACCGCGGCGACGGCGTCGTGCACGATCTTGCGTTCGAACGGCGTCATCGGCGCAAGCTCTTCGCGCTCGCCGGATTCGAGCACCCGGCGCGCGACCTTGTCGCCCAGCGCCGCCAGCTCCTCCCGCCTCCGCCGGCGCCAGCTCGCGATGTCGAGCATCAATCGGCTTCGCACTCCGGTCTTTTGGTGCACCGCCAGTCGGGTGAGTTCCTGGAGCGCGTCGAGAACCTCGCCCCCGCGACCCACCAACTTGTTCAAGTCGTCGCTGCCATCGATGCTTACGACGGCGCGGCTGCCCTCGACGTCCAAGTCGATGTCGCCGTCGAAGTCCAACAGGTCCAACAACTCTTCGAGGTAGTCGCCGGCTATCTCTCCCTCGGCGACCAACCGCTCCTCCAGGTCATCCATCTCCTCCGAACCGGCATCTGCGGCATCTTCGGCGGCCGATCGTGTGTCGATCTCCGTATCAACGTCGCGCTCGGTGGTGTCGGCGTCTGCCATGTCTTCTCTCCTCAATCCATGGGCCCCAGCCCAATTGGGATCGCCCTGTGCGGGCGGCCCTGATAGCTATTCCGCCCGTATCAGCGTTTGCGCTTTTTCGGTCTGGCCCCGGGCCGCGGCGTGCGGTTGCTCGGGCCCCCGCTCGCGTCAGGTGCCGGGCCGTCAGCCACATCGGCATCCGTCGCCGCGGGCGCGTCGGTGTCGCCGTCGGCCGCCGGCGAACCGTTTCCGGTCGGCGATGCCGCCTTGGGATTCCGCTTCGGCTTGGCACCCGGCGCCGGCGCATTCGCCGCCCGGCGTTGAATCGCTTCCTGCTTCTTGGCTTCGTCCTCTTTCTCGATCATCCCGAAGACGTAGTGCTGCTGCCCGAAGGTCCAGATGTTGTTCGCGAACCAGTACAGGATGATCGCGAGCGGAAGGAACGGCCCACCGACCACGACGCCGAGCGGGAACACGTACAGGGCGAGCTTGTTCATCATCGCGGTCTGCGAGTTGGCCGCCGCCTCCGGACTCTGCCGCGCGACCGACGCCCGGCTGTTGAAGTAGGTCGCGACACCGGCCAGGATCATCACCGGCAGGCCCACCGCAATGACGGCCGGCCGGCTGAAGAAGGTGAACGCATCCAACCCCGTGCGCTGCGTCATGAAGGCGCCGATCGGTGCGCCGAACAAGTTGGCGTCCAGGAAGTGCCCGACGTCCGTCGGGGTGAAGACGTAGTTTCCGGTCAACCGGTTCTGCGCCACCGACAGGTGGGGCTGCCCGAAGCCGCCGGTGGTCCGGTTGAACGAGCGCAGCACGTGATACAGACCGATGAACACCGGGATCTGCGCCAACATCGGCAGGCATCCCAGGATCGGGTTGAAGCCGTGTTCGCGCTGAAGCTTCTGCATCTCGAGCGCCATGCGCTGGCGATCCTTGCCGTACTTCTTCTGCAGCGCCTTGATCTGCGGCTGCAGCTCCTGCATCTGGCGGGTGGTGCGGATCTGCCGAACGAAAGGCTTGTAGAGCAGCGCGCGCAGGCTGAAGACCAAGAACATCACCGACAGCGCCCAGGCGAAGAAGTTCGACGGCCCCAGCAGGGAGGCGAACAACTTGTACCAGACCCACATGATCCACGACACCGGGTAGTAGACGAAGTCGAGGCTGAAGAAATCAAACAAAGGATCCACTCTCCCCTCGCGACGCTCGGACAGCCCGGGCGTCGCTGGCATCTTGGCAATTCACGTGGCTTCCGGGGCGGTCCGGTATCGGATCCCATCCGCCGTCATGCCATGGTCCGCACTTGGCGAGTCTGGCCGCAGCCAACCAGCTCCCCCGAATCAGGCCGTACTCGTTGAGCGCATCGACGGCGTACTGGCTGCAGGTCGGGACGAAGCGACATGTCGCCGGGCGTAGCGGCGACACCATATGCCGATACAGCTGGATCAGAAAAATCACGCCGCGCGCGGCCAACCGTCCAGACGCACGGGCGAACGCGAGCGGCCGGGTCCACGCGGTCACGACGGACTCCCGTCCGTTGACACTCGTCGCAGACAGCGGCGCAGCTCCTGCTCGAGTCGGGCCGAGGAGGCGGTCCGGCTGCTCGGCAGCGCACGGATCACCAGCTGATCCGATTGGCCGAGCTCTCCCAGCAGGGTGCGGGCGACATGCCGCAGCCGGCGAGCGACGCGATGCCGTTCGACGGCGGATCCGACGGGCTTGCCCACCACCAATCCGACGCGGGGCGCGCGAGTTTCATCGCAGTCCGATCCCCGGCGAAGGTGCACGACGACGTCCGGCTGCGCGAGACGAATCCCGTGCTTCACCGTCGCGTCAAAGTCAATTGACCGCGTCATGCGGTTGCGTGCGGGAAGCACCGCTGAAAAACCTGACGCTGCGATCAGGCAGAGAGCGCGCGGCGACCCTTGCGGCGGCGACCGGACACGATCGCGCGCCCGGCACGTGTACGCATCCGCAAGCGGAAGCCATGCACGCGGGCTCGGCGCCGGTTATTCGGCTGGAAGGTCCGCTTGCCCTTGGCCACGACGTTCTCCTCGTTGTGCTGCCGTCCGGCCGCTCAGACGTTTCGCATCGGGCTCGTCTGCGGTTCGACCGGAGGTGGTCTTGGTGCTGCTGGCCGGCGCGGTCCCCAGGTGGTTCGGGTCGCAGCCGTATCGCCGACTTTCGGGCGACTGTTTGAGGGTACTGACGAGCCTTCGCCTGGTCAAACCTGGCTTGCCACAACGAACCCGCGGCGTGGCGAGAAGAAAGATTTCCGTTTCGATCACACTCGCCGCGGCCGGGGCTACCATAACGAGCCGAAGCAAGCCCCACGTACCCTAAACGACCCGATTGGAATGCGGCAGAACTGTTGGCAGCCGAACGGAAAACTGTTAGCTTCTGCGAAGTCGTTTTAGACGACAAGCGGCGCTCGGCAACGAAGCGAGGATGGTGGATCGACTAGCTGAGACAACCCCTCGAGGTTCTCTTTCAGCGCGGAGATCGCGAGCCGGCCAGTAGGCTGTGGCTCGCCTACGATCATCCTGTCCACACCTGTGTATAACTATGTGGACAGTTGTTTTGTCACCAAGCGCGGTGTAATCGGGTCGGGACGTTCGAGAACCAGGGAGATGCGTCGTTGACCGATGACCCCGGTTCCAGTTTCACGACAGTGTGGAATGCGGTCGTTTCCGAACTCAACGGGGAACCCACCGCAGACGGCATGGCCGCCAATCGCGCGACCCTTGTCACTCCCCTCACTCCGCAGCAACGAGCGTGGCTCAATCTGGTCCGCCCGCTGACCATCGTCGAGGGATTCGCCCTGCTGTCGGTGCCGAGCAGTTTCGTGCAAAACGAGATCGAAAGACATCTCAGGGCCCCGATCACCGACGCGCTCAGCCGCCGGCTCGGGCAGCAGATCCAGCTGGGAGTCCGCATCGCTCCCCCGCCCGACGACGTGGACGACGCGCTCATCCCGCCGGCGGAACCGTTCCCCGGATCCGACCAGCCCTTCCCCGCCGACGACGCGGCCGTCGACACCGAGGAAGCTTTCGAAAACAGCGAAACCGTCAACGACAACCAGCCGGGCTGGCCCAACTACTTCACCGAGCGTCCGCACGCGATCGATCCGGCCGTGGCCGCCGGAACGAGCCTCAACCGCCGGTACACGTTCGACACCTTCGTCATCGGCGCCTCCAACCGGTTCGCTCACGCCGCCGCCCTGGCGATCGCGGAAGCGCCGGCCCGGGCCTACAACCCGCTGTTCATCTGGGGTGAGTCCGGTCTGGGCAAGACCCATCTACTGCACGCCGCCGGGAATTACGCGCAGCGCCTCTTCCCGGGGATGCGGGTCAAGTACGTCTCCACCGAGGAATTCACCAACGACTTCATCAACTCGCTCCGCGACGACCGCAAGGTCGCGTTCAAGCGCAGCTACCGCGACGTCGACGTGCTGCTCGTCGATGACATTCAGTTCATCGAGGGCAAGGAAGGTATCCAGGAGGAGTTCTTCCACACCTTCAACACCCTGCATAACGCCAACAAACAGATCGTCATCTCGTCAGACCGGCCGCCCAAACAGCTGGCCACCCTCGAAGACCGGCTCAGAACGCGGTTCGAGTGGGGCTTGATCACCGATGTGCAGCCCCCCGAGCTGGAAACGCGCATCGCCATCTTGCGCAAGAAGGCTCAGATGGAGCGCCTGGCGGTCCCCGACGACGTGCTGGAACTCATCGCGAGCAGCATCGAACGCAACATACGAGAGCTCGAGGGAGCCCTCATTCGGGTGACCGCATTCGCCTCGCTGAACAAAACGCCGATCGATAAGGCGCTGGCCGAGATCGTGCTGCGCGACCTGATCGCCGATGCCAGCACCATGCAGATCAGCGCGGCCACCATCATGGCGGCTACCGCCGAATACTTCGACACCACCGTGGAGGAACTCCGCGGCCCGGGGAAGACCCGGGCGCTGGCGCAGTCGCGCCAGATCGCCATGTATCTGTGCCGCGAACTCACCGATCTCTCACTGCCCAAGATCGGGCAGGCCTTCGGCCGCGATCACACGACGGTCATGTACGCGCAGCGCAAGATCTTGTCCGAGATGGCCGAGCGGCGTGAGGTTTTTGATCACGTCAAGGAGCTCACCACTCGCATCCGCCAGCGCTCCAAGCGCTGAGCCCTCCTCTCCCCAGCGCCGCGGAACGAGCGATTTTCGGGCTTCGGCCGCCCGTGTTCGGAATTTTTTCGAGAAACTTCACGCGCGTCTGTCACACGAGTCCCACCGAGGGCATGTGGGCAGGGCTGTGCACAACGCGATTAATCAACCGTGTATCAACGCCGCCGGGGTGCACAGCCGTCGTTCGTCCCCACCCGCCCAACACGTCACCCACAGGCGTTCACTGCGCGATGCACAACCCGATCGTGGCGCTAGCTGCACCAAGGCGATGCTGTCCCCAGAATGCACAGGACTTAATACTGGTACTGAGATATCTTCATCGGTTCTTCTTTGAAATACAGGCTTGGGGACGCGCCGCGCACATCCGTCGTCCGGACCTTCGTCGGGCCGGGTTGTCGGGCTTTGCGATTAGCTTTCAAGATGGCGTCGAAGGATCTACGGTTGTTCTTCGACTGCCGTTGCGGTCGTCGTTGGCATTACCGCCATCGGCGTTCGTGGCGGAGCCCCGTGCTAGCGGGGGCGGCTAGCCAATTGGATTCGAAAACGCTGGGTAGGTGAAGGGACGCTATGGACGCGGCGACGACAACGGCTGGCCTCAGCGACTTGAAATTTCGTTTGGTGCGGGAGTCTTTCGCAGACGCGGTGTCATGGGTGGCGAAGAATCTGCCGTCCAGGCCTGCCGTGCCCGTGCTTTCCGGTGTGCTGCTGTCGGGGACCGACGAGGGCCTGACGATCTCCGGATTCGATTACGAGGTTTCCGCCGAAGCGCAGGTTGCAGCCGAAATAGCTTCTCCGGGAAGCGTTTTGGTATCCGGTCGGCTGCTGTCGGACATCGTGCGGGCGTTGCCCAACAAACCGATCGACTTCTACGTCGACGGTAACCGGGTGGCGCTGCATTGCGGAAACGCCAGGTTCTCGCTGCCGACGATGGCCGTTGAGGATTACCCGACGTTGCCGGCGCTGCCGGAAGAGACCGGGACGTTGCCCGCTGATCTGTTCGCCGAGGCGATCAGCCAGGTTGCCATCGCGGCCGGCCGTGACGACACGTTGCCGATGCTGACCGGGATCAGGGTGGAGATCTCCGGGGACACGGTGGTTTTGGCAGCCACCGACAGGTTCCGTTTGGCAGTCCGTGAGCTGACTTGGTCGGCGGCCTCGCCCGACATCGACGCCGCGGTCCTGGTCCCGGCCAAGACGCTGGCCGAAGCCGCCCGAACCGGCGCCGACGGCTCCGAGGTCCGCTTGTCGTTGGGCGCGGGATCGGGCGTCGGAAAAGACGGATTGCTCGGCATCAGCGGTAACGGCAAGCGCAGCACCACGCGCCTACTCGATGCCGAATTCCCGAAGTTCCGTCAGTTGCTGCCGGCCGAGCACACGGCGGTCGCGACCATCGATGTGGCGGAGCTGACGGAGGCCATCAAGCTCGTCGCACTGGTGGCCGACCGGGGCGCGCAGGTCCGGATGGAATTCACCGAGGGGTCGCTGCGGCTATCCGCCGGCGCCGACGACGTCGGCCGCGCCGAGGAAGATCTGGCGGTCGATTTCGTCGGAGAGCCGCTGACGATCGCGTTCAACCCGACGTATCTGACCGACGGGCTGGGATCGGTCCATTCCGAGCGGGTGTCTTTTGGTTTCACGACCCCGGGCAAACCGGCGTTGCTGCGACCGGCGTTGAGCGACGACAGCCACCCGACGGGCACGGGCCCCTACGGCGCCCTACCGACCGATTACGTCTACTTGTTGATGCCTGTCCGGTTGCCTGGCTAGGTGTACGTCCGGCATTTGGGACTGCGCGATTTCCGGTCCTGGGCACACGCCGACCTCGAATTGCAGCCTGGTCGGACGGTCTTCATCGGATCCAACGGCTTTGGGAAGACGAATCTTCTTGAGGCGCTGTGGTATTCGAGCACCATGGGCTCCCATCGGGTGGGAACGGACGCGCCATTGATCCGCGCCGGTGCCGACCGCGCCGTGGTTTCCACGATCGTGGTCAACGACGGCCGGGAGTGCGCGGTCGATCTGGAGATCGCGGCGGGCCGGGCCAAGAAGGCCCGGCTGAACCGCTCACCGGTGCGCAGCACCCGCGAGGTGATCGGGGTGTTGCGCGCGGTGTTGTTCGCTCCCGAAGACCTCTCCCTGGTCCGGGGTGACCCGTCCGACCGGCGGCGCTACCTCGACGACTTGGCGACTGTTCGCAGACCGGCGGTGGCCGCGGTGCGCGCCGACTACGACAAAGTCCTGCGGCAGCGCACCGCGCTGTTGAAATCGCTGTCCGGCGCCCGCTATCGCGGCGACCAGAGCGCACTGGACACTCTCGACGTCTGGGACAGCCGCCTCGCCGAGCACGGTGCCCAATTGATGGCCGCCCGCATCGGTTTGGTGAACCAATTGGCACCCGAGGTGGAGAAGGCCTATCAGCTGTTGGCCCCCGGATCGCGTGCCGCTTCCATCGGCTATCGATCCAGCCTGGGTGCCGGCGCCGCGGCGGATATCGCCGATGCCGACCGTGACTTCCTGGAAGCCGCCTTGCTGACGGCCTTGTCGGCGCGCCGCGATGCGGAGCTGGAACGCGGCATGTGCCTCGTCGGGCCACACCGCGACGATCTGGAATTGTGGCTCGGCGACCAGCCCGCGAAAGGCTTTGCCAGCCATGGGGAATCGTGGTCGTTGGCGTTGTCGTTGCGGCTGGCCGCCTACGAGTTGCTGCGAACCGAAGACAGCGAACCGGTGTTGTTGCTCGACGACGTGTTCGCCGAACTCGACGCCGCCCGCCGCCGCGCGCTGGCCACGGTGGCCGAATCGGCCGAACAGGTGTTGGTCACGGCGGCTGTGCTCGAAGACATTCCGGCGGGCTGGGATGCCAGGCAGCTCCATGTCGACCTGCGCGACAGCGACGCCGGGCGGGTATCGGAGATGCGCTCATGACCGGCGGGGACGAAGGGTCGCCTCGCACCGAGCCGTCGAACGCCCTGAGCGGGATCGATTTGGTCCGGCGCACCCTCGAGGAAGCGCGCGCGGCGGCCCGAGCTCAGGGGAAAGACGCCGGCCGCGGCCGCGCGGCCGCCCCCGCCCCGCGCCGTGTGGCGGGCCAGCGACGCAGTTGGTCTGGGCCGGGTCCCGATGCCCGCGATCCCCAGCCCCTGGGCAGGCTGGCGCGTGATCTGGCGAAGAAACGCGGTTGGTCGGCCCAAGTCGCCGAGGGGACGGTGCTCGGCAACTGGGTGACCGTCGTCGGCCACCAGATCGCCGACCACGCCGCACCGACCGCCCTCAAGGACGGGGTGCTGAGCGTGGCCGCCGAATCGACGGCGTGGGCCACCCAATTGCGCATGATCCAGGCACAGTTACTGGCCAAGATCGCGGCCGCCGTCGGCAACGGAGTGGTGACGTCGCTGAAAATCACCGGCCCGGCCGCGCCCTCGTGGCGCAAGGGGCCGCGCCACATCGCTGGACGGGGCCCGCGCGACACCTACGGTTAGGGGGTCGACGACCCGGCCGCGGATCCCCAGATGGGGGTTTGTCCACAGCCCCTGAAATCCGCCAGGACGACGCGGACCCCCTCGACATACGTCGGGACGCGGCCAGAATAGAGAAATCGTCCGCACGGCGCGGTTAGCTGGGTAGAAACGCGCCCAGAATATCGGTGCGGGCGGGTGCTCACGCTAGACTGACGGGATGCGACTGTTGCGGTGATCAGGAACCGCCCGCATGAAACCCCAAGGAGAGCATTCCGACCGTGGCTGCCCAGAAGAAGAAGGCACAAGACGAATACGGCGCTTCGGCGATCACCGTGCTCGAAGGCCTCGAGGCCGTCCGCAAACGCCCCGGCATGTACATCGGATCCACCGGAGAGCGTGGCCTGCACCACCTCATCTGGGAGGTGGTGGACAACTCGGTCGACGAGGCGATGGCCGGCTACGCCGACAAGGTCGACGTCCGCATCCTCGGCGATGGCAGCGTCGAGGTCTCCGACAACGGCCGCGGCATCCCGGTGGCGATGCACGCGACCGGTGCCCCCACCGTGGACGTGGTGATGACGCAACTACACGCCGGCGGCAAGTTCGGCGGTGAGAACAGCGGCTACAACGTCAGCGGTGGTCTGCACGGCGTCGGTGTGTCGGTGGTCAACGCGCTCTCGACGCGCCTCGAGGTGGACATCGCCCGCGACGGCCACGAATGGTCGCAATATTACGACCGCGCCGTGCCCGGCACCCTCAAACAGGGCGAGGCCACCAAGCGCACCGGCACGACCATCCGATTCTGGGCCGATCCCGAGATCTTCGAGACCACCGAGTACGACTTCGAGACCGTCGCGCGCCGGCTGCAGGAAATGGCCTTCCTCAACAAGGGGCTGACGATCAACCTCACCGACGAGCGGGTGAGCGACGAAGAGGTCGTCGACGAGGTCGTCAGCGACACCGCCGAAGCGCCCAAGTCCGCGCAGGAAAAAGCCGCGGAATCCACTGCGCCACATAAGGTCAAGCACCGCACCTTCCACTACCCCGGTGGGCTCGTCGACTTCGTCAAGCACATCAACCGCACCAAAAGCCCGATCCAGCAGAGCATCATCGACTTCGACGGCAAGGGTCCGGGCCACGAGGTCGAAATCGCGATGCAGTGGAACGGCGGCTACTCGGAATCGGTGCACACCTTCGCCAACACCATCAACACCCACGAGGGTGGTACCCACGAAGAGGGCTTCCGCAGCGCCCTGACGACGGTGGTCAACAAGTACGCCAAAGACAAGAAGCTGCTCAAGGACAAGGATCCGAACCTCACCGGCGATGACATCCGCGAGGGCCTGGCCGCGGTGATCTCGGTCAAGGTCAGCGAACCGCAATTCGAGGGCCAGACCAAGACCAAACTGGGCAACACCGAAGTCAAGTCGTTCGTACAGAAGGTCTGCAACGAACAACTCACGCATTGGTTCGAAGCCAACCCCGCGGACGCCAAGGTCGTGGTCAACAAAGCCGTGTCGTCGGCCCAGGCCCGCATCGCCGCCCGCAAAGCGCGAGAGTTGGTCCGCCGCAAGAGCGCCACCGACCTCGGCGGGCTGCCAGGCAAGCTCGCCGACTGCCGCTCCACCGACCCGCGCAAGTCGGAATTGTATGTGGTGGAGGGTGATTCGGCCGGCGGTTCGGCCAAGAGCGGCCGCGACTCGATGTTCCAGGCCATCCTGCCGCTGCGCGGCAAGATCATCAACGTGGAGAAGGCCCGCATCGACCGGGTTCTGAAGAACACCGAAGTCCAGGCGATCATCACCGCGCTGGGCACCGGCATTCACGACGAGTTCGACATCACCAAGCTGCGTTATCACAAGATCGTGCTGATGGCCGACGCGGACGTCGACGGGCAGCACATCTCGACATTGCTGCTGACGCTGTTGTTCCGGTTCATGCGGCCGCTGATCGAGAACGGACACGTGTTCTTGGCGCAGCCGCCGCTGTACAAGCTGAAGTGGCAGCGCAGCGACCCCCAATTCGCCTACTCCGACCGCGAGCGCGACGGGTTGCTCGCCGAGGGCCGCAAGGCCGGCAAGAAGATCAACGCCGAGGACGGCATTCAGCGCTACAAGGGTCTGGGCGAGATGGATGCCAAGGAGTTGTGGGAGACCACGATGGACCCGTCGGTGCGGGTGCTGCGCCAGATCACCCTCGACGACGCCGCCGCGGCCGACGAGTTGTTCTCGATCCTGATGGGCGAGGACGTCGACGCCCGCCGCAGCTTCATCACCCGCAACGCCAAAGATGTTCGCTTCTTGGATGTTTAAGACGTACCCGTCTAACTCGAACGAGGAATAGATGACAGACACCACGCTGCCGCCCGGCGGCGATGCCGCCGACCGCATCGAGCCGGTCGATATCCAGCAGGAGATGCAGCGCAGCTACATCGACTACGCGATGAGCGTGATCGTCGGCCGGGCGCTGCCCGAAGTCCGGGACGGCCTCAAGCCTGTGCACCGCCGGGTGCTCTACGCAATGTTCGACTCGGGCTTCCGCCCGGACCGTGGCCACGCGAAGTCGGCCCGCTCGGTCGCCGAGACGATGGGTAACTACCACCCGCACGGCGACTCGTCGATCTACGACACCCTGGTCCGGATGGCGCAGCCCTGGTCGCTGCGCTACCCGTTGGTCGACGGGCAGGGCAACTTCGGTTCGCCGGGTAATGACCCGCCGGCCGCGATGAGATATACCGAGGCGCGACTCACCCCGCTCGCGATGGAGATGCTGCGTGAAATCGACGAGGAGACAGTCGATTTCATCCCCAATTATGACGGCCGCGTGCAGGAACCGACCGTGCTGCCCAGCCGGTTCCCCAACCTGCTGGCCAACGGCTCCGGCGGTATCGCGGTCGGCATGGCGACCAACATCCCGCCGCACAACCTGCGGGAGTTGGCCGAAGCCGTCTACTGGTGCCTGGACAACCACGAGGCCGACGAAGAGGCCACACTCGCCGCGGTCTGCGAACGGGTCAAGGGCCCGGACTTCCCCACCTACGGCCTGATCGTCGGGTCGCAAGGCATCCACGACGCGTACAACACCGGCCGCGGCTCCATCCGGATGCGCGGAGTCGTTGAGGTGGAAGAAGATTCACGCGGCCGCACCTCGCTGGTGATCACCGAGCTGCCATACCAGGTGAACCACGACAACTTCATCACCTCGATCGCCGAGCAGGTCCGCGACGGCAAGCTGGCCGGCATCTCGAACATCGAAGACCAGTCCAGCGACCGGGTCGGTCTGCGCATCGTGGTGGAGATCAAGCGCGACGCCGTGGCCAAGGTGGTGCTGAACAACCTCTACAAGCACACCCAGCTGCAGACCAGCTTCGGCGCGAACATGCTGTCGATCGTCGACGGGGTGCCGCGCACGCTGCGGCTCGACCAGATGATCCGCTACTACGTCGCGCATCAACTCGACGTCATCATCCGGCGTACCACCTATCGGTTGCGCAAGGCGAACGAACGCGCACACATCTTGCGCGGTCTGGTCAAAGCGCTCGACGCGCTCGACGAGGTGATCGCCCTGATCCGGGCGTCGGAGACCGTGGAGATCGCGCGGGCCGGCCTGATCGAGCTGCTGGACATCGACGAAATTCAGGCCCAGGCCATCCTGGACATGCAGCTGCGCCGGTTGGCCGCCCTGGAGCGCCAGCGCATCATCGACGACCTGACCAAGATCGAAGCCGAGATCGCCGACCTGGAAGACATCCTGGCCAAGCCCGAGCGGCAGCGCCGGATCGTGCACGACGAGCTCGCCGAGATCGTCGACAAGCACGGCGACGAGCGCCGTACCCGGATCATCGCCGCCGACGGTGACGTCGCGGACGAGGACCTGATCGCCCGCGAAGACGTGGTGGTCACCATCACCGAGACCGGCTACGCCAAGCGGACCAAGACCGACCTGTACCGCAGCCAGAAGCGCGGCGGCAAGGGGGTCCAGGGCGCCGGGTTGAAGCAGGACGACATCGTGCGGCACTTCTTTGTGTGCTCGACGCACGACTGGATCCTGTTCTTCACCACCCAGGGCCGCGTGTATCGCGCCAAGGCCTACGACCTTCCGGAGGCCTCGCGGACCGCTCGCGGTCAGCACGTCGCGAACCTACTGGCCTTTCAGCCCGAGGAGCGGATCGCTCAGGTCATCCAGATCAAGAGCTACGAGGACGCGCCCTATCTGGTGCTGGCCACCCGCAACGGTCTGGTGAAGAAGACCAAGCTGACCGATTTCGACTCGAACCGGTCGGGCGGGATCGTGGCGGTCAACCTGCGCGACGGCGACGAGCTGGTCGGTGCGGTGCTCTGCTCCGCCGAGGATGACCTGCTTCTGGTGTCGGCCAACGGCCAGTCCATCCGGTTCTCGGCGACCGACGAAGCGCTGCGCCCGATGGGCCGCGCCACGTCCGGCGTCCAGGGCATGCGGTTCAACGCCGACGACTACCTGTTGTCACTCAACGTCGTCCGCGAAGACACCTACCTGCTGGTGGCGACGTCGGGCGGATACGCCAAGCGAACCGCGATCGAGGAGTATCCGGTGCAGGGCCGCGGCGGCAAGGGAGTCCTGACGGTGATGTACGACCGCCGGCGTGGCAGGCTGGTCGGTGCGTTGATTGTCGATGAGGACAGCGAGCTCTACGCAATCACCTCGGGAGGCGGCGTCATCCGCACCGCAGCGGGCCAGGTCCGCAAGGCGGGACGGCAGACCAAAGGCGTGCGCCTGATGAACCTGGGTGAGGAGAACACGCTGTTGGCCATCGCCCGCAACGCCGAAGAAAACGCGGACGAGGTCGTCGAGCAAAGCGACGGTGCGGAGTCAGATAGTTAGTCGGTAGCGAGCCACTAGACTCAGCCCGACCAGACATAACGCGACTGCCACCGCCTGGGCGGCCTGGGTAGCTGACCAAAGGAGTCGGGGTGACCTCACCGAACGAGCCGGGCACCCCCAAGCAGGGGGATGGCCCCAACGGGGATGGTTCGACCGAACGCGCCGGTGCGCGCCACGGGGCGCCGCCCGCACAGGCGGGCCGCGCTCAGGAGGGCGGGGATGGACCACCGTGGCAGCGCAGTGGTGCCCGGCCGCAGGACCCGGGCCCTCGCCAGAACGAGCCGTTCACCGAGAAGCGACCACCGGGCCAGGCGGGCGGCGTCGAAGCCCGGTTGAACCGATTCATCTCCGGCACCGCGGCGCCGGGGGCCGGTGCCGGATCGCATGCCAAAGAGCCGGAGCCCGCGACCACCCGCGGTGAACATTCGCCGACCGAGGCCTATGCCAGCGAATTACCCGACCTGTCCGGCCCGGTGCCGCGCGGCCCGCACCGCAAGCCCGCCCCCGAGCGGCCCGCGGAATCGCCGGCCTCATCGGCGGGACGTCCGGCCGTCGGCGAAACCCGGGAGGGCCGAGAAAACCGCGATAGCCGGGTGCAGGTATCACGCCGCACGCGCGGCCCGGTGCGCGCCAGCATGCAGATCCGCCGCATCGATCCGTGGAGCACGTTGAAGGTGTCGCTGCTGCTCTCGGTGGCGCTGTTCTTCGTCTGGATGATCGCCGTCGCATTCCTGTACCTCGTGCTCGGCGGCATGGGCGTGTGGTCGAAGTTGAACAGCAACGTCGGGGACTTGCTGAACAACACCAGCGGCAGCAGCGGCGAACTGGTGTCCAGCGGCACCATTTTCGGCGGTGCCGTTCTGATCGGGCTGGTGAACATTGTGCTGCTGACCGCGGCGGCCACCATCGCCGCATTCGTCTACAACCTGACGACCGATCTGATCGGTGGCATCGAGGTCACGTTGGCGGACCGCGACTAGCATGGGTGCTGCAATTTTGGGAGTCGGGCGGGGATTGCGGTAATCTCGTCGCTCGGCCGTACGCGAGTACGGGCCTATAGCTCAGGCGGTTAGAGCGCTTCGCTGATAACGAAGAGGTCGGAGGTTCGAGTCCTCCTAGGCCCACAACCATGTGCCCGTCAAGACGTTGCGTAAGACTCGCACTGCCGCTGGGACTTATCGCCGTATTGGCGGCGGTGGCGTGGTCGCGACGTGGAGTCGAGGTCTGGCACGTGGCTGTGGATGACCAAGGTCAGCCACTCGGTCACGATGAGGGGCCTTAGCTCAGTTGGTAGAGCACCGCCTTTGCAAGGCGGGTGTCAGGGGTTCGATTCCCCTAGGCTCCACAAGTCTCACGCGCAGCGACGGGCCGACCGCCTTCTAGTTAACTCTTGTCTCGCACATAACCTGGGTTTCCGGATACCCCCGCGGACCCGTGGTGATCAGCTAACATGCCCGACAACTGACCGGTCGCTACCGAGCGATAAGGCAGCCCATAGCGCAAACTCCACCTTCGCGGGGAGGAGGAAACGGCTTTGTTCGGGCCAGTTCGTCATCGGGTGTGGACTCAGGATCGGCCGTGTCTGTGGTCCCGTTAGGCAAGGCACCCGTAACCCCCGTCGCGATCATCGGCATGGCGTGCCGGCTGCCCGGCGGCATCACCTCCCCGGACCAGTTGTGGGAGGCGCTGCTGCGCGGTGACGACCTGGTCACCGAGGTTCCACCGGAGCGGTGGGACGCCGACGAATATTACGACCCGCAGGCCGGGGTGCCGGGCCGGTCGGTGTGCAAGTGGGGGGCGTTCCTCGATGACGTCGCGGGCTTCGACGCCGAGTTCTTCGGCATCACCGAGACAGAGGCGACCGCGATGGATCCGCAGCATCGCCTGCTGCTGGAGACCTCATGGGAGGCCATGGAACACGGCGGCCTCACCCCCCATGCGCTAACCGCCGCGCGCACCGGCGTGTTCATGGGGTTGATGCATGACGACTACCAATTCGTGCATGCCGAGGCCGACGCGTTGGAGGGGCCCTACGGATACTTGGGCAACAGCTTCGCCATGGGCTCGGGGCGGATCGCCTACACGCTGGGACTGCGGGGTCCGGCGATGACCGTGGATACCGCGTGTTCGTCCGGCCTGGCGGCGGTCCATGTGGCCTGCCGCAGCCTGCACGACGGCGAAAGCGATATCGCCCTGGCGGGCGGCGCTTCGGTGTCGCTCGAACCCCGCAAGTCCTGTTCGGGTTCCGCCATCGGAATGCTGTCGCCGACCGGACGCTGCCACGCGTTCGACGTCGCCGCCGACGGATTCGTGGCGGGCGAAGGATGCGTCGTCCTGATGCTCAAGCGGTTGCCGGACGCGCTCCGCGCCGGCGACCGGATCCTGGCCGTACTCCGGGGTACGGCAGCCAACCAGGACGGCCACACCGTGAACATCGTGACCCCGTCGAGGACGGCACAGGTCGAGGTCTACCGCTCGGCATTGGCCGTGGCCGGTGTGGACGCCCGCACCATCGGCATGGTCGAGGCGCACGGCCCCGGTACGCCCGTGGGTGATCCCATCGAATACGCAAGCCTGGCAGAGGTTTACGGCCACGACGGGCCGTGCGCGCTGGCGTCGGTGAAGACCAACTTCGGGCACACCCAATCGGCTGCCGGGGCGCTGGGGCTGATGAAGGCGGTCCTCGCGCTGCAGCACGGCGTGGTTCCACGCAATCTGCATTTCACCCGGCTGCCCGACGACATGGCCGAGATCGAGACCAACCTCTTTGTGCCACGGCAGAATACGGGCTGGCCGAGCAGCGGTCACCACGGCCCCCGGCGGGCCGCGGTGTCGTCGTACGGCTTCTCGGGAACCAATGTGCACGCGATCGTAGAACAGGCACCCGAGGCGGCCTCGCAAACCGGTCCCGGCCCCGACGGTCCGCTGCTGTTCGCCCTGTCGGCCACGTCGGCCAGCGGACTGCGGCAAACCGCGGCGCGTCTTGCCGAGTGGGCAGGCGCACACGCGTTGGACCTTGCCCCAACAGATCTGGCGTACACCCTCGCTCGCCGGCGGGCGCACCGGCCGGTCCGCGCGGCGGTCATCGCACGCAGCATCGAGGAGCTGACCGACGGTCTGGGCGAGATCGCCGCAGGCCACTTCCCCTATCAGGCCGCGGCCGGACACGACGATCGCGGCCCGGTATGGCTGTTCTCCGGACAGGGTTCGCAGTGGGCGGCGATGGGCGGCGAGTTGCTCGCGACGGAACCGGTGTTCGCCGCGACCGTGGCCCAGTTGGAGCCCTTGATCGCCGAGGAGTCGGGATTCTCTGTCACCGAGGCCATTTCAGGACCCGACACGGTGAGCGGGATTGACCGGACACAGCCCGCGCTGTTCACCATGCAAGTCGCACTGGCGGCCACGATGAGGGAATACGGTGTGCGGCCGGGGGCCGTGATCGGCCACTCGATGGGCGAAGCGGCGGCCGCGGTGGTGGCCGGAGCGCTGACGCTGGAGGACGGCGTCCGCGTCATCTGCCGCCGATCGCGGCTGATGTCCACGATCGCCGGCTCCGGAGCGATGGCATCGGTGGAATTGCCGGCCGAGCAAGTGCTTTTGGAACTGATGGCGCGTGGCATCGACGACGTCGTGCTGGCGGTGGTGGCCTCACCCCATTCTTCGGTGATCGGCGGTGGCGCAGCGACGGTGCGCGATCTGGTCACCGCATGGGAGCAGCGGGACGTGTTGGCGCGCGAGATCGCGGTCGATGTCGCCTCGCACTCCCCGCAGGTCGATCCGATCCTCGACGAGCTGGTCGACGCGCTGGCCGAGATCGAGCCCAGGACAACGGAGTTGCCCTTTTACTCCGCGACCGCGTTCGACCCGCGTGAACAGCCCAGGTGTGATGCCTGGTACTGGTCGGACAATCTGCGCCATATGGTGCGCTTCGCCGCGGCGGTGCAGGCGGCGTTGGAAGACGGCTTCCGGGTCTTCGCGGAGTTGGCCCCGCACCCCCTACTCACCCACGCCGTCGAGCAGACTGCCGGAAGCAGCGGCATGCCGGCGGCCGCTCTCGCCGCGATGCGCCGAGAGCAAGCGCTGCCCCACGGGCTTCGAGGCTTGGTGGCGGAGCTGTTCGGTAGCGGTGCGGCAATCGACTTTTCGGTGCTCTTCCCGGGCGGTCAGCTGGTGGATGCACCATTGCCCAGCTGGAGCCACAGCCAGTTGCTGCTGACCCGCAAGAGCCCGGATCTGCGGGCGCGCGGCGCGAGCACGGTTCCGGTGCACCCGTTGCTGGGGGCGCATGTCCGGTTGCACGAAGAGCCGCAGCGCCACGTGTGGCAGGGCGAGGTCGGCACCGCGGCTCAGCCCTGGCTGGGCGACCACCGGGTCCACAATGTGTCGGCGCTTCCAGGCGCGGCCTACTGTGAGATGGCGTTGGCCGCGGCTCGCACGGTATTTGACGAGAGGTCCGAAGTTCGCGACATCCGCTTCGAGGCGATGCTGTTGCTGGACGACGAGACACCGGTGTCGGTTGCTGCGGCGGTGACCCCAACGGGCGCAATCGATTTCGCGGTAGAGACCGTCCAGGACGGCACCCAGATTCGGCGGGCGGCCGCGATGCTGCATCCGGGGGCAGACGAGGACCGGCCACCGGCGTACGACATGGCCGAGCTGATCAAGGCCCACCCGCGCCGGCTCGACGGGACCGAACTGCGCAAGCAGTTCGACGCGCACGGCTTGCAGTATGGACCGGCATTCGCGGGATTGGCTGCGGTGCACCACTGCGACGAGACGTTCGACACGGTGCTGGGCGAGGTCGGCCTGCCCGGGCCCATCCGCTCGCAACAAGGTCTCTACACGGTGCATCCCGCCTTGCTGGACGCCTGTTTCCAATCGGTCGCCGCCCATCCCGGGGCCCGGCTTGCCGGCAGCGCTGGTCTGCTGCTGCCGCTGGGCGTGGACCGAATCCGTGCCTACGGTTCCGCCCGCACCGCGCGTTACTGCTATACGACGGTGACACGGGCCGACCCGGCCGGGTTGGAGGCGGATCTCGATGTGCTCGACGAGCGCGGGACGGTCCTGCTGGCCGTGCGCGGCTTGCAACTGGGCACCGGGACATCGGAGAGCGTCAACCGCGATCGCGTGCTGAACGAGCGGCTGCTGTCCGTCGAGTGGAGGCAGCGAACGCTGCCGGATGTGGAGCCCATCGGCGTCGGAACGTGCTTGCTGATCAGCACTTCCGCGACCGCCGACGTCGTGGCGACAAGGCTGACCGACGCGTTGAAAGCCGAGGGCGCCCGGTGCGCGACCATGACCTGGCCGCGGCATGCAGATCACGGGGCGACTGCCGAGGCGCTCGGCATGCACCTTGCCGACCAGGTCAGCGCAATCGCCGTACTCCTTGACCCCGAGAACGATGCCCCGCAGAAGGAGTGGGCCCGGCTCGGCGAGGACCAAGTGCGTCACCTGGTGCGAATTACCCAGCGAATCGCGGACATTGGCGAAGAACCTCCCCGCATCTACGTCGTCACGCGGAACGCACGAAACGTGTTGCCGGGTGACGTGGCCAACCTCCAGCAGGCCGGGCTGCGCGGCCTGGTGCGAGCGATCGGCACCGAATATCCGCATCTGCGCGCCACCCAGATCGACATGGACGAGAACAGCGAGGCCGAGCAGCTGGCGCGGCAACTGCTGGGGAGTTCGGACGATGACGAGACAGCCTGGCGGAATGGCCAGTGGTACACCGCGCGCCTCAGCCCCGCACCGCTACGCGCCGAGGAGCGGCGAACGGTCGCGGTGAACAAGCAGCACGATGGCCTGCGCATGCAGATCCGCACGCCCGGCGACGTGGGCACGATGGAACTGACTGCGCTTCAACGCGTTCCGCCCGGGCCGGGCGAGATAGAGGTCAGGGTGAACGCGGCAGCCGTCAACTTCGCGGATGTCCTGTTGGCCTGCGACCCGTATTCCAGCGCCGACGGGGATACACCCCGGCTCGGTACGGATTTTGCCGGCGTGGTGACTGCAGTCGGTTCCGGGGTCACAACCCATCGTCCGGGTGACCACGTCGGCGGCTTCTCCACGAACGGTTGCTGGGCCACGTTCGTCACATGTGACGCCCGCCTGGCCGTGACGCTGCCGCAGGGCCTCACCGATGCCCAGGCGGCGGCGGTGAGTACGCCGCACGCGATCGCGTGGTACGGGCTGCACGATCAGGCCAGGATCGCCGCCGGTGACCGAGTGTTGATTCATTCCGCCACCGGCAGCGTGGGACGGGCGGCCATCGCGATCGCGCGCGCCGCGGGAGCCGAGATCTTCGCCACCGCGGGCAGCGACGAGCACCGGAAGCTATTGCGCGACATGGGCGTTGAACGCGTCTACGACTCCCGTAGCACCGACTTCGCCGAGCAGATCCGCCGGGAAACCGACGGCGGCGGGGTTGACATCGTGCTCAACTCCTTACCCGGCGCCGCGCAGCGCGCCGGGTTAGAAGTGCTGTCCATCGGGGGACGATTTGTGGAGATCGGTCAGCGCGACGTCTACGCCGGCACCCGGCTGGGACTTGTCCCCTTGCATCGCAATCTCACGTTGCATCACGTCGACCTGGCACTGATGTCGCACAGTCATCCACACCGAGTCGGCGACCTGCTGAGCGCGGTGTACCGGCTCGTCGCAGACGGCGAGTTGCCACTACCGGAGATCGCTCACTATCCGCTCGGCGATGCCGCCGGCGCTGTCAGCGCGATCAACGCGGCAGAGCAGGCGGGCAGGGTGGTGCTCGACATACCCCAGTCCGGACACAGCAGTGTCGTGGTACCGCCCGAGCAGGCCCGGCCTTTCCGGCACGACGGCTCCTACATCGTCACCGGCGGTCTCGGTGGCATAGGCCTCTTTCTCGCCGAGAAGATGGCCGAAGGCGGCTGCGGCCGCATCGTGCTCAGCTCCCGCTCCGAGCCGAATCCCAAGGCGCTGCAAACGATCGAGCTCATTCGGGCGATGGGAACCGACATCGCGGTGGAATGCGGTGACATCACCGCAGCCGACACAGCGCCGCAGCTGGTGAGCGCTGCGACCGCGACAGGGCTTCCGTTGCGCGGGGTGCTGCACGCCGCCGCGGTCTTCGAAAACGCGATGCTGGCCAATATGACGGACGATCTCATCAGCCGCAACTGGGCTCCAAAGGTCCACGGCGCGTGGAACTTACACCAGGCCACGGCCGCGCTCCCGCTGGATTGGTTCTGTTTGTTCTCCTCGGCCGTGGGCCTGGTGGGCTCACCCGGGCAGGGGGCGTACGCGGCCGCCAACGGCTGGCTGGACGCATTCGCGCGCTGGCGGCGAACCCAGGGTCTGCCCGCCACGGCGATCGGGTGGGCCTTGTGGGCCGAGGTGGGTCGCGCCGCCGAAGTCCGAGCCGAGGGCGGCGAAGAAAAGACGCCCGGCCGCGACGGCGAAGGCACCGCCATCGCACACTGGCGTGACACGGCTTTCACCGCGGACGAAGGTGCCTACGCGTTTCAGGCCCTGCTGCGTTACGACCGTCCGTACTCCGGTTACGCAACGTTGACGGGAACGCCCTGGTTCGCCGCCTACGCGCAACGCAGCCGGTTCGCTGAACTGTTCCGGTCCAACGACCAAAGCGCCTCGGACACGGGCGAACTGCTGAACGAGTTATACGCGCTGCCATCGGACGAATGGCCCGTTCGACTGCGCCGGATGATCTCCGATGCCGTCAGCCTGATTCTGCGCCGCACCATCGATCCTGATCATCCCCTCTCCGAATACGGCCTCGACTCCATGGGCAACCTCGAGCTGCGCACCCGCATCGAGGCCGAAACCGGGATCCGGGTCACCACCAACGACATCACCACCATCCAGGGTCTGGCCGGGCTCCTGTGCGAAAGGCTGGCTCCCGCGGGTGGTCTCGGCGGCCTTGAGACAAGTCAGCACGTCACGGCGTGGGCCGAGCCGCAAATGGACTGAAGGAGGAGTGGGTGTTCATAGGTGCAGGGCCAACGCGGGGGCTGTTCGTGGGAACCGTCTACGACTGGACACCCGAGGCGGGAAGGATCGTGACTTGGCAGCCATCGCCCGCTTCGCTGGCGAAAGCCCGGCAAGCTCCGATCAGTGCGGTGCCGCTGAGCGCGATGCAGGACGCACACCTTCGCGGCTTTTCCCGCTACGCCGCACGCGGGCTCGACTATGCGCGGCTGGTGATCGGCTCCGGCGACGAGCCCGGCCGATGCGATGTCCGAGCCATGGGCTACGTCATCAACTCTCACTTGCGCCGGCACAAGACGTATCACAGTTGGTTCGAGTACGGCGATGCGGAAAGCATTGTGCGGCACACGATCGTGGACTCCGCCGACATCGAGTTCGTTCCGGTCCGGCAGGACAACATGACGCCACGGGAGTGGCACCAGTTCGTGCTGTCGACCCCGGACCCGTTGCAGTGGGATTGCTTCAGGTTTGGCATCATTGCGCGCGACGACCACTTCACCATTTTTGCGATCGTCGACCACCTGCACTGCGACCCAACGATTATCGCCGGCCTCTACACCGAGATCGTGATGAACTACCGCGTCCTGGTGGCCGGCCGTGCGCTCGTTCAGGCGCCGCCCCCGGCCAGTCACGACGACTTCTGCATCAGAGAACAGCAGCACGTAGCATCCCTGTCCGCGGACTCCACCCAGGTTCGCAGGTGGATCGAATTCGCCGAGCGCAACGGCGGGACCTTGCCGGACTTCCCGCTGCCGCTCGGTGATCTCTCGCAGGCCACGGGCGGCGACGTGGTGGTCGATCGGCTGATGGATCAGAAGCAGACGGCCGAATTCGAATCCCGCTGCATCGCGGCGGGTGCCCGAGTCAGCGGCGGTTTGTTCGCCTGCATAGCTCTCGCGCAGCACGAGTTGACCGGCGCCACAACATATTACGGCCTTGCACCGACCGATAAACGCAGGTCGTTGGCGGAATTCTCGACGATGGGCTGGTTCACCGGCGTGGTGCCCTTCACCGTGCCGGTGAACCCGGCATCCTTCGAAGAGACCGCCCGGGCCGCGCAGGCGTCCTTCGATTCGAATATGGACCTCGCCAGCGTGTCGTTCAACGAGATATTGAAGTTGGCACCGTGGCTCAGGGCATGGGGCCCGAACTGCACGATGGTCAACTACATGGACGCGGGCCTTCCTCCCTTCTCTGCCACCGTCACCTCCCACATGAAGGATGCGAATGTCAGCATCTACTGCGACCCCAGGGATCCGGCGCACCTCTACTTCTCGATAATCCGCCTCTTCGATGAGGTGTCGATGTGGGTGAACCTGCCGAAAAACACTATCGCCAAAGACTCCGTGATCCGGTACGTCAGTGCGATGAAGTCGGTGTTGCAGCGTGCCGCGGACGGTCGCTATACAGGTACAGCGGTTCAGGTGTCCTGATGAAATTTGATATCGGGTTGCGCCGATGAAAGTCGTGTTGGCCGCCCATGGGACTCGCGGGGACGTAGAGCCATGCGCCGCAGTCGGTGTGGAACTGCTGCGCAGGGGGCACGACGTGCGCATCGCGGCCCCGCCCAACCTCATCGGCTTTGTGCGGTCGGCCGGCCTTAGCGCGGTCGGGTACGGCCCGGATTCGCACGAGCAGGTCAGCGCGCTTGCCGAATTCGTTCACCACGCCTTCAGGCCGCAGAATCCCCTCGACTTCATGCGCTCAGGCAGGGACCTCTTCGTCGCGGGCTGGGCGCAGATGAGCCGGACGCTGGCCGAACTCGCGGACGGCGCCGACATGCTCGTAACCGGCCAGACCTACCACGGCGTCGTCGCCAACGTCGCTGAGTACTACGACATTCCGCTGGCGGCGATCCACCACATGCCGATCTGCGTCAACGGGCAACTCGCCCTGCCTTCCATACCGTCGCCCACTCCCCTGGTTCGCTCCACATTGAGGGCCGCGTGGTGGCTGTATTGGCGCATCACCAAGGACGCCGATGACGCGCAACGACGCGAACTGGGGCTGCCGCGGGCAGCCGCGCCCGCGGCCAAGCGGATGGCGCAACGCGGATCTCTCGAAATCCAGGCCTACGAGCAGGCTTGCTTTCCCAAGCTTGCCGCCGAATGGCACGGCCGGCGACCCATCGTCGGCGCGCTGACGTTGCAGTTGCCGACGGATGCCGACGCTGAGGTCGCGAAATGGATCGGCACGGGCGCGCCGCCCATCTACTTCGGCTTCGGCAGCACGCCGATCCAATCCTCCGCCGACACGATCGCCATGATCGGCGCGGCCTGCGCGGAACTAGGTGAACGTGCGCTGATCTACGGCGATGCGCGCGATTCCACCGGCATCCAGCACCCCGACGAGGTGAAACTGGTGGGCCCGGTGAACTATGGGGCCATCCTTCCGCTCTGTCGCGCAGCAGTCCACCACGGCGGCGCGGGTACCACCGCCGCAGCCCTTCGGGCCGGAATCCCGATGCTGATCCTTTGGGACGTAGCCGATCAGCCGCTATGGGCGGCCGCGACGGTCCGGCTGAAAGTCGGCCGCGCTCAACGCTTCTCCACGATCACCCGAAATTCGCTGGTGGCACACCTACGCCGGATCCGCGCGGCGCACTACGTCGCGCGCGCCGGCGAAGTCGCCGCCCACCTGACCGATCCGGCCGAAAGCGTGAGCGTGGCGGCCGATCTCATCGAGGGGGTCGTTCACCGGAAGCGCGTTGCCTGATGTGGGCCACGGTGCTGGTAGTGGCGTTATGGGTCGCGACGGACCCGACGCGCCTGGTCGTGGTCGCGGTCCTGATATCGCGCATGCGGCCCAAGCACAACCTGATCGCATACTGGCTGGGCGGCCTGGCGGCCGGTATCGCCCCTGGAATCGCGGTCTTCGGCCTGATGCTGGCGATGCGCGATTCGGTGCCGCTGGTCATGGAAGATATGAGGTCCGCAGTCTTCCGATTCACCGGCGGGTACTTCCAGATCACCATCGGCGTGCTCGCACTGCTGATCGCGGGAGTGCTGTCAACGAGGTATCGGACGCGACAGCCTGTCGAAGTGTCGACCTACGGCGCCCGTTCGGAGGCCCCGGATCGCCAAAGCACGTCAACCGCGATCGCACGGATCAGGGCCCGCGCCGGTCGGGCGTTGCAAGGCGGCAACCCGTGGTTCGCGTTCGGGATCGGTCTGGTGTCCACGATGCCGCCGATCGATTACCTGGTCGTGCTCATCGTCATCGTCTCCTCGGGCGCCGCATTCGGCACTCAGCTGAGCGCGGTCGTGATGTTCACCCTCGTGGTGCTGGCTCTGGTTGAGATCCCGCTCATCGGCTACCTGGTCATGCCGGCAAAAACCCGGGCGCTCGTGCTGCAGCTGCAGAGGCTTGCCGTAGCGCACCGGCGGCGGATTCTGATCGCCGTGCCCACAGCGGCGGGGCTTGCGTTGATCGCGGCGGGTCTGGGCAGCATCTGAGCCCCGCCTAGGGCAGGAGATGGTTTCCGCGGCCGAGCCTTTCGGCGTTCGACTGAATGAGTCGATAGGGATAGGGAGTGTGCTGCTCGATGACATCGCGCAGGTGCGTCATCGACCTGCGCAAGCGCTTGTCGCGCACCACGGTCACCTTGAGGAAGGGGAACCTGAAGTCCTCGATGAGGCCGTCCCAGAAGTAGAGGGTGCCGTTGTTTCGCCCCGACCGTTTGCTGCCCCATCGCTGCGATGGGTGCCCACCGCAGGTTCTTATGGCGGCGGCGGAGACGTACGGTTTGACGCTGAGCCCGGCTTTACGCGCGCGCCTGGACAGGCCAACCTCGTACCGCCAGATGAGAGTGCCTTTGTGCACGGGGTACTGGAAATCGGCCCACAGGTCGTTGAGGAAGGGGCGGGTGCGTGAATTGAGATCCCACGCCAGGAAAAAGGACTGGAGGTGGGAAAACATCTGGGTGTTTTCGATGGCGCCGTACATGTCGGCACCGCGGAAGGAACCCCACATCTCCTCGAGAGGGAAGAGGGGACCGAAGACGCTGTCGTTCACGATGGCGAAGCGGTCGAACTGATCAAGCGACCATCCGCGCTGCCGGAGGACGCACCACGCGAGGTGCCACGAGCCGAAGTCGAAAGAAAGCGTGCGACGGGTGTAAATGCCCGCACAGAACGGGCGGATGGTGGCGACCGATTCCGCGGAGAGGACGGGCGAGGCAGAAACGAAGACAATGGTTGCCCCGAGCCCGTGCAGCGCCTTCAGGTAGTAGGTGACGTATGGGTCGACGACGCCTTGGACATCGAAGTGTGCGAACAAAAGGAGGGTGCGACGACCGGAAGGCGGCTGCGATGGAAGCTCCAGATGGCTTTCGCAGATGAACCGTAAAGCGTTGGGGCTCAGTCGGTATCGAATGGTATCGATAGCGCGCGCGGATTTCGTACCCAGCACGCGTTTCATGGCGCCGCGACGAGATCGGCTGCATCCGGTGCCGGCAGTGTGGCCGCGGCGCCGGTCTTCACGGCGAGCGCGAAAAGGTCGGTTCGCGTGGTCGTCACATCCAGGATGCCGAATCCAACGCGCTCCAGCATCTCCTCGATCAGCTCGACATCAAAAACATGATGGTGAAGGGTTCGGTTGTAAAAGTTGTTCAGGCTTCGCTTCCTGAACCGCTGACGCCCGCGTGCCGGCCAGTCCCTGCGTAAGTCGTGGAGGGCCAGGATCTCATCGAGATGAGTCAGGTCGTCCTCGCCGACATCGGCGGTGAAATCAGCCAGCAGGTGTTCGAACTTCGTGACCGGGCGCCGGTGGTCGAAGTTGTGCTTCTTGTTCGGGACCACGAGCACCAGTGCTCCGCCCGCCTTGACGACCCTTCTCCATTCGACCAGAGCCTTCAACGGGTTTGCGGTGTGCTCCAAGCAGTTCGAGGACAGCACGAAATCGTATCGGGCGGTCGACAGCCCGGGCAGGTCGGTGGCGTCGGCAATGAATTGGCGACCGCGTTTGTTGCGGTGGTAGTGGTAACCCGCGTTGGCCTCGATGCGTCCCTCCCAGATGGTGTCCGCGGAGAAGTTGACGCCATCGAGCCCCCTGACCCGTTGATAAAGGGGCAGCACGGTTCTGAAAAGCACACTCGGGCCGCCGATCTCGACACCGTATTTGCCGTCGACGAATGACTGATACCTGTGACGTAGCGGTAGCCGCCACCGAGCGTGTCGCATCGTGAACCCCGGCCCGTTCTCCCGCGACGAATACTGGTACCAGTACGTCAATTCCGTGATCGTCCGTGTCCGGGGCACTAAGCGTCCAAGCGGGCGAACTGATTCTGGCGATAGCGCTCGACGCAGGCCGCTCTTCTGACCTTGCCACTGGTGGTAATGGGAATCGAACCCGGGGCTACCACAACGAGATCCGCGACGCTGACCCCGTGCACATCGGAAATCGCGGAAGTGACTTTGCGTTTGACGACGTCGAATCCGTCCCCCGCCCCCTCCTGAGAGGCAGCCCGATTCTTGAGTTCGATGATGGCGACCAGCTTTTCGGTGCCCTTGTCCGGAACAGCGATCGCCGCGCACCGTCCCGGTGCGACACTCTGGATGGTCCCCTCGAGGTCGTCGGGACAGTGGTTGCGCCCGTACACGATCAAAAGATCCTTGGTACGGCCGATCATGAACAGTTCGCCGTCGGAGACGAACCCCAGGTCCCCGGTTCTCAACCAAGGCCCTTCGGGGGTTCCGGCCGACGGGGCGACCAACGTTGCGCCGAACGTATGCTGCGTCTCGCTCGGCTTCTGCCAATATCCGCTAGCGACGTTGCGGCCGTGCACCCAGATCTCACCGGTGGTTCCCGCCGGGCACTCGATACGGCTCTCGGGATCCACGACACGCACCATCGGCGACCGCGGCACGCCGTAACTGACGAGCGCCGTGCCGCCGATGTCTGACTGGCGCTTCGCGTGGCCCGCAGTCAGTTCTTCGGAGTCGAAATACACGACCCGCGGTGGCTGACCCGCCTCACGAGTCGAGACGTACAGCGTTGCCTCGGCCAATCCATACGATGGGCGCAACACCTTGGACTGGAGGTTGAAGCGGGCGAACCGCTCGGCGAAGCGCTGCAGGGTGGCGGGCTGTACCCGCTCGCCACCGTTGAAGATGCACGACACGTCGCCGAGGTCGAGCCCGGCAAGGTCATCGTCTGAGGTTTTTCGGACCGCCAACTCGAAGGCGAAGTTAGGCGCTGCCGAATGCGCCCGACTGTTCTGTGCCAGCAATCGCATCCATCGGGCCGGCCGCTGCAGAAAGGAAACCGGACTCGTGAGCACACTGCGAAATCCCGTGAGAACCGAAAAGATGACCCCAAGTTGCAAACCCATGTCGTGATACAGCGGCAACCAGGACACCATCGTGCTGTCCGGTGGGGCGACTCCCCCGTGGTCCCCGAAGAAGGCGGCATTCATGTGCTCGAAGTTGGCCAGGATGTTCTTGTGCGACACCATGACCCCGGCCGGGGTGCGCGTCGATCCCGACGTGTACTGCAAATACACTGTGTCCGTTGAAGTCTCGACCCTGGTAGCGGGCGCCTTCTTCGAATCGAGATCCAGCAAGTCAACTGCGATTAGCGATGGGGCCGCTTGGCGCGACTTCGGCTCGAGACAACCGGCGATATCGTCAGCGACGGAGGACGTCGTGAGAACCGCAGCGGGCGACGCGTCGCGCAGCACCGAGCCGACCCGTTCGTCGCTGTCGGCGCCCAGCGGAACCGCGATGAAGCCGGCCTGTATCGCGCCGAGAAACGCAATGACGTAGTCGAGGCTTTGGGGCGCCAGTATCAGGGCGCGGTCACCGGTTGACCCGTGCAGCCGAAGCTCGTCGGCAACGTTCAGCGCCCGCCGGTACAGCTGCGCCCACGTCAAACTCTCCTCGATGCCGGCCCAGTCCCGTTGATAGTTCATAAACGTGAACGCCGTCCGATTCGGCGCCAGACTGGCGCGTTCGCGCAGCAGGGCCGGAATGGGAGACTTGAGCATGGGCGTCAGGTTACCTCGGCCGTTATCACCACGCCGGTTTTGCAGCAAAGACGATGGGCGGCTCCAACACACCCCGATCGAAGGCATCATCGACCGGCTGAATCGCAACCCGGTCTTGCTGAAGCTTTTGAACCTGCGCTTCAAATACGGCTACCAATTTCTTAGCCGCCTGCTCATCAGGGACGACGTGTTGTTCCTGAATTACGGATACGAAGAGGACCCGCCGATGGCGTTGCCGCTGACGGCGGCCGATGAGCTCGATCGGTTTCCGATTCAGCTCTACCACCGCACGGCCGCGCAGGCGGACCTGGCAGGCAAGGACGTGCTGGAGGTGAGCTGCGGCCACGGTGGCGGCGCATCGTATTTGATGCGGACCCTGCGCCCGGCGACCTATACGGGCCTGGACCTGAACCCGGTCGGCATCGAGTTCTGCAGAAAGAGGCACACTTTGTCCGGCCTGAAGTTCGTGCAGGGCAACGCCGAAAGCCTGCCCTTTCCCGACGGGTCCTTCGACGCAGTGGTGAACGTCGAAGCCGCGATCAACTATCAGGACGTTCCCAGATTCTTCGCGGAGGTGGAACGCGTGCTGCGCCCCGGCGGGCGGTTCTTGTACGCCGATATGCGCTACGCCGACGAAATCGCCGCCTGGGAGGCGGACCTGGCCAACATCCCCATGCGGCTGCTGTCCGAACGGGTCGTCAACGCGGAGGTCATGCGCGGACTGGAGAAGAATCGGTTCGTCGATCAAATCACGCGTCGCCTACCGAACATCGCCCTGCTGCGCGGCCTGGCTGATGACTACGCGGGTGGGGTTGGGTCGTTGATCCATCGCCGGCTGCAAAACGGCCAGGCCTCCTACCGGATGTTCGCCTTTGCCAAGGATTGAGGCGCTTGGCACCAAAATTTTGTGCCGCAGGCGTCTGAGTGAAGGAGCTAACACTCCCTAGTGGGGGGCCCGACGGCCTATTCTGTGAAGATTCCAGCAAACGCGGGGGCAAGGATCGGCGGAGGGTCGGATGGCGGCCGTAGGAGCGTGCCAGGCGTGTGGCACCGAACTCCTCCACGATGCGCGGTTCTGCCACGGCTGCGGCGCGGCAGTCGCCGAACCCGCCGCACCTGCGGAATACAAGCAGGTGTCGGTGTTGTTCGCCGACGTAGTGCATTCCATGGACATCGCAGCGACCGTCGGCCCCGAGCGACTGCGCGAAATCATGGCCGCACTGGTGCACCGCTGCACCAAGATGGTGCACCGCTACGGGGGCACGGTGGACAAGTTCACCGGCGACGGCATCATGGCGGTGTTCGGGGCACCGGTAACCATGGAGGACCACGCGTTTCGCGCCTGTCTGGCGGCCTTGGGCCTCCAGGAGGAGGTCAAGTCGCTCGCCGTCGACGTCCGCGAGCGCGACGGTGTGGACCTTCAACTGCGGGTGGGCCTCAACTCCGGTCAGGTGATCGCGGGCGAACTCGGTTCGAAAGCGTTGGGCTACACCGCCATCGGTGAACAGGTCGGAATGGCGCAGCGGATGGAATCTGTGGCGCCGGCGGGTGGGGTGATGCTCAGCGAATCCACCGCCCGACTCGTTCAGCAAGTCGCCATGCTGGCCGACGCCGAGCAGGTGCGCATCAAAGGCAGCGCCAACCCGGTGCTGGCCCGTCGTCTGATCGGCCTGACCGGCGGGCCGCAACGAAGTCGCGACCTGCAAGGCGCATTGGTCGGGCGAGAGCTGGAAGTCACAACGATCGCCGGCCTGCTGGATCGATCGAAGAGCGGGCGCGGATGCGTGGTCTGTGTCGCCGGGCCGGCGGGCATCGGCAAGACGCGACTCGCCGACGAGACCGTCGCGTTGGCGCTCAGCAAGGGCGTCGAGGTGGTCTCGGCCTTCTGTGAGTCACACACCAGTGATGTCCCTTTTGTCGGGGCGGCGGCGCTGCTGCGTGCGGGGCTCCGAATCGCCGAGCTCGATGACGAGCCGGCGCGGGCACAGGTACGGGCCAGGATCCCCGACGCCTCCGATGAGGACGTGCTGTTGCTCTACGACCTGATGGGCATCCGAGACCCTGACACCCCCCCTCCAACGATCCATCCCGACGCGCGGCGACGGCGGCTGACCGCTCTGATCAACTCGATGTCGCTGGCCCGCACCCAACCTGTCCTCTACGTGATCGAGGATGCGCACTGGATCGATGAGGTCAGCGACTCGCTGGTGGCGGACTTCCTCGCGGTCATTCCGCGGACGCCGTCGATGGTGCTGATCACCTACCGCCCCGAATACACCGGTCTGCTCGCGAGTGTGCCTGGAGCGCAGACGATCTCGCTCTCGCCCTTGAGCGAGGCGGAAACCGCGGCGCTGCTCGACGAGTTGTTGGGCCCCGATCCGTCAGTCGCCGGGATCAAAGCGCTTGTCGCCGAACGGGCCGGCGGGAACCCGTTCTTTGCGCAGGAGATGGTGCGCGAGCTCGCCGAGCGAGCGGTGCTCGAAGGCGACCGCGGCGGTTTCACCTGTGGTGCGGATCTGGCCGAGGTGACCGTCCCGGCGACGCTGCAGGCCACCATCGCCGCGCGCATCGACCGTCTGGACCCTGATGCCAAGCAGACGCTGAACGCCGCGGCTGTGATCGGCTCGCGATTCACGCCCGAGCTACTCGAGGCGGTGGGCAATGCACCCGTCCTCGATACGCTCGTGAAGGCCGCGTTGATCGATCAGGTCCGTTTCACGCCCACCGCGGAATTCGCCTTCCGCCACCCGCTGATTCGCAGCGTGGCTTACGAGTCACAACTGCGGTCCGATCGCGCCGTGATGCACCGGCGGCTGGCCGGCGCCATCGAGGCGCGTGAGCCGGAATCCGCCGACCAGAACGCGGCGCTGATCGCCGAACACCTCGAAGCCGCGGGCGACCTGCGGGACGCCTACGGCTGGCACATGCGCGCGGCAACCTGGGCGACATACCGCGACATCGCCGCGGCGCGGCTCAGTTGGGAAAGTGCAACGCGGATCGCCGACGCGTTGACCGCCGATGACCCAGACCTGGTCACCATGTGCATCGCCCCCCGAACCATGTTGTGCGGGATCGCCTGGCGGCTGCATGTGAACGACGTCGGAGACCGTTTCGACGAGCTGCGCACATTGTGCAACGCCGCGGGGGACAAGGCGTCGCTGGCCATCGCGATGGCGGGGCTGGTGGTCGATCACGCGTTTCAGGACAGGGTGCGCGAGGCGTCGCGGCTGGCTTCGGAGGCCGTCGCCCTCATCGAGTCCATCGGAGACCCGACTTTGACGGTTGGGCTCTCCTTCACCGCGATCCGCGCCAAGATAGGGACCGGCGAGTGGGCCGAGATGCACCGCTTGTCGCAGCGGGTCATCGACCTGGCCGACGGCGACCCCACCAAGGGCAATTTCCTCTTCGGGTCGCCCCTCGCGCTCGCGTTCGCCCAGCGGGGCACCGCCCGTTGGGCCCTGGGTCGTACCGGATGGCGAGACGACCTGAAGCGCGGCGTTGCCATGGCGCACGGCGCCGACTCCCTGTCCTACGTCACGGTCGTCAGCTATGTGTACACCACGGGCATACCGGCCGGTGCGCTTCGACCCGACGATTCCACCCTGCGCGAGATCGAGGATGCGCTGGTGATCGCCCAACCGTCCGGCGACAACCTCCAATTGGGCGTCGCCTGGCTGACTTTGGGGCTGGCGCTGGTGCACCGCCCCACGGACGACGAGCGTGATCGCGGACAGCAACTTCTGGCCGAGGTCCGCGAAGTGTTCCGGCGCGGGGGGCACTTCCTGTGCGACATACCGATGCTCGACGTGTACGTGGCACGCGAGCAGGCGCGCCGCGGCGAGCGCGACCATGCGATACCGCTCATGCGCGCCGCGGTCGACCATCTCATGCTTGGGGGACAAGGGCTTTCGTGGGGTACTTTGACCACCGGTGTCCTGGTGGAGACGCTGCTCGACCGCGGGACCGAAAGCGATGTCAGCGAAGCCGCGGCCGCAATCGAACGGGTGGCGTCCGAGCCTGCCGATGGGCACCTGGCGATGCGTGAGACCTGGCTGCAGCGGATGCGCGCCGCGCTGGCGCGCGCCCAAGGCGACGTCGAGGCCTACACGCGCCTCAGGGATCGCTACCGTGACTTGGCGAAAACCCTTGGCTTCGAGGGACATATCGCGTGGAGCGAGGAGATGCCCTGACAGCGGCGGCTGCTCGCTGCGGGCCTAGCCCCGCTGCCTCGTATACGACGAACCCAGAAACCGTTCCACCAAGGCGCGCTCGGCGGCCGCATCCTTGAGCGGCCATCCCCACAGCGCAAGGAAGACGCGGATCAGCCACTGCGCGGCCAGCGGATCGTCATTGTCGGGCCCCAGCATTTCGGCCGCCAGGGCCGTGACGGTCGGCGAGCTGATGACCCAATCGCTGACCGGGGCCGCGTGGATCGACCGCATGAGTTGAGCCAGTGGGTCGGAGCGCAGGCGCTCCAGCGCCATGATCGTGGCCGTCACGACGCGCTCGGGGCCCCGAAGGTCCTTGATGGCCTCCCGGATTTTATCGACGATGCGAGCCGCTTGAATACCGACGACGGCGTCTCGGATGGCCGCCTTACCGCCGGCATGCCGGTAGATCGTCGCGGGTGAGCAGTGCACCCGGGCCGCCAAGGCCTCGATCGTGAACCCTTCGTATCCCCGGCGAGCGATGATGTCGGCGGCCGCGGCGTAGATCCGTTCGACGGCTTCGCCACGGCGGTCGCGGCCCACCAACCAGTCGTCACGCGGCATCCACCCATGGTCCCCCACAATGCGGAGCACAGAAACACTTCTCGCAGCCTGAGAATTCTGTGGTGATCTCTCTCAACCGAACGGCCTGCTGGCGGGCGGTCCACGCGGTCATCCGCGCTCGACGTCTGCCGCGACCGCCCCTCAACTTTCCCGCGACCCATTGACCGCCGGGGCGAGAGGCACCGAGCCTGAAGCGCATGACGGTCTTGGACAGCGCAACCCGGTTCTTCGGCAGCGAGGCGATACAGGATCCCTACCCGCTGTATGACCGGATGCGCGCCGAGGCATCCGTGCACCGGATCGGCGACTCGGTGTTCTACGCCGTGTGCGGTTGGGATGCGGTGCAAGAGGCCGTGGAACGGGTCGAAGACTTCTCGTCGAACCTGACGGCGACCATGGTCTTTCACGAGGACGGCACCGTCACACCGCTCGACATGGGATTGCCCGGAGCCCCGATGCACGCGTTGGCCACCGCGGACGACCCTGTGCATGCGCTGCATCGCAAGCTTCTGCTGCCGCACTTGTCGGCCAAACGCGTGCGGATCATCGAGGAATTCGCCGTCGGAACCGCGGACCGGCTCTGGGAAGAGAACCTGCGCGACGGCCAGATCGAATGGATGAGCGCCATCGCCAACAGGTTGCCGATGATGGTGGTCTGCAAGCTGCTGGGCCTGCCCGACGACGACGCCGACAAACTCATTCGGCTCGGCTATGCCACCACCACACTGCTCGACGGGATCGTCACTCCCGAACAGGTCACGCAGGCCGGGCTGGCCGCGATGGAGCTGTCCGGCTACGTATTGGAGCATTTCGAAAAGGCCAGCGGCAAGCCAGATTCCGGGTTGATGGGCGACCTTGCGGCGCGCTGCGCCTCGGGGGAACTCGAGCAACTTCCGGCGTTGGGCATCATGCTCACGCTGTTCAGCGCCGCCGGCGAATCGACCGCATCGCTGCTGGGCAGCGCGGCGTGGATCCTCACCGACCGTCCCGCAATCCAACGGCAGCTTCGCGAGAACCCGGAATTGCTAGGCGCTTTCATCGAAGAGACCTTGCGGTTCGAGCCGCCATTTCGCGGTCACTACCGCCACGTGTGGCGCGACACCACGCTAGGAGGGGCCCAGGTGCCGGCCAACTCCCACCTGCTGCTGATGTGGGGAGCGGCCAACCGCGACCCGGTGCACTTCGAGGCCCCAAACGAATTCCGCCTGGACCGCACCGCCGCCAAGAGTCATCTGAGCTTCGGCAAGGGCGTGCACTTCTGCGTTGGAGCCGCACTGGCCCGGTTGGAAGCCACCATCGTGTTGCGCATGCTGCTGCAGCGCACCACCTGGATCGATGCGGCCGATATCGGGGAATGGCTGCCGAGCATCCTGGTCCGGCGCCGCGAACGGTTGGGGTTGGTCGTGCGGTGACCCTAGGGACGCGGCTGCACGTCGACGCTGGGCGGCCGCGACTGCGGCTCCTGAGGCTTCGCGCGCACGGAGCGCCGGACGACGCTGAACGCGGCGGCGCCCCCGACCAGGACCGCGACGGCGACCCCCGCGAGAACCAACGGGCGCTTTCCGCGACGCTGCGCGCGGCGCGCGTCCTGTAGCGCTTGGGGCAAGCTCGTGACCACTTCCTGTGCGGCGGCCAGCTCCTGGGCCAAGGTTTCCTGGGCAGAGGCGAGGTCCCGGGCCAGCCGCCCCTCTTGGTAGCGGCGGCGCAACTGCGAGGCGGTCGACCGCGCGGACTGAACACTCAGCCCGACAACTCCCCGGGTGACGTCCACAGGTCCCTGCGCCGAATAGGTCAGGCCGCGGGAAAGTCGCTGCCGCGGGGTCAGCCGGGAATCCATCTTCGCCCTCATTCGTCGCCTCTCTGTCCCGCCGATTGAGCCTGCCGTGGCGCCGGCCGGTTTCTGAACAGACTGCCAGCATAGGGACGTCGGCGTCCGCGGTGTGTACTCGCCGCGATTTGGGCGGGATTCGGCGTGGGTGACACCGCGTGCGGCGACGCCCGCCCGTAGTGGCAGACTCTCATGCCGTGACCAACAGCCCCTTTCAGACTGCTACCGCCACGCTCCACACCAACCGCGGCGACATCAAGGTCGCCCTCTTCGGAAACCACGCGCCCAAGACCGTCGCCAACTTCGTCGGCCTGGCACAGGGCACCAAGGAGTACTCGACGCAGAATGCATCGGGAGGCTCCTCCGGCCCCTTCTACGACGGCGCGGTCTTCCACCGGGTGATCCGGGGCTTCATGATCCAGGGCGGCGACCCGACGGGAACCGGTCGCGGCGGCCCGGGCTACAAGTTCGCCGACGAATTCCACCCCGAACTGCAATTCGACAAGCCCTACTTGCTGGCGATGGCAAACGCCGGCCCGGGCACCAACGGCTCGCAGTTCTTCATCACGGTGGGCCAGACCCCGCATCTGAACCGTCGCCACACGATCTTCGGTGAAGTGACCGACGCCGAGTCGCAGAAGGTCGTCGATGCGATCGCGACGACCGGCACCGACGGCAACGACCGCCCCACCGAGCCGGTCGTCATCGAGTCGATCACGATTTCCTGAACCGGGCCGGTAGGACGGGCGCAGGTCAGTCCCGCTGACGGCCCGCGTAGCCGGCTGCCGTCAGTGCGTCGAGCACGCCTACCGGGTCCGTCCCCAGGTCCCAGCGAGAGAACAGCACCAGGTCGCCGTCGGCCGTCTCGACCTCGAGCAACCGCACCTTGCGGCCGTAGCGGCGGAACTCGATGATGCGGATGATCTTGATGCCGGAATGCTGCAATACCTGCGTCCGGAACCAGCCGCGCAGCATGAGGCCACCGGGCGTGATTGCCAGCTTGGGACGCGCATGCCACGACACGCCGGCAAACAAAATCAGACCTGCCGCGGCAACGCCCGCAAGAATCCGGCCGGGCGGGTCTGTGACCACGGTCACAGCGGCGATAGCCATCAAAACGCCCGCGGCTCCACAACCAGCGATTCCGGCCGCGTGCGGCTCCCATTGTGTTTGCTGCATGCGCTTCTTAACCCCTCCCACCACTGCCTATGCAGTTATCCACATCAGCTATCAACAGTGGGGATAAATCACACGCGTGTGATTGGGTGGCCGGATAGTTGCTGACGCTGTGTCGAATTAGGCCGAAAATGAATTCATTACGCCGACCGTCCTGGTCAGTGCCAGCGCATCGTGAGCAACAAGCCGGTGATCATGAAAGCGAACGCGATGGCGTAGTTCCACGGGCCCAATTGCGCCATCCAGTTCAGGGCGGTCGGCGCGTTGCTGCCGACCGCGGCCAACTGGAACACCATCAGCCAGACCAGACCGATCAGCATGAGGCCGATGAATAGCGCGACGAACCACACGCTCGATGGTCCGACCTTGACTTTCACCGGGGTGCGGCTGACCGAGCTGACGGCGAAGTCGTTCTTCTTGCGGACCTTGGACTTGGGCATGATTACCTCGCGGATTACCTCAACGACACGGTGAGCGGGACGGGGTGCAACGATAAACACTGCAACTGCACCCATGGCTTGGCTACGAGACTAACTCACCTGCAACGGTGACCAGGAAATGGAGACGCGATGACGCAGACGCGCCGGTCGCCATGGCGCTTCGGCGTCCCGGTCGTCTGTCTGCTAGCCGGACTTCTGCTCGCCGCCACCCACGGAGTCTCCGGCGGCGCCGAAATCCGCCGCAGTGATGCCCCGCGGCTGGTGGACCTGGTCCGCGAGACCCAGTCTTCGGTGAACCGGCTGAATGCCCAGCGCGAAGCCCTGGCGGGCAAGATCGACGCCGCGCACGGGCGGTCGCCGGATGCGGCGCTCGCGGCGATGCTGCGGCGCTCCGCCCAGCTCGCCGGCGAGGCGGGGATGAGCCCGGTGCACGGACCGGGCCTGGTGGTCACCCTCGCGGATGCGCAGCGCGACGCCAATGGGCGGTTCCCCCGGGATGCATCCCCTGACGACCTGGTGGTGCATCAGCAGGACATCCAGGCGGTGCTCAACGCGTTGTGGAGCGCCGGCGCCGAGGCTATCCAGATGCAGGATCAGCGGATCATCGCCACATCGGTGCCGCGCTGTGTCGGCAACACGCTGCTGCTCAACGGGCGCACCTACAGCCCGCCGTACACGATCACCGCGATCGGCAACGCGGCGGCCATGCAAGCCGCCCTCGCCGCCGCCCCCCTGGTGGTCCTGTACAAGCAGTACGTCGTCCGCTTCGGCCTCGGCTACCAAGAAGAGGTCAAGTCCGACGTGCAGGTCGTCGGCCATTTCGAGCCCGAGCGGCTGCATTCCGCGCGGCCCGACGGCCCGATCGGCTACTGACGCCCGCTGACCGTCATCGGCACGGCCATCGGACGGTAACCTGGCACGATGCGGATCCTGGTCGTCGACAACTACGACAGCTTCGTGTTCAACCTGGTGCAGTACCTCGGCCAGCTCGGTCTGGACGCTGAAGTCTGGCGCAACGACGACACCCGCCTGTCCGACGAGGCCGCAGTGGCCGGTCAGTTCGACGGGGTGCTGCTCAGCCCGGGGCCGGGCACCCCGGAGCGCGCGGGCGCGTCCATCCCGATGGTTCGGGCGTGTGCCGCCGAGCGGACTCCGCTGCTCGGGGTCTGCCTGGGGCACCAGGCCATCGGCGTCGCATTCGGTGCGACCGTCGACCGCGCCCCGGAACTGCTGCACGGCAAGACCAGCAGCGTCCACCACAGCAATACCGGTGTGCTGCAAGGACTTCCGGATCCCTTCACGGCGACCCGCTACCATTCGCTGACCATTCTGCCCGAGTCGCTGCCGCCCGTGCTTCAGGTCACGGCTCAGACCCGCAGTGGCGTGATCATGGGCGTGCGGCACACCGAACTGCCGATTCACGGCGTCCAGTTCCACCCGGAGTCGATCCTGACCGAGGGCGGTCATCGAATGCTGGCGAACTGGCTCGCCGATTGCGGGTGGGAGCGTGACGACACATTGGTGCGGCGGCTCGAGAACGACGTGCACGCCGCGGTGCGGCCGTACTTTCCGGCCGACCCGACCGCTACTGACCGAACTTCAGCGTGATGATGCCGTCCCGGTTGACCCCGGAGCCGGCCGGCGGGTTCTGATAGACCACCCGATGGGACTGGGAGCCGCCGGCGTCGACGTCGGCGCCCTTGTCCAGAATTCCCGTCCAGCCCAGCGCGCGTAGCCGCGGTTCGGCGTCGGTCCAGAACATGCCGGACAGGTCGGGCATGACGAACTGATTGCCCTTGGACACCTGCAGCTCGATCACCGAGTCCACCGGAACCATCTGTCCCTTGGGTGGATTGGTCCCGATCACCTCACCGGCCGGGCGGGTGCTGTCCACCTGCACCTGGGTGACCTTGCTGAATCCGTAGACGGTCAGGTTCTTCTGTGCGATGTCGACGGTTTGGCCCGCGATATCGGGAACCTGCTTGGTCTCCGGCCCCGATCCGACAATGAGCGTGACAACGTTGGTGATCGCCGACGTCTGATTGGCCGGCGGGTTGGTCCCGATCACCTTGCCCAGCAGTTCCGGGGTCGACGGGGAATTGGCCTGCTTGAACTTACTGAAGCCGGCGGCCTTCAGCTTGCTGACCGCGTCGGAGTAGCTCAGCGAGGAAACGTCGGGCACCTCGCGCTGCTCCGGCCCGGTGGAGACGTTGATGGTGATCTCGTCGCCCGCGTTGACCGACGCGTTGGCGCCCGGATCGGTGCCGATGACATGGTCGGGCGGGATGGCCGAATCCGGCTTCTGCAGGGTGCGGGTCTTGAAGCCGCGATTCTGCAGCGCCGCGATCGCATCGGCGGACACTTGCCCGCGCACGTCGGGCACCTGCACGTCACGGGTATTGCCGCCGAAAGTGTTGAAAGCAATGACGACAACGATCGTCAGCACCGCGAGCGCGGCCACCGCGACAATCCAGCGGCCGACCGAGCCGACGCTGCGGTCCTCGCCCGCGTCGGCGAGAACCTGACGGGGCAGCGGGTCGGTCCGAGACGGGCCGGAGTTGCCCACGTTGGCCGACATCAGTGAGCTCCGGTCGGCGTCGGTAAGCACCTTGGGCGCCTCGGGCTTCTCGCCGTTGTGCACCCGAATCAGGTCGGCACGCATCTCCGCCGCGGTCTGATAGCGGTTGTCGGGATTCTTGGCCAGCGCCTTGAGCACCACGGCGTCGAGGTCGGCGGAGATGCCTTCGTGCCGCTGCGACGGCGGGATCGGGTCTTCCCGAACATGTTGGTAGGCAACGGCCACCGGCGAGTCACCGGTGAAAGGTGGTTCGCCCGCGAGGATTTCGTAGAGAACGCAACCCAACGAATACACATCGGAACGAGCATCGACGGCGTCACCGCGAGCCTGCTCGGGGGAGAGATACTGCGCGGTTCCGATTACCGCGGCGGTCTGGGTGACGCTGTTGCCGCTGTCGGCGATCGCGCGGGCGATGCCGAAGTCCATCACCTTGACCGCGTTGGTGGTGCTGATCATGATGTTGGCCGGCTTGACGTCTCGGTGGATGATGCCGTTCTGGTGGCTGAAGTTCAGCGCCTGGCACGCGTCGGCGATGATCTCGATGGCCCGGCGCGGTGGCAGGGGGCCGTCGGTGTGCACGATGTCGCGCAGGGTTACCCCGTCGACGTACTCCATGACGATGTAGGGCAGCGGCCCGGTGGGCGTTTCGGCCTCGCCGGTGTCGTAGACGGCGACGATCGACGGGTGATTCAGCGCTGCGGCGTTTTGCGCCTCACGCCGGAAGCGCAGGTAAAAGCTCGGGTCGCGGGCCAGATCCGCGCGCAGCACCTTGACCGCGACGTCGCGATGCAGTCGGACGTCACGGGCCAGGTGAACCTCGGACATACCCCCGAAGCCGAGAATTTCGCCCAGTTCGTAGCGGTCGGACAGATGCTGCGGCGTGGTCATTGCGGTGTTCCGTGTCGGGCCGGCACGTTGTCGAAGCCGGAGGCCCCTATTGTCCCGGCATCGGGCCAATTAATTCGCATTTCGGGACGGGCCCCAGCACCGCTCGGAGTCTTGGTCGGCGGCGGCCCCGAGGCGGGCGGTGTACCCGTGTCGGTCACCGTCGGCGGCTGTTGCTGCTGATCCGCCCGCGAATTGATGACTATCAGCACCGCAATGATGATTGCCAGCGCGCCGAGCACACCGGCAGCCCACAGCAACGCGCGCTGACCAGAGGAGAAGGTGCGACGGGCAGGGGGCGTGCGGTGGCCGCCGGTCGTCGGCCGCGAGCGACGGGGCGCGGCGCTTCGGCTCGGGGACACCGCGGCGGCGCGGGTGGTCGGGCTGGACGGAATGGCTGCCGGCGAGGCCCGGCCGGCGGGCGGTGTCGCGCTGGGCCGCGGCGGGCGACGGCCGGCCCGCACCGCGGCCACGGCGTCGGCGAACGGCCCGCCGCTGCGGTACCGCATCGCCGGGTTTTTCACCAGCGTGATCTCGATGAGTTCGCGCACGTTGGGCGGCAACTCCGCGGGCAGGGGCGGAGGCGGTTCCTTGATGTGCTTCATCGCCACCGTCAGGGCACCGTCACCGGTGAACGGCCGCTTGCCCGATACCACCTCGTACCCGACGACGCCCAGCGAGTACACGTCGCTCGACGGGGTGGCGTCGTGGCCCAGGGCCTGTTCCGGCGCGATGTATTGGGCGGTGCCCATCACCATCCCCGTCTGGGTCACCGGAGCGGCGTCCACGGCCTTGGCGATACCGAAGTCGGTGATTTTCACCTGACCCGTGGGGGTGATCAAGATGTTGCCGGGTTTGACGTCGCGGTGCACCAGGCCGGCGGCATGCGCCACCTGCAACGCACGACCGGTCTGCTCGAGCATGTCCAGTGCGTGCCGCAGCGACAGTCGGCCGGTCCGTTTGAGCACCGAATTCAGCGGCTCGCCGTTGACGAGCTCCATCACCAGATACGCAGTCCGGCCCTCCCCGTCCAGCTGGCTCTCGCCGTAGTCGTGGACGGCCGCGATGCCCGGGTGGTTGAGCATCGCGGTGGTACGCGCTTCGGCGCGGAACCGCTCGATGAACTCTGGATCCTGGGAGAACTCCTGCTTGAGCACCTTGACCGCGACGCGCCGGCCCAGCCGGCTGTCTACCGCCTCCCACACCTGACCCATGCCGCCGGTGGCGATCAGGCGCTGCAGACGGTATCTGCCGGACAGCGTCACACCAACTCGCGGGCTCATGGTCCTCCCTGTAGCGCGGCCTGGATCACAGCCCGTCCGATCGGCGCGGCGAGTGCACCCCCCGTCGCAGACAGGCGGTCGGCGCCATTCTCCACCAACACCGCCACAGCGACCTTCGGGGTCTGTGCGGGCGCGAAAGCGATGTACCAAGCGTGCGGCGGTGTATGCCGCGGATCGCTGCCATGCTCCGCGGTACCAGTCTTCGATGCGATCTGCACGCCGGGAATGGCCCCTTTCTGCTGTGCGACCTTCTCGGCGCCGACCATCAGCTCTGTCAGCTTAGCGGCGACCTGCGGCGACACGGCGCGCCGCTGCTCATACGGTGCCGTGGTGCTGATCGTGGTCAGGTCGGGCCCCTTGAGGCTGTCGATCAGGTAGGGCTGCATCGTCACCCCGTCGTTCGCGATGGTCGCGGCGATCTCGGCGTTCTGCAAGGGCGTCAGCGCGACGTCCTTCTGGCCGATGCTCGACATCCCCAGCGCCGCGGCGTCCGGGATGATCCCCACGGTCGACTCCGCGACTTGCAGCGGGATGACGCTCGGCGTGCTGTCCAGACCGAACGAGCGCGCCATGTTGCGCAGCGCATCGGATCCGGTGAGTAGCCCGAGCTGGACGAACGCGGTGTTGCAGGACAGGGCGAACGCCTGCCGCAGGGACACCGTCGGCTCGTTTCCACACGGCTCGCCGCCGTAGTTCTCCAAACTTGCGGTGCTGTTGGGCAACGGAATGGAGGGTGCGGCGGTCAGCTGTTCGGTGTCGGAGGCGCCGGCCTGCAGCGCCGCCGCCGTGGTGATCACCTTGAAGGTGGACCCCGGCGGGTATGTCTCGGAGATCGCGCGGTTGGTGAGCGGATTGTTCGGGTCGTCACGCAGCTTCTGCCACGCCTGCGCCTGGACTTCGGGATCGTGCGACGACAGCAGGTTGGCGTCATAGGACGGGGATGACACCATCGCCAGAATCTTGCCGGTCGCCGGTTCGAGGGCGACGACGGCGCCCTTGCACGGCGGTCCGCCGCAGTCCTGTTGCATCGCATCCCAGGCGGCCCGCTGGACCCGCGGCTTGAGCGTGGTGTCGACATTGGCGCCCCGCGGGTCGCGGCCGGTGAAGAAGTCGGCCAGCCGGCGGCCGAACAGCCGCTCGTCGGACCCGTTCAACAGTGGATCTTCGGCGCGTTCCAGACCGGTGCTGGAATAGCGCAACGAATAGAAGCCGGTCACGGGGGCGTACTCCGCCGGGTTGGGATACACGCGCAGGAAGCGGTAGCGGTTGTCGGTGGCGACCGAATAAGCCAACAGCTGCCCGCCCGCCACAATCTGGCCGCGCTGGCGCGAGTACTCATCGAGCAGAACCCGCTGGTTGCGCGGATCGGCGCGCAACGAGTCCGCGGCGAAGACCTGCGTCATCGTGGCGTTGATCAAGAGCAACACGATCAACGCCATCACGGTCACCGAGATACGGCGCAGCGAGGCGTTCATACTTTCTCGATCACCTCGGTGCTGGCCGCGGCGATCGACGGCTTGCGGGCGCGGGTGCGCAGGGGACGACGGGCGCTGTGCGAGATCCGCGCCAGTATGGCCAGCAGCACGTAGTTCGCCAGCAGGGATGAGCCGCCGTAGGACATCCAGGGAGTCGTCAGCCCCGTCAGCGGAATGAGCTGGGTTACCCCGCCGACGACAATGAACAGCTGAAGGGCCAGGGTCGACGCCAGGCCCGCGGCCAGCAGCTTGCCGAAGCTGTCACGGGTGGCGATCGCCGTGCGCAGGCCCCGCACGATGACGATCGTGTAGAGCATCAGGATGCTCGCCAGGCCCACCAACCCCAGCTCTTCGCCGAACGCGGCGATGATGAAATCGGTTGACGCGGCGGGCACCGTATCCGGCTGACCGTTACCGAGGCCGGTCCCGAAGATCCCGCCGGTGGCAAAACTGAAGAGCGACTGGACGATCTGGTAGCCGCTGCCGTCGGGGTCGGAGAACGGGTCCCACCACATCTGTACCCGCACGCGGACGTGGGCGAAAATGTAATACGCGACAACGCTTCCCGCGGCGAACAGCACCAGCCCGATACCCACCCAACTGAAGCGTTGGGTGGCGAGGTAGACCACCACCAGGAATGACGTGTACAGCAATAGCGAAGTGCCAAGGTCCTTTTCGAAGGCCATTACGCCGACCGAGATCACCCACGCCGCAAGCAGGGGCGCGAGGTCGCGGGGCCGGGGCAGCGTCAAACCCATGAAATGCTTGCCAACGCTGGTGAACAGGCCGCGCTTGGCGATCAGCACCGCGGAGAAGAAAATCAGCAGCAGGATCTTGGAGAACTCGGCGGGCTGAATTGAGAAGCCGGGCAAGCGAATCCAGATTTTGGCGCCGTTCTGTTCGGACAGCGATGCCGGCAACAGGGCGGGAATCACCAGAAAGATCAGGCCGGCCAGGCCGCATATGTAGCCGTAGCGCGCAAGCTGCCGATGGTCTTTCAAAAACGTGACCACCAGGGAAAAGGTCACGACGCCGATCAGGGTCCACAGCATCTGCTGGGTCGCGCTGGGGTGGTGCCGGCCGCTGAGCTGATTGGTGACCAGATCCAATCGGTGAATCATCACCAGGCCAAGGCCGTTGAGTAGTGCCACTATTGGCAGCAATAGCGGATCGGTGTAGGGCGCGAAGCGCCTGATGGCCATGTGCGCCGAGCCGAATACGACAAGGAACACCAGCCCGTAGCTGATGGCGGTCCAGTGCAGATCGCGCTGTTGGTTGGCTTCGACGATCAGCAGCGCGGCGACGGTGATCAGTGCAGCGAAGCCCAGGAGCAGCAACTCGGCATTGCGCCGGGTAGGCAACGGGGGTGTGACCGCGACCGGCGGCTGCAGCTGTGTCGTCATGCCACCGTCCGGCAATCGATGCCTGGTTGAGGTGGCGGCCCGGGAAGCGCGGTCACTGGCTGCGACGTGGTCGTCGGGCCTGCCGGCGCGGAGTTCGCGGGGCCGTTGGCGCTCGCGCCCGGTGGGGGGCTGGGGCTCGGAGAGCCGGTGTTCGGTGGTGCTGGTGGTGCTGTCGTGCCGGATTCTGGTGTTTCGCCGCGGGTGCCCGGTGATCCGGGGGGAGACGTGGCGCGCGGAGGCGGACAGATGGGCAATAGATATTCGGCCAGCAGCTGGCGCAGCTGCGACTCGGCCTGGTCCAGGCTGCCGCCCGGCAGTCCGGTTTGAACTTGGACTTGTCCGGGGCGGCGCAGGTCTTGCAGCGTCATCAGCTGGCAATTGGCATGGCCGTCGGATTGCCCGTAGCTGACGAGAGAGAGCTCGTTCCGGGTGTTGAGGCAGCCCACCAGATAGGGATGTTGCAACTGTATGCCCAGCAGGGTGCCCTGGATTCCGCGGACGATGGAGACCCGACCGTTGTACTCGGCCACGTAATAGTTGCGCTGGATAACCCACCATCCGACGCCGAGGCCCGCCAGCACCAACAGCACCGCCAGGGCGCCGGCAAAGAACATCTTGCGCCGCGGCCACCGCGGTCGCTGCGGTGTCTCCGGTTGCGGCGCAACGCGTTTGGCAGACTCATCGCGGGGCCGAATCGCTGAGGCGCGCCCGGCCGAGGTGTTGGGCAGGGTCATCTGATCTTCGTCGCCCGACACCGCGCCGGCGAGGATCGGTTGGGTCTGCCCGTAGTCATAGTCGACCACGTCGGCGACCACTACGGTCACGTTGTCCGGGCCGCCGCCACGCAGCGCCAGCTCGATGAGGCGGTAGGCGGCCTCAGCGACGTCGGGTATCTGGAGGGCCTCGAGGATCGTCTCGTCGCTCACCGGATCGGATAACCCGTCCGAGCACAGCAGATAGCGGTCACCGGCGCGCGCCTCGCGCATGGTCAGCGTCGGCTCGACCTCGTGACCTGTGAGCGCCCGCATGATCAACGACCGCTGCGGGTGGCTGTGCGCCTCTTCCCGGGTGATCCTGCCTTCGTCGACCAAGGTCTGGACGAATGTGTCGTCCTTGGTGATCTGGGTCAGCTCCCCGTCGCGCAGCAGGTAGCCGCGCGAGTCGCCGATGTGCACCATTCCGATGCGGTCGCCCGCGAACAGGATCGCGGTAAGGGTGGTGCCCATCCCCTCGAGCTCTGGCTCGGCTTCCACCTGGGCGGCGATGGCCGCATTGCCGGAACGCACCGCGTTGTCGAGCTTGGCCAGCAGGTCGCCGCCCGGCTCGTCGTCATCCAGGTGGGCCAGGGCCGCGATCACCAGTTGGGAGGCCACCTCGCCGGCAGCGTGACCACCCATGCCGTCGGCGAGCGCGAGCAGTCGCGCGCCGGCATAGACGGAGTCTTCGTTGTTGGCGCGTACCAGGCCGCGATCACTACGCGCGGCATATCGCAGGACCAAGGTCACGGGCGTGCCCCCACGATCCCCGGTGCTCCGGCACCATCGTCGTAGGCCCGGATCACGGGCGCAACTCAATCGCCGTTTTGCCGATTCGAATCGGCGTTCCGATCGGAACTCGTACCGCAGTCGTCACCTTCGCCCTGTCAAGGTAAGTGCCGTTGGTCGATCCTAGATCCTCGACGTACCACTCCGAGCCGCGCTGAGACAGCCGGGCGTGCCGCGTCGAGGCGTAGTCGTCGGTGAGCACCAGCGTCGAGTCGTCAGCCCTTCCGATCAACACCGGCTGTCCGCTCAGCGTGATGCGGCCGCCCGCCAGCGCGCCTTCGGTGACAACCAGATAGCGGGCCGCATGCCGGCGCTGGCGTGACGGCAGCAGAGTGCTGCGCAGCGCCAAGCCGCGGCGCACCATGACGGCACCGGTGGGCGCGTAGATGTCGGTCCGAAGTATTCGCAGCACGGACCAGATGAAAACCCACAGCAGCATTAAAAAACCGGCGCGCGTCAGCTGCAGTACCAGTCCCTGCATCTGGCGTCCTTTCCGTCCTAGCGTCGCATCCCTGGCGCCCGTGACTCCGAGCACATCGGCTACGTCACGATACTTGGACGGCGGATGACACGGGGCAAAGCACGGCAGCGTTAAGCCCAGTGGCTTAGTGGATCCGGACGATGATCTCCGAATGGCCCAAGCGGATCACGTCGCCGTCGGCCAGCTGCCACTCCTGGATCGGTGCGTTGTTCACCGTGGTGCCATTGGTCGAGTTCAGATCCGACAGCAGCGCGACCTGTCCGTCCCAGCGGATTTCGAGGTGACGCCGTGACACGCCGGTGTCGGGCAACCGGAATTGGGCGTCTTGTCCGCGGCCCACGATGTTGGAGCCCTCGCGCAGTTGATAGGTGCGGCCGCTGCCGTCATCGAGCTGAAGGGTGATCGTCGTTCCACCGGCGCCGTAGCCGCCCTGGCCGTAGCCGCCGTAACCGCCCTGTTGCCCGTAGTCGGCGGACTGGCCGTAGTCGGCCTGCTGTCCGTATTCCGGTTGTTGGCCGTACTCCGGCTGCTGGCCGTAGTCGTACTCCGGGCTGGCGGTCTCCGGGTAGCCGCCGGCTTGACCGCCATACGCCCCGCCCTGCGCGTGCTCGGAGTACTGGGTGTACTCGGCGGAGCCGTAGTCCTGGCGGCCGTATCCCCCGCCCTGCTGGTAGCCCTGGTCGTATCCGCCGCCCTGCTCGGGGTAACCGGGTCGTTGTTCGGGCGGGGCGTAGCCGCCCTCGTCCTGGCGGGCCGGACCGCGACCGTAATCGCCGTAGCCGCCGTAGCCCTGCTGGCCACCGCCCTGCTGACCGCCGGGAGGGGCATAACCGCCGGCCTGCCGGTACCCCTGGTCGTAGCCCTGGCCGCCGTAGCCGCCGGGCGCGGGCGGACGCTGCTCGTAGGACTGCGGGTAGCCACCCTGTCCCTGCTCGGGATAGCCGCGCTGGTCTTGGTAGCCCTGCTGCTGAGGGGCATAGCCGCCCTGGCCCTGCTGGTCGGGGTAGCCGCGCTGGTCCGGATAGCCGCCCTGGTCCGGGTAGCCCTGCTGAGGTGCGTAGCCGCCGCCGTGTCCCTGTTCGGGGTAACCACCCTGGTCCGGGTAGCCGCCCTGCTCGGGTTGGCGGGGCGGCGGGTAGCCCTGCTGAGGTGGGTAGCCGTGCTGCTGTTCGGGTGGATATCCGCCCCGCTGGTCTGGTGGTCCCTGCGGGTCTGGGCCACCGCGCGCGTCGTCCTGCGGGCGCCCGTAGCGGTCGTCGTAGTACTCGTCGCCGGATCGGCCCGGCCCCTGACCCCCGCGGTAGCCAGAATTGTCAGTCATTGGTGCTACTCCTCGTTCTTCGCCGAACGCGTTATTTGATTGTGGCCGGACGGGGTCGTCGACCGTCGGGCGGGGCTGGACATCAGGGTTGACAGCACCGCGGGCGCGGTACTGGCCTGTGTGCAGGTTCGACGACTGCTCGAACCGAACGACCACCTCACCATACGTTTGCCACCCCTGTTCGTGGATGTAGTCAGTCAAGTACCTCGCGAAACCGCTCGACCTGAGATTCGAATCGGCGCTCACCTTCTCGAAGTCGTGCATACCGAGGGTAATGATGTATTCGTTGGGGGCCAAAAGGCGGTTTCCGTGAAGTTTCTGCACGCCGTCACGAGCCTCGCGGCATAACAGGGCTTCAACCTCTTGCGGAACGATCGATCCACCGAATACCCGGGCAAAGGCGTTGTCTACCGTCGCCTCGAGTTTGCGCTCGATCCGCGTGACCAGCCCCCGTTGGCTACTCATGTCCTACCGTTCGCGTGCACTTGCCATCAGGTATTGCCGTTGGTCGGCAAACGAATCACCCCAGCGCTGGCACACTCCCGCATCGTATCGGGACATCGTGGCGCTGCGGCACTTTCGAAATCGTGAGAACTGAATCGGCCCAGTTCAGAGCCGTGCGCGCCACCGGCCGTTCGGTGCGGTACGGCTTCGGATCCCGCTTCGCCGGTTCGAGAATCGGGCCATTAGAGTGATATGGTCCATCGGTTGTTTTTCCGGGCGAGTGGCGGAATGGCAGACGCGCTGGCTTCAGGTGCCAGTGTCCTTCGGGACGTGGGGGTTCAAGTCCCCCTTCGCCCACACTGAGCGGTTCGACGACAGGTCACGGCCTCGAAAGGGGTCGTGACTTTCGTTTTTGTGGAACTGCATTCGCCTCGCTACGTACCGGCGAGGCGATAGGTTCCGTGTCCCTCGACGATCGCGCCGTCGCGGAACGTCAAGACCTCGTTGACCGGCTCGCCGATCTGGTTGCGATACGCGATGACGATCGTGTCGATGCCTTGGTAGACGCCTTCGACGGAGAACCTCAGATCCGGCATGCGTGCCAAGGCCCCTGTCCAGTACTGGCGCAAGGCTGCCTTGCCGCGGACCACGCCCTGCGTTTCCGGGAAGAGCTCGGCTGCCACCGGCGATGTGAATACGACGTCGTCATGAAAGTCGGCGAGGACGGCTTCGACGTCGTGAGCGTTCCAGTTGCGCACCCACCGTTCGCTGAACGCGACCGCATCGACATGCATGTCGGCACTGTAGCGCCGGGATTCAGCGACGCTTCTAGCCGAACGCCGGGTCGGGGTCATAGTTGGCGACGAATGTCGAGAAGATGGTGCTGCACTTCGTGCGCGGTGTGCACCGCGACCCAGCGTAACGACCGCTCACTGGTTTCGGGGTAGTGATAGACGAGCGTGCGGTCCCAGTCATCGGCGGAAAGCCGGGCTAGCACATTGCTGAATAGCGTTGCGGCGTCGGCCAATTGACGAGCAACTCCGACGGGATCCTGCTCGTTGTAGCCGTCGTGCTCGGCGCGTACCTCGCGACCCATGGACGCGCAGTCGGCGCCATTGACCCGCCGCGCCGCGAGCACCCGCTCGCGTTGCACGAGCAGCACATCGCGTAGATGGCACCCGTACTCCAGCGGAGACCACACGTCGGGCCGCGCACGCAACCGTACGTCGCCGTCACTACAAAGAAGCGCACCGACTTCGGCTGCCCCTTCGCGGATGTCATCGCCGGCGGTTGCGGCACGCCGCAGGTCATAGCTGAAACCGCATTCGGCGCAGGGGCCCGTCACGGGATCATCATTTCAGACCGGACCTTGAGCGTCCGCACCAAACGGTGAGAGTGACGGCACGATTCAAACCTGTTGTGGCTGTGGTGATTGCCAGCAGGCCCAGGCCCACAGGATGCGGGCCGCCGATCGCCGGCGCGATCGGGCGGCTGATGGCCTCGACCGAGATTGAGACACGCCACCCAAGGGCGGGGCAGGGTAGCCTAACCTAATTTGACGCGGTAGGGTCCGACCCGTGACGTTGACTAATCCCCCTCGACCCCGCGCCGTCGACGATCAACCGCTCGGCACTCTTCCGTCGTGACCGGCGTACCTGTAGCCGCGCTCCCCCGCGAGCTCACCCATATCTCCGAGGCGGTCCGCCAGGTTCCTCCTCCGCCGGTTCCAGAATTGTTGCCGCCAAACATGATTCGCGTCGCCGACCCCGACGGAGCAGACGCAGAGATCGTGGCGGAGTGGATGAACCGCCCGCACCTGGCCACCACCTGGGAGTACGACTGGCCGGTGACCCGTTGGCGCAAACACTTGCGAGCACAGGTCGACGGCGCCTACTCGCGGCCGCTGATCCTCAGCATCGACGGTGTGGACCGCGGCTACTTGGAGATCTACCGGGCCGCCAGGGACTCGATCGCTCGGTGCTACGACAGCCAGCCACACGATCTGGGACTGCACGGGGCAATCGCAGACGAGGAGCTGATGAACCGGGGCCTTGGTCCCCTGATGCTGCGCAAGGTCATCGCGAGCCTTCTGGTCAAAGACCCTGCGTGTCAACGGATCATGTTCGATCCAGACCACCGCAACACGACGGTGCGCCGCCTCTGCGAGTCGCTGGGTTGCGAATTCCTCGGCGAACATGACATGCCGAATCGGCGGATGGTGCTGTACGCGCTGGAGCGCTCAACTGCTTAACCGGGCTCCGCGAGCAGAGTGAATTGACCCGCGTCCAGTGATAAGTAACGTTATGGGCAGCTCAGACGGTTGGAAATTTCTGCCCGCGATGAGATGCCCGCAGCTCGCTAGCCCTCAACGGTGTCATGGGACTTCCCTACATAGATAAGAATGCGCTGATCGCTGAAGCTGGCGGCGACCCATGGGCGATCAACGCGAGTCTGCAGGCCGGCAGCCCTCTGCAAATTTCCAATCTAGCCAAGGCATTCCATCGCGCAGGCCGATGCACTGCGGAATCCGACAACGCTTTCCAGCAAGCCCTCACCCGCTTTGAAGCCGCCTGGAATCACCAGGATGGCGGTCATCCGATCAACGACTCCGCAGAAGTTCAACGGGTCGTGCAATCCCTGGGCGCGCAGTCCTTGCAACTGCCCAAGATCGGTACAGATCTTGAAAACATCGCTGCGGCATTGGCCGATGCACAAAAGGCAGGCGGCGCGCGGATCACCACCCTAGATGCGCAGCTGAAAAACATTTCAGACTCGGTAGTCCACGCTGTGGCGCTGCTAAACGACACCAGCCTCAGCGGCGCCGATAAGGACGCGATACATGCCTTCATCAACACCTGCGAAGACGACGCCCTGCGCGACACCAAGGCGGCACTGGCTGCACTGCAATCAATTCGCAACGGCTATTCCGACGGCCTGCAGAAGTCGCTGACCAATCTTCACGCCGAAGGGTACGACGGTGCGCCACTCCACGGTGCCGACGCTGACGGCGTCGCTCCGCCGTCTCCCGACCAGCAAGCCGCCTTGGCCGACATTCGCCAAGCCATAAAACAGGCGGTAGCGGACCAACTGGCCAAGGTGCGCGCTGCGCGAGACGCGCTGAACAAAGCCGCGGCGGACCTCTATATCCACGGTCCAGGCTCGCCGGAAGGTGATGCCGCCAATGCCAGGCTGCCCAAACTGAAGGCAGACCTTAAGGAAGCACTCGACGGCCTGCGCAAGATACCCGACTACGACGGCATCGACCCCGCATCGATAAATGTCACTCCCGACGGGCATTTCATGTTCACCTACGACGTCAACGGGCAGTCCGTACAAGCTTTCGGCCAGCTCAAGAACGGCACGGGTGAGTTCTTCGACCAAGCCACCGGTACGTACTACACCTTTAACGGCGGCAAGTTGACCGGCATGCGCACGCCGGACCCCGGGCAGGTGCAGGCCACGCCCGAACCGCTATGGACCGCCATCACCCTTGCCGTCGGTGGGCCAGGGCTGAAGGCAGGCGGGGAGGCACTTTTACAGGGCGCGAAAATGCTGTTCGGCCGTGAAGCTTTCGAGGGACTGACATCGGAAAGTCTGGCGGCCCAGAGCCTCAGTGGCACACAGCTGCGTGAGGCTTTTGATCTCCCCCCGCGCAGCACGCCTGGGATCGGCGGTGAACCCGTTCCCGGCACTCACCCGCTTGAGCCGCCCTCAGTAGAGCATGCGCCCCCAGCCGACGCGCCCGTCGAACACGCGCCCGCGGCGCCTCACGTCGCGGTGTCAGATGCTCCGCCGCCGGTGGTTGATCCAGCGCATCCGGAATTTCATCTCGACGATCCGCTCAAGTACATGCCACCGGACTTGCGAGCGCTATCTGAACAACACCTGACCGGGAGCGGCGAAACCGTTCTGGGACCATATAAAAACCCGTTGGGGGGACCTTCGTACATCGATTTCGCTCAACAGCGTGGCGCAAGCTACTTCGACATCGGGGACGCATGGAATTCGGCCACACCCGTTGAGCGGCTCGCTGCTAATCAGCATGTCCTCGACATTGCAATCGCAAATCGGGACACTATTAAACTGTCGACTTCTATCGATAGGATTTTAGACAATACATATACGGCTGCGGAACTTAACTACCTGAAGGCGCACGGATACCAAGTAATAGATGGCTATACCCTCGTACCACCGAAGATCGGAGGATAGCGATGAAGACACTGTTAGAATTCATCGTCCATTATGCAGGCTTTCTTTACCTCAACCCCAGGTATAGGATCACAGACTCGTCTACCCGTGGCCTCGAGGACATTGATGCATCAATTTCGTTTTCCAGTGAACGGCTCAAATGGGATATCGTGAATGACCGCGGCATAATTTACCTGGCAGCAGTACCACTATTTCAAGATGGCTCCGATTGGTTTGCGCTTTCGCTCATTCGCCAGTACTTGGAGCGGAGCGACGACGCAGGACAGGGCCAGCCAGTGGAACAGGCCAATTGGCTGTCGCAAAACCTGAACCATGTTGAGCAGCTATTCGCGGACAAGTCAACCGCAGCCCGCGTGTGCGACGAGCTGACTGCTTTACGCCGCGCCAACTCATCCAAAAGGTGGGGATGGCCGAAACCAGACGGCGAGGGCTAGCTACATTTACAGCCGGCAATCTAGGGAAAACCGATCGCAAAAGCTTTACGTTCTCTGTCGGCGTCGTGCAGCAGTCGATTCACGTTACCCGAAGGAGCGCGATAATAGTGAAAACCCTTCTAGAATTCTTTCTACGGTATTTCGATTTCCTGTATCTAAGTCCCGACTACCGCATTACCGACTCGACCACTTCAGGAAGCCCATCTATTAACGCTTCCCTGAGCTTGGCTGGGCCGGTCGTCAGCTGGGATCTTTCCAACGACAGGGGTTAGGTTCGTTTTGCCGTTGCACCAACCAAGTTGGCAACGGTGCCAGATAACTGGTTTCGGATACCGCTAGTCCGGCAGTACCTGGATGGCTTCGATGAGATGAGCTCCGTATCTTCAGAGGAAACAGCAGCTTGGATTCGCGAAAACTTGGCACGCCTCGTACAACTTTGTAGTGACGCAGAGACGGACCGATCGTGTCAGGAACTTCTAAATTTGGCGAAGTCGCTTACAATTAAATACTTTGGTGCTCCGGAGGGCGAGTAGCCGAGCCTGATAGGCGAGCCACTTTTCGGGTTTGATGCTTCGATGGTTGGGGCACAGCAGCGAGCGACCGCTAAATGTGGCTCACCGCTGAACTTGCCACCTACGAGCGCACCCACTGCGTGATCTCCGGAGTGACCGGGTCGGTGATGTCGTCGAATTCAGGATGCTTCTTGAGCACCGTGCCGATCATCGAGCACACCGGAACGATGCGCTTGCCCTCATCCCGCGCCTCGTTGAGCGCCTCCTCGACGAGGATGGTCGCCAGCCCGCGTCCGCCATACGCCGGATCGATTTCGGTGTGGTAGAAGACGCGCTGATCACCGCGGTCGGCGAAATCGGCCAGCCCTACCGTCTTCCCCTCGACGGCGATCGTGTACTTGCCGTCCTGAAGGCTAACGGTGGCTTCCGCACCGGTCTTATCGGTTGTCATCTGTGCTTCCCTTTCTTTGCGGTGTAGGCCTGGGCCGCAGCCGAGCGGTCGGCAACGGCGGGGCGGGTAGGCGGGCGAGCGCTCCCCGGTATCCCTGGACGGCGCCGAATCGGTCGTCGGCGTCCTCCCACAGTCGGCGGTAATTGACGATGTCCTCGTGGCTTCGTCCGACGAAGTTCCACCACATCACCAATTCTTCGGTGAACGGGGCACCGCCGAGCAGCAGCACCCGCGCGGGTCCCTCCCCCGCGTTGTGCACCTGCAAATGGGCCCGGCCGGGACCTCGGTAGGCCAACTCGGCGATCGCCAGGGCCGTCCCGTCCACGTCTACGGTCCCCGAATCGCACAGCACCCCATGCTCGAAGGCCGGGTCCACGTCGATGTCCAGCGTGGCCGAAGGCTCGAGGTCAATCTGGGCGCCCAGCAACGGCGTAAACGTCGGTACCGGCGATCGGCTGCCGGCCAGCTCGCCCAAGAAGACGCGCGCCTGCGCACTCGCCAGCGCCACGGGCTCGGGCGCGTAATGAGCGAAATCTCGCGCTGTTTCGCGAGCGGATGCGGGCAACGCGACCCAGAGCTGGACACCGTGTAGTCGGGCGTCGGAATCAACCGAAACTTCCGAATGGCAGATGCCCGCCCCCGCGGTCATCAGATTCAGCTCGCCGGGCCGAACGGCCGCACGCACGCCGGCGCTGTCACGGTGCTCCACTTCCCCACCGAACAACCAACTGACTGTTTGTAGTCCCGTGTGGGGGTGCGGAGGAACGTCCATTCGCGCGGCGACCGGCCCGTAATGGTCGATGAAGCACCACGCCCCGACGAGCGAACGCTGCCGTTGCGGAAGGGTACGTTGCACCCGGATCGCCCTGGGGCCGCCCAACGGGACGTCCCGCGGTTGCAGGATTTCCACCGTCGGTGAATCGCCCAGATGTTGTGAAGCAGCACAAGCGACTTCGGCCGGGGCGGCTTCAAGATTGCTCATCCTCCACCCTCCGTCGCGGGCCTCCTCATGCGGCGCCTTCCACCGCGACCGTACCCGGCGTTCTTACTTGCGCGGCGGCCGCAGCACCTTCATGGCAAGCCGCATGACGGGCTCGGGCACGCGATCCTTCACCGACAGGGCGTTGTCGGCGACGCGGGATCGCAGCGGAGTCCCCCGCCCGAATACCCGGTTCAGCGGTCCGCCGGACGGCTCCAGCACCACATGTAGCGGCGGGGTGCCCACGGCGGCGCCCAGCGCGTTGGAGATGACCATCCGCTGAATCTCGCTGGTGCCCTCAAAGATGGTGTACAGCTTGGCATCCCGATACCACTTCTCGACCGGATGATCGGTGATGTAGCCCCAGCCGCCCATGGTTTGGATCGCACGTTCGGTGGCCCTGACCGCGACTTCGCTGGCGGCCATCTTCGACATCGAACCCTCGCCCCGTTCGAAGGGAACGTTATTGGCCGCCATCCACGACGCACGCCAGGTGAGCAGCCGAGCGGCGTCGATCTGGGTCGCCAACTCCGCCAACGGGAAGGCGATGCCCTGGTTGTCGATGATGGGTCCACCGAAAGCCTCGCGTTCGGTGGCGTACGCGGTGGCATACTCGAGCGCCGCGCGAGCGATGCCAATGGCTTGAGCCGCCACCATCGGGCGGGTCTGCTCGAAGGTGCCCAGCGTTGCCGATCCGGACCGTTTTCCACCCGCTACTACTTCTCTGGCTTTGGCGAGCTTGTGTTCGAGCTTCTCTTGTCCGCCAAGCAAATTGGCGCCCGGAACGCGAACGCCTTCGAAGAGCAACTCGGCGGTATGAGACGCCCTGCAGCCCAATTTGTCCAGCTTTCGCACCAGTTTCAGTCCGGGTGTACCACCGGGCACAACGAACAGGGCTTGGCCGCGATGGCCGAGCTCCTCGTCGACCACGGCGTTGACCACGTGAACATTGGCGATGCCGCCATTGCCGATCCACATCTTGTGGCCGTCGATGATCCAGTCGTCACCGTCGCGCCGCGCGTGGGTGCGGAGATTGCGTACGTCACTGCCGCCCTCGGGTTCGGAGATGGCCAGGGCGGCAAGCTTGAGATCTCCTGGTGTGCCGAAACATTCGGGCGCCCATTCCAGCATTTGTTCCGGCGAGGCGGCCTGACCGATCGCTGACAGCGCCAACGCCGGCATGACGATGGCCAAGCCGATGCCCGCGCAGCCCCAGAACAGCTCCTCCATGAACATCGGCAACGAGATGCCGGTTGGATCGCCGATCAGATCGCGGTAAAAAAGCGGACTGTAAAAACCTTGTTGGGCCGCTTCTTCCAGCACTGCCCAGGGAAATTCCTGCCGCTGGTCGTAGTCCAGCGCTACTGGGCGTATTACTGATTCGGCGAACTCGTGCGTACGCCGGGCAAGGTCGTGCTGTGCCGCCGTCGGGGTCAGGTCGAACGTCATGTGGCGCCTCTAGGTCGACAGACTGGTCTTGCCGACGCGGACTACCCCGTTGACGGGCTTAGCAAACTGCCACCACCGGCTTCGGACGAGATGTCAGGCAGCCGAACGAGGTTTGATTTGCGCCAGCGGCAGGTGGAGCACGACCGCCGGGACGGCGACCGACTCGTGTTCGTGGCGTGCCAGCAGAGCCGCGTTCTCGGGCAGTTGTCGAGCATTGACCTCGCCGGCAGCGATACGTCGTAGGACGTCGTGTGCCCGAGCGAGCTGGTCACGCTTGCGGTACTGGCCACCCGGCAGCTTCACCCCGGCCCACACGCCGTACTCCTCGCGGTGCGCGATGGCGTGCGCGGCGCAGCGGCGCTGCTGCGCGAGCGGGCAGCGGCGCAGGCACTGGATGCGAGCCTCGGTGGCCGACCGCTCGTATGCGCGCGCCTTCGCGGCGCCGTCGCCGCCGTCGTCGTCGGGGTAGCCGAACCAGAGTTCCGGATTGGCTGCGCAGGGGTGTCCCATGTCGGTCTCCTTGTCGAGCGTGAAACGTAGGCAGAAGCGTATACATAAGTGGCGGCCGGCCGCAAGAGAAACGTGACAAAAACGTATATAGCGATATCGGAGCCGCTGGCTGTGTAATATCCGGCCCATGGCCGGAGCGTGCGGTGACCCGTGAGTCGGCCGGCGCGGCCATCCGCGCATTGCGTGAATCACGCGATTGGTCACTGGCTGACCTCGCGGCCGCGACCGGGGTCAGCATCATGGGACTCAGTTTCCTCGAGCGGGGTGCCCGAAAGCCGCATAAAAGTACAGTTCAGAAGATTGAGAATGGGCTCGGTCTTCCGCCGGGCACCTACTCGCGGCTATTGGTGGCCGCCGACCCGGAGGCCGAGCTGGCGCGCCTGATGTCCGCGCAGCCACCGGCGCCCATGCCCGCGCGACGCAGCGGCCCGGTGGTGGTTGACCGTCATAGCGACACAGAAGTGCTGGAAGGCTATGCCGAAGCGCAGCTCGATGCCCTCAAATCCGTCATCGATCGATTGCCCGCGACAACATCAAACGAATATGAGACGTATATTCTGTCTGTGATCGCGCAATGCGTGAAGGCAGAGATGCTCGCCGCCAGCTCCTGGCGGGTGGCCGTGAACGCCGGCGCCGACTCGACCGGCCGGCTGATGGAGCATTTGCAAGCTTTGGAGTCGACGCGTGCGGCGCTGTTGGAGCGAATGCCCACCAGCTTGAGCGCGCGTTTTGATCGGGCATGCGCCCAGTCGCCCTTACCGGAGACGATCATCGCCGCCTTGGTCGGCGTGGATGTCGACGAGATGTGGGACATCCGCAATCGGGGGGTGATCGCGCCGGGTGCGCTTCCCCGCGTCCGCGCCTTCACGGAGGCGGTCGAGTCGGGCCGAGACGAGGCAAGCCAGGACGACAAGGGGGCGTCGTGAGTCGATCCGAAATCGCGGCGCTGAGCCGTGCACACCAACTGTTCGCCGGCACCACCCAGCCGCCCTCCCTGAACGCAGACACCGTGCATTTCCGCAACCTGTTGCAGCGAGCCGCCACGTTGAGCGACAGGATGGCCCACGGCGGTTATCAACTCGCGGTGGTGCACGGCCGGCAACGTTTCACCGCGGCGGCTGATACCGACGCCGCGGCCACCGACATCATTGCCGGCGCGCACCGCGATCGAGCACAGGCCGGTGACCTGACCCGAAGGGTCCTGGATGCGGCCCGGGCGGATAACGATTGGCCGGGGACACCGCTGGCCCAGCGGGAGGCCGCGCGCCGACGCGTGACTCGCCTGCGGGCCCAGCGGGCGCATGTGGTGTCGGCGCGCGCGCGTGCGCGACACCGCAACGCCGAACTGCTGGCCTTACGTTATTGGCTCCGGCACGATCGCCGGCTTGGGGTATCGAGATTGCGCGGGCTTCGGAATGATCGGGCCGGACTGGCGGTGCGCGCCGCTTTGTCTCGACTGGGCCGACCTTACGTCTGGGGTGCGACCGGACCCGACCAGTTCGACTGTTCCGGGCTGGTGCAGTGGAGCTACGCGCAGGCCGGTATTCACCTGGATCGCACCACTTATCAGCAGATCAACGACGGCATCGCGGTGCCCCGTTCCCAGGTGCGGCCGGGTGATCTGGTGTTTCCGCACGCCGGCCATGTGCAGCTGGCCATCGGGAACAATCTCGTAGTGGAAGCGCCCTATTCGGGCGCCTCGGTGCGAATAAGCCGGCTGGGCAACAACGTTGCGATCCGCCGACCGGTATGACGAGCCACGACCGCCCGGTGACGCGGGCACGACGACGGGGGTGAGCCGATGACGGAGCAGCCGGGGCCCTCATTCGAGGCCGTCGAGGCGCGGCGGTCGGCGCTGGCGGGTAAGCACGGCATTGCGTCGGAAGCCGATCGGGTGCTGAACGAGGTGCTGACCAGCGCTCACGACGCAGCGCGCGAGAGCGTCAGGCGCCTGGATTCCATCGCCGAGCAGATCGACCACGCAACCGTGAACCAGGCGGACCTCGCCCTGGATACCCCCATGGGCGCACGCGAGTTCCGGAAGTTTCTACTGGACAAGCAACGTGAGATCGCGTCGGTCGTGGCCGAAGCCCGCGAGTTAGGTCAGGCGAAAGCCGCTGTGTTGCAGAGCCTTCGGATCCAGTACGGCGCCGATAGCGGTTAACCCGAAATAGTCCACACCATGCAGCAGAGTGAATTGTCGGCACTTATGCCCCTGAGTACTGTCGCCGGACATGGAGGGGTCGCGTCGTTTCCCGCACCAGCTTTCGGGCAAGCCGCGCCGGCTGTTTGGCTGATGTCGGTCTACGACGACCTGCTTGCCGCGGTCGAATACGTCCGAGAACGCACCGGCGATCCGAGCGCATGGCAGGCGGGATTGGCGCCGGCCGAAGTGACCGCAGCGCTCAACCCGACCACCCGGCCCGAACAAATCGAGGCCATCCTGCGCAAGATCCGCCAACAGCACGCCGTCGTATTCGGCGCCGAAAAGACGGCCAACCCGCCGGCGCGGCCATCCGCCGAAGCGCCGGCACCCCCGGATCGCGAAACGGGCGATGCGGCCGATGCCATCGCTAACGCCGAAGCTGCTCTTGCACAACAGAATTCGGCGAGCTCGCAATTGGACCTGCAGGTAATCTCGGCGATCCTCAACGCGCATTTGCATGCGGTTGACGGCAGCGAAGCCCTCACCAGATTGCAGCACGAGACCGAAGCCGCGGTGCGGATCAGGTCGGACCTGGACACCCCGGCCGGGGCGCGTGACTTCCAGCGGTTCCTCATCGGCAAGCTCCGGGACATTCGCGAGGTTGTCCTGAACGCCAGCCTGGATGACACGTCGAAGTCGGCGTTGATGGCCGCCTGGACGTCGCTCTACGACGCCTCCAAAGACGAGCCGAACGCCGAGGGCGAACGCCCGCGAGCTCCGGCGCCGGCTGACCCTTCGGCCACAGGCGAAGGGACCGATGGCGATGCCGACTGGGATCCGCTGCTGGACTCCTTGTTGGCCGACGATGACGCCCTGTCGGGCGATGTTCCGGGGCCGGATCCGGCCGGTGTGGCCGCGATGCCGGCCGTGCCGCAGCAGCCGATGGCGCCCGCCGTGCCCAGCCTTGGCGGCGGATCGCTCCCCGGGTTTGGTTCTCTGCCCGCATCGATGGCTGGTTGGGAAGGACCCGGCAGGCTCCCGCTGTCCGGGCTGCAGGGCGGTGACGGGACCGAACCTGGTCTGGACGAGCTGGCCGACGAGGAGCTGCCGGACGAGGACCAGAGCTCGCGCGACGGATCGAACGAACCGGGCGACGAGGCCGCTGGGCCGCCACGCGAGGCATCCGATGAACCGTCGGCCCATCCGACAACGGTGACGTTGCCTGACGGGGAAACGGTCACCGCTGCCAGCCCACAGCTGGCAGCGGCGATCACGGCCGCCGTCGGCGGCACCCCGATAGCGGAGGCCTTCCAACAGCAGGGGATGACCATTCCCCCACCGGGAACCGCGGTCGCCAGCCCGATCGATTCCCTGCAGGTTGCGCCCGGCGATATCGGTATGTTCACCGATCGTCACGCGCTCGCCCTCGGCCCCGGCAAGGCGCTTCTGGATGGCCAAATTCAACACATCGCCACCGTGAGCGGGCCCAGCTTCCTAGGCTGGGAGCACCCGCCGGCGTCGAATGCGGCAGTAACGGAGCCGGCCAAGCCTGACCCACCGACACCCACGCGGCCGGCGACTACGTCGACCACCTGACCAAGCTCTCCGGAACAACCGGCGATCGTCAACAGGAGACAGCGGATGGCAGATTCGATTCATGTAGTGCCTGCGCACCTACGTCAGGCTGCCGCGCATCACCAGGACACCTCGGAGTACTTGCGTACCGTTCCGTCGTCGCACGCCGCGATCCAGGAGAGTCTCGATTCCCTCGGGCCGATCTTCAGCGAACTGCGCGACGCAGGCCGTGAGCTGCTCGAACTGCGACGCCAGTGCTATGAGCAGCAAGCTGCTGACCACGCAGATCTTGCCGACAAACTCAACGTATCGGCCACGATGTGGGAACAGCACGAGCAGGAGGCGGCCGGAAAGTTCGGCGACATCGTCGACCGCGGTCGATGACCGACGCGAATCCCGCTTTCGACACTGTCCACCCGAGCGGACACATCCTGGTCCGCTCCTGCCGCGGCGGCTATATGCACAGCGTCGCGCTGAGCGAAGAGGCGATGGACACCGACGCCGAGACGCTGGCGCAGGGCATCCTGCTGACCGCCGACGTGTCATGCCTCAAAGCGTTGCTGGAAATCCGAGACGAGATCGTCGCGGCCGGGCACACCCCGTCCGCAGCGGTCCCGACCCCCCGGGATCTCGATGCGGCCATCGAGAAGTTGCTGGCACACAAACTGCGTCGCCGTAGCGGCGCGATCTAGCGGCCTGGCAGGCGCGCCGCCGACCTAGCGTAAGCGTGGCTTGGCGACGCTGGGATCGGGAGCGATACCCGCTGGCGGCTCTACCGGATTGGGGCCGAACAACTCTCGCGCGCGAGCGAGAAAGGCACGCACCTCATCGAGTTGCTGCTGCAGTGCAGAATCAGCCATGTCCTCACGCTACCCAGGGGCGTGCGACCGCACAATTCACCGACCGCATAAGTCGCCGGCCGGCTCCCGGTACGCTTAGCCAGTGGCGGTCTTCGGTCGGATGTCGGCGCGTCAGCGCCTCCGGAGAGCTACCCGGGAATCACTGGCGACGCCCGCTTTCAGCTCCCCTATCGACTGCACCCCCTGGGTGACAGGCGGGTTGTGGCCTGCCGAACTGTCGACGGTCACCCCCGAAACCGCCACTCTCGCTGAGCATCTCAAGGCCGACCTGCAACGAATTGCGCACGCCGCCAACGACGAGCTGAAGCTGCTGAAGCGATCCGGGATGACCGACCCTGCTCGCCAAGCGGCGGAGGCGCGGGTCATCGACGAGGCACGCGGCCGTGCGGTACGCCGAGTCGAATCGACGATTCGCTATCTGCACGCCATGCGGAGCGGGGCCCAAGCCCCCGCCATTCCCCCACCGAGGCGCGAGCCGTCCGACGCGGATCTGAAGAAGACGCAGGTACTGCCGACAATCCGCGAGGCCAAGCCCGCCGCCGAGGCGCCCGCGCGGCTTCCACCACCCGAGGCAGCCCCACGCACGGGAAGACGGCGGCGTCGCGAGCCCGCGGTCGAGCCGGTCGCCGACCCCGGTACACCGCTGTCAGCCCGGCAGGGAGCGCCTGCCGACGATGCCGCCCGTCGCGCCGCTGAGGTGGCGCATCTCGGCGAGACCCAAGTCATCCCGGTGGTCAAGGACGAACCCGAATCAGCGATGCCCGCGCAGCCCGACCCCGAACCGGCTCCGGACCGGGCCGATTCCGGGCGCCACCACGCGATCGTCGAGCCGGCCGATGAGGATGAGCAGCGCGCGACCAGCGGCCCGGCCACCACCGAGGGTGACGCTGCGGGCGCCGTCGACGCGTTGCACCTCGAGCAGACGCAGGTCATTCCGGTGGTCACACAGGCGCAGCCGGTGTTCGAGGCACCCGTGCAGGGTGCGCCCGGGCCGGCGCCGGACCAGGCCGACTCCGGGCGACACCACGCGGTCATCGATGAGCCGGTCACCGTTGAGCCGACGCCGCAAGCGGTCGCGCAGGAACCGACTGCAGAAGCCGCGCCCGCCGCGGACAGCGACAGGGCCACCTCCGCGACCCACCCTCGCGCCGAAAAGCCGTCAATATCAAGGGGTTTCGACCATGAGCGGCTGAACCGGCTGCTCGAGTTCGTGGTCCGGCAGGAGCCGCGGCTGAATTGGGCGATCGGGGATCGTGCCGACGGTACGACGGTACTGGTCACCGATCTCGCGCACGGATGGATACCTTCAGGCATCACCCTTCCGGCGGGCGTGCGGTTGTTGGGGCCCGAGCGTCGCAGCGGCAGGGTCGCCGCACTGATCGGCGAAACCGTGCGCGCCGTCACTTACGCTCCCGGTGATTCGTTGCACCGCTCGGTCAACTTCGCGGCGACCAAGTCCTCGGTGGAGCCGCGCGCGCTGCCCACGATCGACGATCTGGCGGGCGTGCTGAGCGCGGCCACGCGTGGGCGCGGTGATCTGCCCAAGATCGTGTCGAGGTTGGCGCAAGCAGCCGCCGCCGGAACGGTTGTCGTCGATCAGGAGGTCGACGTACTGCGCGTCCATCTCGACACCTCGCGCTACCAGCTCCTGGTTCAGTATCCGAACGTCAATCCCGCGCTCCTGCTCAAGTGCCTGCTGATGGCCGCCACCGAGGGCATCGCCAGCGGAGATGCTGTGTCGGCGAACTACCACCTCGCCTGGTATCAGAAGCTTGCCGGGTGAGCGCCTGGCAGGTTGGCCGCGAACCTGCTCGCATATGAATTGACGCTGGTCGGAGGGGTCGACGATACTGTCGTGGTGGCGGGTTCGGGCAGTCGCGCGAATCTCAGCGAGAAGGATCTCGTCGAATCGGTTCTTCGGGAACTGAGCGAGGCGGCTGACAAGTGGGAAGCCCTTGTGGCGCACGCCGAAGCGGTCACTTACAGCGTCGATCTGGGTGACGTGTATGCCGTCGCGAACTCCGATGGCCGGCTGCTGAAACTGACCTTGCATCCCGGGGTGATGACCGGATATGGGCACGTCGAGTTGGCCGAAAGGTTGAATCTCGCGATTGCCGCGCTGCGCGAGGAGGCCGAGGCCGAGAACCAGGCGAGTTACGGCGGGCCGCTGCACTGACACGCGCTCATCGACCGGCGCTTGATCGGATGGGGCCCCGGCTCTCTTCGCGCGTTAACGCGCTCATCGACCGGTGCTTGATCGGATGGGGCCCCGGCTCTCTTCGCGCGTTCACGCGCTCATCGACCGGTGCCCGGAGGCCCCGCGAAAGCCTGAGCGATCTCCAACCAGCGCTGGGCGTCGGGGCCCCGGGCCGTGATGTCGAGGGCTCTCAATGGACGCCGTTGGGTGACCAGGAAGCAGAAGTCCTGGGCGGACCCGCTGACCCGCTGCTCGGCTTCGGGCGGCCCCCAGGTCCACGTGTCGCCGCCGGGACCGCGCAGCTCGACCAGAAACGGTTCGGCCGGTGGCACCAAATCGTTGACCGCAAAGGCGAAATCGCGGGTGCGGACTCCCAGGTGAGCGATCGACCGCAGGCGCTCCGTCGCGGGGCGGGTCACGCCCAGGGCGTCGGCGACATCGAGACCGTGCGCCCAGGTCTCCATCAGGCGTGCGGTGGCCATCGACGCCGCACTCATCGGTGGGCCGAACCACGGGAGCTTGCGACCGGACTGCACCGTGAGCAGCGCGTCGTGCAGCCGCGCCCGCGTGAGCCGCCACTCGGCGAGCAGCTCGGCCGGCGCCAGCGCCGCCAGCTCCTCGGCGCCGTGGTCGACGAAGCCCGCCGGGTCGGCGGCCGCGTCCGCCAACACCTCGGCGAACCCAACCTCGTCGGTAACCGCGATCAGAGCCACCCGATCGGTCCACAGCAAGTGGCCTATCTGGTGTGCGATGGTCCAGCCGGGCGCCGGCGTCGCCTCGGCCCAGCGGTCGGGCGACAACGGCGCGACCAGCTCGTCGAGCGCGTCGCTTTCGGCGCGCAGGTCGTCGACCATGGGGGCGGGACCGGTCATCGCGGGCCTGGACCGTCGGCCGCGGCCATCGCACAATTCACGTCTGTACCTTAACGATCGCTCGCTGGGCCGCCGCCGCGCCCGATGATGCCGTGCACGACCAGGCCGATCAGGTACAGCACCGATCCGAACAGCGCGAAGGTGGGCGCGTGCCCGTCGTCGGGAATCAAGATGCCGGCCACCGTGATCGAGACGATGAACGCGACCCAGAACAGCGCGTCCTGCACGGCGAACACGTGCCCGCGAAGCGCGTCGTCGACGTCGATCTGGATCGCGGTGTCGGCACAGAGCTTGACCATCTGCCCGGTGATGCCCAGCAAGAAGCCGCACGCGACCATGATCGGGACGAGCAGCTCGGCGCCGGCGACCTCGATGATCGCCGACGTGGCCAGCGCGCCGTTCGCCGTCGCGTAGCGCCCCCACCGGCGGATCGCGGGTGGTGTCAGGACGTTGGCCAAAAAGGCGCCCAGGCCCGCGGCGCCGAAAAACATCAGGGCGGTGCCGAATCCCCCACCTTTCAAGTTGGGCATGTGATGGACCAGCAACAAGACCAGCAGCGAGTTGATGCCGACGACCATCCGGTGGGCGGCCAAGCCGGACAGGGTGGCGGCGACCGTAGGACGCTGCGCCACCGTGCGTGCGCCGTGCAGCCAGCCGGTGATCACCGCGTAGATGACGGGTCCGTGGATCGCTCGCCGGGTGTCGTCGGGGCCCAGCACCCGCGCACCGAACCGCCAGGACAACAGCAACGCGATCGACACGGGAATCGCCGTGAGGAACACGATCACCGAGGCGCCCTTGTCGCTGGCCCCCAAAATGAATCGGGGCACCAGCATGAAGTTTGCGCCGAAGAACGCCGCGATGGCCCCGGCCGCGGTGGCAACCGAGTTCATCGTCACCACCTGCTCGCGCGGCACCACATGCGGCAGCGAGGCCGACAGCCCGGACCCGACGAACCTGGCCAGACCGTTGGCGAACAGGGCGCCCAGCAGCAGCGGCACATCACCAGCCCGGACCGCCAGGATCGTGCCGATCGCGACGAAGAGGATCAGCCGGCCCACGTTGGCGCCGACGAGCACCAGCCGCCGATCCCAACGGTCCATCAACGCCCCGGCGAACGGACCCAGCAGCGAATACGGCAAGAACAGAACCGTGAAGGCGCGCGCTATGGAAAGAGGATCGGCGGCCCGATCGGGGTTGAACAGCAAGGCACCGGCCAGTGCCGCCTGAAACAGACCGTCACCGAACTGGCTCGCGACACGCACCTGCAGCAGCCGCCAGAAATCCGGCAAGCCGCGCACCGACCGCCACACTTCAACGGGTGCGCTGGACTGCATCCGGGTAGGGATCACCGAAACCGACTTCCACGATTGGGGCTGACAATGCTCGCGCGATCAGAGCCGTCCAACCACAGTACAAATCTCCGTGGCCCACGGTCTCGATTGGCCCGGGCCACGATGCGCCGGATGCGATGATGGTGGGGTGCCGCCGCCGGAGGATCCAGAGGACTACGTCGCACCCGCCGCGCAACGGGTGCGTGCGGGCACTTTGCTGCTCGCCAACACCGACCTTCTCGAACCGACGTTTCGGCGCAGCGTGATCTACATCGTCGAGCACAACGACGGAGGGACGTTGGGCGTCGTCCTGAACCGCGCCAGCGACACCGCGGTGTACAACGTCTTGCCGCAGTGGACCAAGTTGTCGGCCAAGCCGAAGACGATGTTCATCGGCGGGCCGGTGAAGCGTGATGCGGCGCTGTGTCTGGCGACGCTTCGCGTCGGCGCGGACCCCCAGAACGTGCCCGGCTTGCGGCATGTGGACGGGCGGGTGGTCATGGTCGATCTCGACGCCGATCCCGACGTGATCGCGCCTTCGGTGGAAGGGGTGCGGATCTTCGCGGGGTACTCGGGCTGGACTATCGGTCAGCTGGAAGGCGAGATCGAGCGCGACGATTGGATTGTGTTGTCCGCCTTGCCATCCGACGTGCTGGTGGGTCCGAGGTCCGACCTGTGGGGCCAAGTCCTGCGTCGCCAGCCGCTGCCGCTTTCGCTGCTCGCCACCCACCCCATCGACATCAGCCGGAACTAGGGCCTCTCCCCCGGCTCAGATCAGTGGCACGACTGCGTGCATCCGGCGCAGCTGCCGGCGCAGGCGGGCGCGGCCGCTTCCTGGCGCAGCGCGAAGCGCGCGCTCTGCCACGAGCCGGCGGCCAACGTTCCCAGCGCGCCCACCACACAGACGACGAGCACAACCAGCGCGGTGTCCGGGACCGCGGCCACCGCCACCGCGCCACCCGCCGCCAGCATCACGGCGGCCGCCAATTGTGTCGGCGCCATCGCGCGCAGCGCCAATGCGGTGGCGCCGAAACTCCGGTTATGCGCCAGCGACCAGGTGCCGAACCCCGCCGAGACCACCGCCGCACACACGCACAGCACGCCCGCAATCAGCATGGGCTCACAATACGAGCCGGTTCACCGGCCCACGCACCCGGCTCTGCGGGCGCCGGCGCGGTCGTCGTTCAGTGCTGAAGGAACGAGAAGTTCGGTAGCGGGGGCAGTCCCGGCAACATCGCCAATAGGCTGGGTGTGCGCTGCGGATTTGCCGCCGGCGCCTGCGCGGGAAGCCCGACCGGGGCCGCGGGTGACGTCTGGGCCAGCGGTACCAGCGGAGCGGCACCGGGTGCCGGGGCGGCAGGCGCGGCTGGGGCCACTGCGGGTGCCGGGGAAACCGGAACGGCGGCCGGTGCCGGAGCGGCAGGCGCGACCGGTGTAGCCGCGGGAGGCTGGGCGGGCAGCCCGACCGGAGAGGCGGCGGGAGCCTGGGCCGGCGCCGGGGCGGCCGCGCCGGGGGCGCTGACGCGGAATCCATTGATGATGGCGTCGGTGGCGGGCGCGTCGGCGACGCTCACCGCGCGATCGGTGGTCACCGACAGCGAAACCAGGTACTTGTCGTGTCCCGACGTGGCAATGACGTGGCGCCGCGACGTGTTGAGCGTCAAATCGCCGTCGCGGTAGGTGCCTTCGACGACTGAGGACGGGAAACCGCCGAAATCGGCCATCGATGCGTTGGTGGGCTGCCAGGCCAGCAGCTTCTGACTGTCGACGTAGCCGTGGGTGATGGCCTCTCTGGGGTCGAAGGCACCGACGAGTTTGTACACCACCACCTGGGCATTCGATGAATAAATGCTGCTGCCGTGCCGGTCGGCGATGACCGCGAACGCATCGGGGACGTTGGGGTCGGGCACCTGGGACCAGCGCGGGGGCATCGGCAGGGTGATGTCGAGTGCGTTGAAGCCCTGGGGCTTTTGCGCCTCCAGCTTCACGCCCTTCGACTGCAGGAATTCGTGAATCGTTCCCGACGTCGCCGGAACCGGGGCCGCCGCCGGAACCGCGGCCGGAACCGCCGGGGGGACCGCGGCCGGAACCGTGGTTGCGGGGGCCGGGGCGGTGGCCCGCGGGGCAATCTGATTGGCGGCCGGCGGGGCCGCGAGGTATCGGCTCGGTGGCACGAGCTCTGGCCCGAGGTTCTGAGGTGCCGGCGCGGGGACCGTGGGGGCGGGCGCCGGCGCCGGGGGCAACGGGTCTGCCGACGCCGTGCCGCCCGCGACAACCGCCAGGCCGATCAGGCCAGCGACCACACCGCCGAGGAGCGCCCGGTGGGCGGGGACGATCTCAATCATCTGCGTCGGTCCTTCCAATGGCTCAAGTACCAGAAGCCGTCGATAGTGGCTGACTGTAACTAGAGGTCAAAGGCGGTGAACAGGCTCGAAACACACCTGGGATGAACCTCTGATCGGCGCGCAACGGAACCGAGACCAACCTGTAGCCCGGCGGGGCCGCTGGGGTTCCCTTATACCCTGTTCAGGTGACCGACTCCCCGACCGCTTCGCCGGCGAGCAGCTCTGGCGCCGCCGTGCCCGAATCTGACGCGCCGCCGCATCGCTACACCGCGGCGTTGGCGGGCCGTATCGAGGCCGCGTGGCAGGAGAACTGGGCGAAGCTCGGGACGTTCAACGTGCCCAACCCGGTCGGTTCGCTGGCTCCGGCAGATGGAGCCCCGGTGCCCGACGACAAATTGTTCGTGCAGGACATGTTTCCCTACCCGTCGGGGGAGGGGCTGCACGTCGGCCACCCGCTCGGCTACATCGCAACGGACGTGTACGCCCGTTACTTCCGGATGACCGGCCGTAATGTGTTGCATGCGTTGGGGTTTGACGCCTTCGGGCTGCCCGCCGAACAGTACGCGGTGCAGACCGGGACCCACCCGCGCACCCGTACCGAGGCCAACGTCGTCAACTTCCGGCGCCAGCTGGGACGCCTGGGCCTCGCCCATGACAACCGGCGCAGCTTCTCCACCACCGACGTCGAGTTCTACAAGTGGACCCAATGGATCTTCCTACAGATCTACAACGCCTGGTTCGACACCGCCGCCAACAAGGCCCGACCCATCGGCGAGCTGGTCGCCGAATTCGCTTCCGGTGCCCGCGGCCTCGAGGACGGGCGCGACTGGGACGCGCTGTCGGCGGGGGAGCGGGCGGACGTCATCGACGCCCACCGACTGGTCTACCGGGCCGACTCGATGGTGAACTGGTGTCCCGGTCTGGGCACCGTGCTGGCCAACGAAGAGGTGACCCCCGACGGCCGCAGCGATCGCGGCAACTTCCCGGTGTTCCGGAAACGACTGCGGCAGTGGATGATGCGAATCACCGCATACTCCGACCGGCTGCTCGACGACCTCGACGTACTGGATTGGCCCGAGCCGGTCAAAACCATGCAGCGCAACTGGATCGGCCGGTCCACCGGCGCCAAAGCGCTGTTCGCGGCGACCGGCGCCGACGGCGAGACCGTCGATGTCGAGGTGTTCACCACGCGCCCCGACACTTTGTTCGGCGCCACCTACCTGGTGCTGGCGCCCGAGCACGGCCTGGTCGACAACTTGGTGGCGGCCGCATGGCCGGACGGCACCGATGCACGTTGGAAATACGGCGCCGCCACACCGCGCGAGGCCGTCGCCGCCTACCGGCAGGCGATCGCATCGAAGTCGGACCTCGAACGCCAGGAGAGTAAGGCGAAGACCGGCGCCTTCCTGGGCAGTTACGCCGTCAATCCCGCCAACGGGAAACCGGTGCCGATCTTCATCGCCGACTACGTGCTGGCCGGTTATGGCACCGGGGCGATCATGGCGGTTCCCGGTCACGATCAGCGCGACTGGGACTTCGCCCACGAGTTCGGGCTGCCGATCGTGGAAGTCATTGCCGGCGGTGACATTTCGGAGGCCGCCTACGCCGGCGACGGGGTGCTGGTCAACTCCGGCCACCTCGACGGATTGGCTGTGGCCGCGGCCAAGGAGAAGATCACCGCGCGCCTGGAGGCTGAGGGTCGTGGCTGCGCGCGCATCGAATTCAAGTTGCGCGACTGGCTTTTCGCCCGGCAGCGCTACTGGGGCGAACCGTTCCCCATCGTGTACGACACGGACGGGCGTGCGCATGCGCTCGGCGAAGCCGCGCTGCCGGTCGAGCTGCCCGACGTGCCGGACTACTCGCCCGTGCTGTTCGACCCCGACGACGCCGACAGCGAGCCGTCGCCACCGCTGGCCAAGGCGACAGACTGGGTGCACGTCGAGCTGGACCTCGGCGACGGCCTCAAGCCCTACAGCCGCGACACCAACGTGATGCCGCAGTGGGCCGGCAGCTCCTGGTATGAACTGCGCTACACCGATCCGCACAACTCGGAACGGTTCTGCGATAAGGAGAATGAGGCCTACTGGATGGGTCCGCGGCCGGCTGAGCATGGGCCGCAGGATCCCGGTGGCGTCGATTTGTACGTCGGCGGCGCCGAACACGCGGTGCTGCATCTGCTGTATGCGCGGTTCTGGCACAAGGTCCTCTACGACCTGGGCCATGTGAGCTCTCGGGAGCCCTATCGCCGGTTGGTGAACCAGGGTTATATCCAGGCCTTCGCCTACACCGACGCGCGCGGCTCGTACGTCCCTGCGGAAGAAGTGGTCGAGCGGGACGGCCGGTTCCTCTACCCGGGACCCGGGGGAGAGGTCGAGGTCTTCCAGGAGTTCGGGAAAATCGGTAAGAGCCTGAAGAATTCGATATCACCCGACGAGATCTGCGACGACTACGGCGCCGACACGCTGCGGGTCTACGAGATGTCGATGGGCCCGCTGGAGGCCTCGCGCCCCTGGGCGACCAAGGACGTCGTGGGAGCCCACCGCTTCCTGCAGCGCGTGTGGCGCCTAGTGATCGACGAGCAGACCGGTGACACCCGCGTGGTCGACGGCCCGGCACATGAGTTGGCGACCGACACGCTGCGAGCACTGAATCGGACCGTTGCCGGGGTCGCGGAAGACTATGCCGCACTGCGCAATAACACCGCTGCGGCCAAGTTGATCGAATACACCAACCATCTCACCAAGGAGCATCGCGACGCGGTGCCCCGGGCGGCTGTCGAGCCGCTGGTGTTGATGCTGGCGCCCCTGGCCCCGCATATGGCCGAGGAGTTGTGGCTGCGACTGGGCCACCAGACCTCGCTGGCGCACGGCCCCTTCCCGGTCGCCGATCCCGCCTATCTGGTCGACGACACGATCGAATACCCGGTGCAGGTCAACGGCAAGGTGCGCGGACGGGTGCTGGTGGCGGCCGACGCCGATCAGGACACGCTGAAGGCCGCCGCGCTGGCCGACGAGAAGGTCCAGGCGTTTTTAGCGGGTGCCAACCCGCGCAAGGTGATCGTGGTCCCGGGCCGACTGGTCAACCTGGTCGTGTAGCGGCACCTAGCGCTCGGCGGGCCGCAGCACCACCTCGTGCAAGTGACCGTCGGGCGGGGTGGCCACCGCATTAGCGACGGCGGCCGCGACTGTTTCAGGCTTCAGGAAGTCGGCCGGGTCATAGCTGCCGCCCTCGAACTCGACGAGTTCTCGCTGCATGTCGCTGTCGGTCCGTCCCGGATAAACGGTCGTCACTTTCAAGTCCGGTTCGCCGCTGCGCAGCGAATCCGCGAAGGCGCGCAGCGCGAACTTACTGGACGAATAGGAGGCCATACTCCGCGAAGCGGTCCGGCCGGACCCGGAATTGATGAACACCACCCGCCCGCGGGCGCGCCGCAGCGCCGGCAGCAGCGCCAGCGTAAGTTCCACCGGTCCAAAGACGTTCACGGCGAAGGTGGCACGCCAATCGTCGACGTTGGAGTCGGCGACAGTGCCGGGTATGGACACCCCCGCGTTGTGCACCAGCACGTCGAGTTCGTCCACGATTTCGCAGGCGGCCTGGATATCGCCGGAGTCGGTGAGATCCAGGGGAAACGTGGTGGCCCCCAGTCGCTGCGCGACCGCGTCGAGCCGATCGGACGGGCGGCCCGCCAGCAGCAAGGTGTGCGTGGGTGCCAGCGCTGCGGCGATGGCCGATCCGATACCGCCGCCGGCGCCGGTGATGAGTGCATTGGGCATGTCCTGCAGTTTACCGATGTCCCAGGATCAACTGAAAAGCGTTGATGCGGTGCGCTTTTCAGGCCTCCTTGCGTTCGGGTGGCACGCCGGCGGGTCCAGACGTCGGGTCACCGGAGGCCAGCCGCTCCAGCGGGGCCAGCGCTTGCATCAAGGTGTTGAGGTCGGCCGTCGGGAGCTGGCTGAGCATCGCGGCCAGCGAAGCGCGCCGATTGGCCAGCGATTCGCCGTGGACCGCCCGGCCCCTCGGGGTGATGTCCACGAGCACCGCACGCAGGTCGGAGGGGTCGCGGGAGCGCTTGACCAGGCCCACCTTCTCCAGCCGCCGGATCGCCACGGTCGTGGTGGGAGTCCGCACCCGCTCGTGTGCGGCGAGATCGGTCATCCGAATGGGCCCTTGATCGAGGAGCGTGACCAGGATCGACAACTGGGCGAGGGTCAACTCTCCGGCCGCAGCGCCGCTGGGGTCTCCGCGGCGCAGAATGGCAAACAATTTGGACAAAGCGCGGTGCAAACCTTCGGCGAGTTCGGCTACCTCGGCCGGGGTCGATTCGCTGTCTGCCATAAATCGGGAGTCTATCCCGATATCAGGGGCTTACAAGGGAGCTATCGCGCACTCGATAGCGCAGATCAAAGCACTTGGGACAGAAAACGCTGCAGCCGTTCGGTCTCTGCGGCGTCGAATATCTGCTCAGGAGGGCCCGATTCCACGACCTTGCCGTGATCCATAAACACAACGGCGTCGGATGCCGACCGCGCGAAACCCATTTCGTGAGTCACCACAACCATTGTCATGCCGCCGGCGCCGAGGTCGGCAATGAGTTGCAGTATTCCCTTGACCATTTCGGGATCCAACGCCGAGGTCGCCTCATCGAAAAACATCACCTGCGGCGCCATCGCCAGCGCACGGGCGATCGCGACCCGCTGTTGTTGCCCGCCGGACAGCATGCTGGGCCGGGCACCGGCCTTGTGCTTCAGGCCAACTCGGTCCAGCTGCATCAGCGCTAGGTCGCGCGCCTCGTCGGCGGGCAGGCGCCGTAACTTTCGCGGAGCGATCGCAACGTTTTCCAGAACGCTGAGATGCGGGAAGAGATTGAAGTGCTGGAACACCATGCCGATACGCTGGCGCAGCTCGTCGGGATCATCGCGCAGCACCGATCTGCCATCCAGCAGGATGTCCCCGCTGTCCGGCTCATACAAGCGGTTCAAGGTACGCAGCAGCGTCGACTTGCCCGAGCCGGACGGCCCGATGATCGCCACGGTGCTGCCCGCGGGCGCCTCGATGTCGACGCCGCGCAGCACCTTGCTTGCGCCCAGGGTTTGGTGAAGGTCTTTGGCCGCCAGCGAGACTGACGCGCGTGCGTGAATGCCGGAGGTCACGTGATTTCCTGGCCGAATGTCGTCGCAAGCATGTCGGCGTCGTCCTCGGGCGCGTCGGCGCGCCGGCCGCGGCGAAGGCGAGTGTCGATGTAATTCACCAAATGCGTTAGCGGAATGGTCAATAGCAGGTAGAACAGACCGGCGGCAACCAACGGCGACAGGCTGCCGGTCTGCGCGTTGAGGTCTCGGCCGACCTGAAAAAGCTCTCGCTGATCGGCGATCAGGCCGAGAAAGTACACCAGCGCAGAGGCTTTCAGCAGCCCGATGGCCTGATTGACCAGGGCGGGCAGCACGCGGCGGATTCCCTGCGGTACCACCACCAGCCGCATCGCGGTGACATAGCTGAAGCCCAGCGCCCGGGACGCTTCCAGTTGCCCGGGATCGACGCTTTGGATTCCGGAGCGCAAAATCTCGCCGATGTAGGCGGCGGCCATCAACCCCAGCGCGGCGATGCCGAGCGGGTAGGGATCTTTGTCGGTCAGCCCGGCGACCAACGGGCCGATGCCCATCCCGATCAGCAGGATGATCACCACTTCGGGCAGCCCGCGGAAGATGTCGGTGTACACCCGCGCCGGCCAGCGCAGCCAGCGCCGGTGCGAGATTCCCGCCATCGCCAACACCATCCCCAGCGCCAGGCCGATCACGAGGGCGCTGTTGGTCAGAATCAAGGTATTGGGCAATCCGGTGGTGAACAGAATGGGAATGGCCTGCCGGTACATATCCCAGTCGAAGAACGACTCACCCAACTGCGCCAGTGGTGATTTCGGGGCGGGCGGGCCCGCGGCCGAGCGGTGTTGTTTGGCGATCGCGGCGAAGTCCGGCAGTTTGGGGAAGGGCGCGGCTTTGGAGCCGGGCTTCCAGCCGGGCGGCATCGTCCGCGGCACCCATTGGGTGTACAGGCGCGCCCAGGTTCCGTCGGCGATGACGGCGTCCAGCCCGGAATTGAGCGCGTCGATCAGACCCTTGTTGCCTTGTGCGACCGCATAGGCCACGAAATTGCCTGGGCTGTAGGTATTTGCGGCGACCACCGCCGGGTCACCCGGGCGGATGACGGTCGCCGCGAGGGCTCCCGGCGCCACCCATGCATCGATCTGGCGGGATTTGAGGCTGGCGTACAAAGTGGCAAAGCCCGGGTACTTCACGGGTTGCAGATGCAGGACGTCGACGACGTAGGACTCCTCGACGGTGCCTTGCACGACGCCGATGCGTTGGCCGGCCGCCAGGTCGCTGAACTTGTGGATTGCCGAACCGGGCGGAACCACCAGCGAATAGAAGCCGAAGTCGTAGCCATTGGTGAACGAGACGGTGCGCCGACGGGCGTCGGTGGCCTTCACCGCTGCCGAGCCGACGTCGAATCGCCGCGACGCCACCTGGGCGAGCAGCGCGGAAAAGTCGGTGCTGACGAAGCGGACCTGCAGGCCCAGCTTGTCGGCAATGGCGCGCAGCAATTGGTTGTCGAATCCGCTGAATTCGCCGGTGGGATTGATGCAGATGTTGGGTGGAGCGTCCGACAGCGTGCCGACCGTCAGGACGCCCGGGGTGCCCAGGCCCAGGCCGTCGACGTCGACCGCGCCGATCGGCTCGACCGATGCCGTTGTGTCGCGGTCGTCCTCGCCCGTGGTCGGGTTCTCGGCCAGGTCTTTGGGCAGGGTCCGGGCGCTGTCCACGCCGGCCGGTGCGCATTGATTCGAGTCGGCGGCCGCCGGCGCAACCGGTCCGCCCAACACGACGCCGCATACCATGAGCACTGTCGCGGCCAGGCCGAACGCCCTCCCGCGACGTTTGGTGTGCCGGCCCACGCGCGAACTCATCAGAGTCACCGTAACGACTGAACGGCGGCAGGGCCCGATCAGCGTCCGTTCACAGCGACAGCGGAGCTCCGCGGCGGGCGGTGTCCGCATCGGAGATGACCTGTGGCGGGCCCGCAACCACCCGACTGAAGTCGTCGGTCGAGGTGAAGACCCGCCGCCGGAACAGTTCGGCCAGCATCGTCTGGGCCATCAGGTACGAGCGGTCGACGCAAGCCGCCCGCGCGGCTTCGGGGTCGCGCCGTTGTATCGCCGCGGTCTCGTCTTCATAGAACGGCAGCATCTCGTGGCGCCCGCTTTGAAAGGTCGTCCAAAACAGGCGGGGGATGAGGTTCTGCGAGGCGCGGATCGTGGCATGCAGCCGCGGACCGGCGTACTCGTCGTTGACGGTGCGCCGGTATTCGGCGGCGGTGTCGGTGAAGGTGCGCGAATCCTTGGCGGTGCGAAGCGAGCGCATGAGCCCGTCGAGCTGTCCCAGAATCCGCGGCGTTGGACTGGTCGCCGCGCGGGCGGACGCAATCCCGTTCAGCAGCCCGTCGAGTTCGTGGTGCTCGAGGACGGTGTCTTCGTCGAACCGCTCGACGAACGCGCCACGGTGATAACGCGTGGGGACAATGCCGTCGTGTTCGAGTTGGACCAGCGCCTCTTGAATCGGGACCCGGCTCACTCCCAGGCCCACTGCGATCTCATTGCGATCGACGCGGTCCCCAGTGCGCAGCTTCCCGGTCAACAAAAGGTGGAGGATGTGCGAAACAACCAGGTCCTTTTCTTTGACCCCGTATTTCTTCGGCATCTTTTGTTGAGTCTCTTTCACACCCGGCTCGGCCATCTGGCGGTGGAAGTTTCTCACGAATTCGCGCGTGCGTTTAGGTGTTTGGCCGATCAATTCAATGCCGCGCGGCCGGTTTAACGACTATCGCGCCACTTGCACAGCGCTTCGGCGGCGGTCAGGTCGTATTCCGGCCCATTCACACCGACGGTCAGCAGCGTCACGCCCAGCGCGGTGAGGCCTTCGGCGTTGGCGATCAATCCGTCGACGCCCTCGCCGCGGCGAACGCCGCTGTTGTCCTCGACGCCGGCTGACCTCTCGATGGTGGACGGGTCGCGCCCTACGGCGGCGCAATGGTCTTCCAGCGCGGTCGCCGCGGCCGGATAGGTCTCGACGGTGGTGAAGCCGTGCCAGATGTCGCCGTACTCGGCGACCATTCGCAGCGTCTTTCGTGGGCCCTTGCCGCCGATCAGGATAGGGAGGTCGCGGGTGGGAGCCGGGTTCAATTTGGCCAGTCGAGCTTGGATTCGAGGTAGTGCGGTCGCCAGGTCGTCCAGGCGGCTGCCGACGGTCCCGAATTCATAGCCGTACTCGTCGTAGTCCTTTTGTTTCCAACCCGAACCGATGCCCAGGATGAGCCGGCCGTCGGAGATGTGGTCGACGGTGCGGGCCATATCGGCCAGCAGCTCCGGATTGCGGTACGAGTTGCACGTCACCAGCGCGCCGATCTGGATGCGCGATGTCTGTTCGGCCCAGGCCCCGAGCATCGTCCAGCATTCGAAATGCGCGCCGTCGGGATCGCCGTAGAGCGGAAAGAAATGGTCCCAGTTGAAGGCGACGTCGACGCCGATGTCCTCGCAGCGGCGCACGGCGTCGCGGATCTGGCCGTATTGCGGCGCGTGTTGCGGCTGCAGCTGGACACCGATGCGGATCGGAAACGCAGAGGTCATGGCACCACCGTAGGCCCCGTCAACCTGCCGGCGCCGCCTCAACCTGCCGGCGGACGACGCAATGCGTTCCGCTGTAGACGGTGGGCATGCATTTCATGCAGTGGATACACAAGCCCTCCGTCGCCGTCTCCTCGCGAAATCCGTTGACCAGATAGGGATCTCGAAGCAGCGCACGGGCCATCGCCACGAACTGGAAGCCCTCGTTCAGTGCACTTTCCACCGTGTCGAGCCGGTTGATGCCGCCCAGGAGCATCAGTGGCATCGACAGCGCGGTGCGAAACTGACGCGCGAGCGGCAGGAAGAATGCTTCTTCGAAGGGGTAGCTGCGGAACAGCCGCCGGCCGATTGCCCGAAGGCCCAGCCCGACCGGCCGGGGTTGAGAGGCGATGAATTCGTCGAGTGGAACGTCGCCGCGGAAGTAGTACATCGGGTTCAGCAGCGAGCTACCGCCGGTGAGCTGTAACGCGTCCAGGTGTCCGTCGTGCTCGAGAAGCCGCGCCGTGGGGATGCTGTCGTCCAGCCAGAAGCCGCCGCGAACCCCGTCGTCCATATTGAACTTGGCGGTGACGGCGACGGACTGACCGACGGCGAGCCGGACCCGTTCGGCGACGCGACGCGCCAGCTCCGCGCGGCGCACGGTGTCGCCACCGAAGCGGTCGTAGCGCCTGTTCAGATTCGGGCTGAAGAACGAGCTGAGCAAATAGCCGTGCCCCATGTGGATTTCGACCGCATCGAATCCGGCGTCGACCGCGTTTTGGGCGGCGGCGCCGAAGTCGTCGACGACAGCTTCGAGTTGTTCGCAGGTGGCCGCCCGAACCAGTCCCATCGCCGGTGCGCTGACGCGGGTGGACGGCGCCAGGGTCGCCGTCCGGTTGGACAGCGTGTTCGCGACCAGTCCCGCGTGACCGATCTGGGCGCACACCAGCGCGCCGGCCGCGTGTACGGCGTCGGTCAACCGGCGCAGCTGCGGCACCCTTTCGCGATCCAAAACGATGGTGTCCCGGTGCACGCGGCCGCCGGGGGAAATCGCGCAGTAGGCGACGGTCGTCATGGCGACCCCGCCGCGGGCCACCTCAGTGTGGAAGTCGATCAGCGCGTCGCTGACGCGGCCGCGCGGCATCACGCCCTCGAACGTCGCCGCTTTGACGAAGCGGTTTTTCAGGTGCAAGGGCCCCAGGCGAAGCGGTGTGAAAGCCACTTTCGATACCATTGGCACCGAAATATAGCACGACGGCGGATCCCAGGGCGGAGAATGATCGATGCATGTCGCGGTGACGGGCGGAACCGGATACCTCGGGGCGCATACGGTGCGCGCATTGCTCGAGGCCGGTCATCACGTGAAGCTGCTGGCGGCGCCCAACGAGCCGAGCACCGTCGTCGACCGGCTACGAACGCTCGGGCCAGTATCGGTCCTCGCCGGTGACGTGCGGTCCGCCTCGACGGTCGAGGAGCTGCTCGCCGGAGCCGACGCGGTATTGCATGCCGCCGGCGTGGTGGGCACCGACGAACGCCGCGCCCAGTTGATGTGGGACGTCAATGCCTATGCGACCGAGGCGATCTTGACCCGCGCGGTCGAACTCGGGCTCGACCCGGTGGTGCTCGTCAGCAGCTACAGCGCGCTGTTCCCCCCACCGGACGGCATCATTTCCCCCGACACTCCCACGGCGCCCGGGCGCAGCGCGTACGCCAAGACCAAGGGGTACGCCGACCGCGCCGCCCGGCGGTTGCAGGAGACCGGCGCGCCGGTCGTGGTGACGTATCCCTCGAGCGTCGTGGGGCCGGCCTTCGGCACCGCCGCAGGCGTCACGGAGCAGGGCTGGGCGCCGATCGTGCGCTGGGGAATCGCCCCGACAGTGCGCGGGGGCATGCAGATGGTCGACGTGCGGGACGTGGCCGAGGCGCACGCGCGAATCATGCAAAGCGGCCGGGGCCCCCGCCGCTACGTCTGCGGAGGGCGGCTGCTCACCTTCGACGAGATGATCGACGCACTCGAAGAGGGGCTGGGCCGGCGGGTGCGGCGGGTCCCCATGTCGCCCGGCGTGCTGCGTGCCATCGGTCGTCTTGCCGACTTCGTCGGCCGATACGTCGCGCTCGGCGACGGGCTCAGTTACGAAGCGGCGGTGCTGCTTACCGCCGCCACTCCCACCGACGACAGCAAGACCGTGCAGGATCTCGGCGTCACCTGGCGATCCCCCAGAGCGGCGATCGTCGAGTCACTGCTCGCCGGTGGACGCGCTGACGGCCGTCACCAACAGGGCCGCGATCCGGCGCCGTAGCGCTTCGGAGTCGTCGTCACGCGCGACCGTCGTGACGAACAGCGCCGCACCGGCCGCCATCGCGAGCGACGCCCGCGCGTCGAGATCGGCACGCCGCCGTTGCGACGGCGTGTTCGGGTGCACTCGCTCCGCGAACAACTCCACCGCCGGGCCGCTGAAGCTCTCCCACAACCTTTCCCGAAGGCCATCGTTTTCGCGCAGCGCCAGCAGCAGACCCGGCACCGCGGCCCGCACGTCGGGCCTGCTGAACAGCTCGTGACTGCCGCGCACCACCCAGTCGATCCAGCCGCGCAGATCGGTGCCGGAAAACGGTGCCAAATCGGGTGTTTCGCCCAGGATGGCGTGCAGCACAAGCTCCGCCTTGGACGACCAGCGACGGTTGAGGCTGGACCGTCCTACGCCGGCGCGTGCCGCGACCAAGCGCACGCTCAGCTCGTCCCAGCCCACTTCCACCAGAAGCTCACGCGTCACCGACAGAACGCGGTCGTCGATCGAGGCGTCGCGCGGCCGCCCGGTGGATCTGGTGCGGCGGTGGTGGTCGGTCATGATGGCTCAGCGCGCGTCGAGCACCCCGCGCAGTATGTCGATCAGCGCACGCGGCTGGTCGCTTTGGACGGAATGGCCGGAATTCTCGACGACGTGGGCAGAGCGGAATTGCTTTGCGCGACGGCTGAGCTCGGCCGCGTCCTCGTCGCTGACGAAACCCGATGAACCGCCGCGCACCAGGGTCACAGGAGCGGACAAGGCGTCGACGTCGTCCCACAGGCCGGCGAAGTCGGGAAAGGTGCGGATGGCGTCGTAGCGCCACGTCCACTTGCCGTTTTCCAGCTTGCGCGAGTTGTGGAACACCCCGCGGCGCAGTGCCTTCACCTCGCGGTGCGGCGCCGCGGCGACCGTCAAGTCGAGCATCGCCTGGAAGCTGGGGAACTCGCGTTCCCCGTGCATCAGTGCCACCGTGCCCTGCTGCTCCTTGGTCATCTCGGAATGTCGTTGCAGCGCAGACGGAGTGACGTCGATCAGCACCAGCTCTTTGACCAGTTCGGGCGCCACCGCCCCCAGCCGGATCGCGGTCAACCCGCCCAGCGACATGCCGACGACGAGGTCCGCCGACGCGGCGTGTTCGCGCAGAATCGGCAGCAAGGTGTCGGCATTGTGCTGCGGCGAATAGTCGCCGTCCTCGCGCCAGGCGGAGTGGCCGTGGCCGGGCAGGTCGACCGCCAGCGCGGGTCCACCAATGCCGACGATGATGGTGTCCCAGGTGTGCGCATTCTGCCCGCCGCCATGCACGAATACGATCCGCGGGGGAGTGCTGCCCCAGCGCAGGGCGCTGATTCTGCTTTCGCCCGTTCCGGACTCGACGCGCTCCGCTTCGGGCAGGGGCCCGGAGACTCCGGCCTGCTCGGCGTTTTCGGACAGCAGCGAGAATTCGGACAGCCCGGCCAGTTCGTCTTCAGAAATCTCGGTCACGATCTTCGACCCTAGACCTGGCTACAAAGGGTAACGGCGGCGAATGCCGTGGAAGCGTTCCCACATCGCGGCGGCGCGTTCTGATGCGCTCACCATGGCGGTGCCCTCGGGCAGGGCACTAAGCAGTTCGTCGTGCTTGACGACCCGGGTCTCCAGCACCGCGGGCTCGCCCTCGAGCATGTGCCGGTAGGTCAGATTGCCGCGCTCGAAGCCCTGGGTGTCCAGCCAGTTGTGCACACCGGGATCACGGTGAGCCATAACCAGCCGGATGCGGCCGTCGTGGTCGACCTTGGTGCGGCTCGGCGTGTAGCTCACCGGGCGGTACAGGTAGTCCATGCTGTTGAAGAAGACGCCCATGTTGGTGAACATCCACAGCCCGTCATGGGCGTCGAACTCGACGATCAGCGCCTCGTCGGCCGCCAGCTCCCAATACATGTTGGCGGCGGCCCGGCCCCGCTTGTTGTCGGCGTCGCTGGCGCCGACGCGCGGAAACGCGTTCGGGTGCTCGGCGTCCACCCCGCCGCGGGTGAAGGGGAATTCGGGCCAATCGGACATCAGGCCGGCGACGAAATCACCGGCCCAGCGCATCGCGTCGACCATGTCGGCAGGGGCGGGCAACGGCTTGGGGGAGGCCATGTCGATGCGTTCGATGCGCATCTGCGCCGGTTGTTCGTCCCAGCGATCAAACCCTTGGCGGATGAACAGCTTTCGTGACTCCGGCGTGGTGGGCAGCCAGTTCGGTCCGCGTTCGGGCCCGCCGATGTACAGCTCGAACCGTCCGCCGTCATCGATATCGAGCTGCTGGCCGAGCAGGTTCGCCTGCGGTGTATCGCCGAACGGTTCGTGCAGGACGCCCGGACCGGGCGTGCGTCGTCCCTGCACGGTGACGTTGAAGAAGCGTGCGGTGCCGCGGGTGCCGGTGAGCCGATAGGTCGAGTGCCCGTCGATCCAGGCTTGCTGATAGGTGAAGTCGGCGCAGTCGCCGCCGAGCTTGCGGGTCGGGCCGCAGAAAGTGTGCAGCACCGGGTAGCCGGCGTCGCGGGTCTCGAGCGCGAGATCGAAGGCCTGCCCGAGGTTTTGGGTGAGGAATCGGTAGGCGTCAACGCGCTGCACACCGGTGGGCGGGTTGGCGTCTTTGAAGACTTGTTCGCCCGCGCGTTGCAGCCTGGCACAGAATTCGGTCCACGCCGAGTGCAGTGCCTCGTCGTCGGGACCGTCGCCGAAAGCCATTGTCAGGCACCCAATCTGTTCAGTATCGCGCCGACGACGTCGCAGGCGCGTCGGGCGGATTGCAGGCGGCCCTCCGCGTCGATGCGGGGCCCGATCAGTTCCAGGTCGAATCCATGCGCGTAGCCACCGGCCAGGGCTTGGGCGATGAACCTTTCGAGCGGGATCACTCCGTCGCCGGGCACCGCCCGACCCGGAAGCGCACGGTCACCCAGCACGTAATCGCTGAGCTGGATGAGCTCGGTTCGCGGCAGTGCCCGTTGCACCATTGCTTCGAAATCGCCCTCCGCCCAGCAGTGGAACAACTCGATGCAGATGCCCAGCCCGCTCATCTCGGCCAGCGCGACGGTGTCGCGCAGGGTGTGGGCGAGATGGATGTCGGCGTACAGGCTCGAGGCGTTCTCGATCGCCAGCGCCACGCCGGCCTGCTTCGCGTGCTCGACGCACGGACCGATCATGGTGCTGAAGCGGTCGGCGGCCTGCGGCCAGGTGAGAGCGCCCCGCCCGCCGGTCAGCAGGTAGACCACGCGCGCACCCACCCCGGCCGCGGCGTCGATCACGGGCAACAGGGCGTCCCGTGCCGCGTGCGCCCCGATGTCCAGCCGGCCGTGACCGAAGATGTGGCATACCGCCTCAACGGTGTATTTGTTGTGCCGCAATAGCTTTGGGAATGTCGGGTCGAGCAGTTCGCTGTCCAAGACGCTCAATCGCGACATACCGAGTTGCGCCCAATGCTGTTCCATCTCCGCCAGCGAAGCTCCGAAGAAGGTGACGTCGTGGACCGACAGACGTTTGTGGGGTGTCGTCACGTCAGTCACGGGTTTCGATTTCGACGCCGAATCGTTCGCGAAACGGCCGGAATTCGGCATGCAGCGCGTCGAGGTCTTCGCCGATATCGACGAGCAACGGGGTGGAGTAGCGGAACTTGCCGTACCGGTCGCCGCGATTGTTGGCCAGGTAGTCACGCATGGCGGATTCGGCTTCGGGCGTGACTTCGCGGCCGGCGAATGCGTAATAGCGCCGCACCGTGCCCACCTGATCGGCGACGAAGTCGGTGTAGCGGATATGCAGAATGCGCGGATCGTCCACCATGGGATTGCTCATCGTATTGGCGACACCGGCGCGGGTCAGCTCCAGATGCTGCTTCGCCAGGGCGTGGAGGTCGACCGGACCGACCATACCCTCGGCGATGTCGGCCATCATCATCGTGCGCGAGGCGGCGACCTGCACCGGATCGCGGTGCAGCCACACCAGCGTGGCGTCGGGGTAGGCGTCGAACATCTCTTTGAGCCGAAAGCCGTGAAAACCCTTCAGCACCCAATACTTTCGCGGCCGCTGGTATTGCAGCTGCTGCAGCATGGCCTTGTGCAGCCGATACTGCGCGGCCGGGTCGGTCGCCAAACCGCCGACCAGCGACTGCATCGGCACCCGCCACCACGCGGTCGGGGTCATCACCCGGAAATCGAACGCCCAGGTGCGTTCGTCTTCGGGAAGGCCGTCGCCCAGCATGTCGTTGTACGGGTGGCTGCGCAGCCACTTCGGCATCTTGGCGTTGATCTCGCGCCAGTCGGCGTCGGCGCGCCTCCGGCGGTCGTCGTCGGGTGCGGCCAGCCCCGGTGGCGGGGAGGGATACATCACCTCCCAGAACCGCAGCGCCCGGGCGCGCGGGTCGACCGACATCAGGGCGTGCATAAGCGTTGTCCCCGAACGTGGTTCGCCGGTGACGAACATCGGCGACTCGATCACTTCGGCGCCGATCGGGTAGCGGTTGCGGTCCTCGATGAATTCGAGGCGCGACGTCAGCAGCCAACGACACACCTGCGCGGCTTCGAAGCGACCATCGGCATCCATGCCCAGATCGTTCAGGTGGTCGACGGCGACGGCGAAGCGTTCGGGCAAGGTGGGATCGCCGTAGTCGCGCAGCCCGGTCTCCGCCTCGGCGGCGGCGAGCATCTCCGCGGCGTCCAAATGTGTTGTCACGGCAGGTCTCCGCAGAGTTGTATCAGTTCGTCCTCGGCCGCGCGCACGTTAGCTGCCGAAACCTGTGCGTATTCCAAGCCGGCCATGGCGCCGTAGTCGAGGATCTTGGGCACGCGCAGGCCCGCGTCGACGTACGTCTTGACGATCTTGGCGACCTGTTTGGGTGTGCCATGGGGGACGAGGGCCAGAATCATCTCGGGGTGCACGTTGTCCAAAAACTCCGCGATTCGCTCTCGGGTGAGGACGGCTGGGTCGATGTCCTGGAAGCCCCGCCAGTTCTCACCCATCGGATGCTCGAAGCCGAAGTCGCGCAGCGTCTTTGCTGAAACCTGCAGAAGAAACGCCTTGACGAGGGGCGCCCGCAGAATCTCGGCGAGGGCGGCGTCGTCCGCACCGATCAGGCATACCTGGATGAAGCAGGGGGTGATCGCCATCGGATCGCGGCCGGCGCGTTCGGCGGATGACCGCACGGCGGAAAGCATCTGGGCGTAGTGCTCGGGAGTCCAGGCGCCCGCCGGCCACCACCCGTCGGCGTACCGGCCCGCGATGTCGAGCATCCGCGGACCGCTGGCGCCGATCCAGATCGGCGGCAACCTACCCTCGTAGAGTTCGGTGTCCAAGCGGGCATGGTGCAGCGAATAGAACTGGCCGGCGAAGTCGACAGGGCCGTCGCTGCGCCACAGCAATTGGATCACCGCCAGCGCCTCCTCGAAACGGCTGACCGCCCGCGAGAAGTCGAAGCCGTAGGGCACCGTGTTTTCGCTCTCGCCGCTGCCCAGTCCCAGGATGAAACGCCCCTTGGCGAGGTGATCGATGGTCAGCGCCGTCTGCGCGAGCATGGCCGGGTGGCGGCGCACGGTGTCGACCACGGCGCTGACCAGAGGAACCCGCTCGGTCAGCACGGCCGCCGCGGCCGCCACCGCCAGCCCGTCCAGGTGCCGGTGCGGCGAGGGGGACGCGGTCGCGAGGTCGGTGAACTCAGGCGTCCAGATCGAGTCCGGCCAGAAGCTGACCATGTGATCGGGCAGCCAGAGGGAGTGGTAGCGACCGCTGTCGAGTCCGGCGAGCCCGTACAAGTCGAGGGGGAGGGTGGTGCGCAGAAACGCTGCGGGCTGAACGGTCATCGAGACATGATGCTAAGCAGCTGCACAGCATTGTGTCGATGGTTCGGCGATCGCGCCGCACCGACGCCGGCTGAACGTCGAGTTGTTGGGCTGCCTTATGGGGCATTGTCGCCGCAACAACTCGACGTTCGCGGGCGAAAAGGGTGCTTAGCCCGAGATGATGAACTCTTCGAGCTGGGCGCGGGCGATGTCGTCCGGCAGCTGCTGCGGCGGGCTCTTCATCAGGTAGGCCGACGCCGGAATCACCGGGCCGCCGATGCCGCGGTCCTTGGCGATCTTGGCGGCGCGAACCGCGTCGATGATGACGCCCGCGGAGTTCGGCGAGTCCCACACCTCGAGCTTGTACTCCAGGTTCAGCGGCACGTCACCGAAGGCGCGGCCCTCGAGCCGCACATAGGCCCACTTGCGGTCGTCGAGCCAGCCGACGTGGTCGGACGGGCCGATGTGCACGTCCTTGGTCTTGAACTCGCGCTGCAGGTTGGAGGTGACGGCCTGCGTCTTGGAGATCTTCTTGGACTCGAGGCGCTCGCGCTCGAGCATGTTGAGGAAGTCCATGTTGCCGCCGACGTTGAGCTGCATGGTGCGGTCCAGCTGCACGCCGCGGTCTTCGAACAGCTTGGCCATCACGCGGTGGGTGATGGTCGCGCCGACCTGGCTCTTGATGTCGTCACCGACGATCGGCACACCGGCGTCGGCGAACTTCTTGGCCCACACCGGGTCCGACGCGATGAACACCGGCAGCGCGTTGACGAAGGCCACGCCTGCGTCGATGGCGCACTGGGCGTAAAACTTGTCGGCCTCTTCGGAGCCCACCGGCAGGTACGACACCAGCACGTCGACCTTCGCCTCACGCAGCGCCGCGACCACGTCGACGGGCTCGACGTCGGACACCTCGATGGTGTCGGCGTAGTACTTACCGATGCCGTCCAGCGTCGGGCCGCGCTGCACCGTCACGTTGGTGGGCGGGACGTCGGCGATCTTGATCGTGTTGTTCTCCGACGCAAAGATCGCCTCGGACAGGTCGAAGCCGACCTTCTTGGCGTCCACGTCGAACGCGGCGACGAACTTCACGTCGCGGACGTGGTACTGGCCGAACTTCACGTGCATCAAACCGGGCACGGTGCTGTTGGCATCGGCGTCGTAGTAGTACTGCACGCCCTGAACCAGCGAAGACGCGCAGTTACCGACGCCGACAATGGCGACTCGTACCTCCGACTGCGCTCCTTCCGCCTTTGGCGGCTGATGCTCACTCATATGGGCGTTCTCCTAACCTCTAACCACTGACTGGATGCTGCGTTCGTGCCGGGGTTTACGTTTGCTCGGAGAGGCCGGGCATAGCCCGCTCCGCAGCGATGAGCTCGTTGAGCCACTTGACTTCGCGTTCACTTGACTCGAGCCCCAATTGATGAAGCTGGCGGGTGTAGCGGTCGAACGAGCTACTGGCCCGCGCAACGGCTTCGCGCAGGCCTTCCCGCCTTTCCTCGACCTGACGGCGGCGGCCTTCCAGAATGCGCATCCGCGCCTCTGCCGGAGTCCGGTTGAAGAAAGCCAGGTGTACCCCGAAGCCGTCGTCGGTGTAGTTGTGGGGACCGGTGTCCGACACCAGCTCCCCGAAGCGCCGGCGGCCCTCGTCGGTCAGCTGGTAGACACGCCGGGCCCGCCGAACCGGCGTCCCGGCCGGGGCGGCATTCTCGGCAATCAGCCCCTCGCTCTGCATGCGCCGCAGGGCGGGGTAGAGCGATCCGTACGAAAACGCCCGGAACGCGCCGAGTAGACCGGTCAGCCGCTTGCGCAACTCATAGCCGTGCATGGGCGACTCGATCAGCAGACCCAGGATGGCAAGCTCCAGCAATCGAATCACCTCCCTGAAGGATTTGCGTGGCTGGTTACGACGGTTCGACGCCTCGCGCAATCGTATCGTCTCGATATATTAGCCACAACACCACCAAGTGTTGGTTTGGAGTTCGTCACACAGCCTGGGCGCGGAAAGCGCCGGGGGACCGGCCTTTACGTGGGCAGACTGGTCTGCTTGACGGTGCCGTCACCCGAGAAGATGACGTGTCCGCCGCCGTAGTCGCTGGAGATGTACACGGACAGCGAGAGCGCGCCCGGAGTGGTCGGGTCGGTCGCCGGCTCGACGATCAGGTACGTGGATTTCACGTCAGACGGCCTCATGTGCAGCGTCTCGGGGGCGCCGCGCATGATGCCCACCGTCTTGGTCACGTCGAATCTGCTCAGGTCGACGGGGACGGGGCCGTCCGTGGAACTCTTCGCCGAACTAGTCGGATCGCCCCAGCCGCCGCGGTAGGTGTAGTCCAGTTTCCGGCGGTCGTCGGAGGGGTCCGGGCGGTCCAACACCGCGTAGGTCGGGTAGATCACCAGCCGATAGCCGATGGTGTCCCCCATCCGCTTGCGCATCTGCTCGAACAGCCCGGTGAGCCCGCCGACCGAGTGCAGCTGTGTCGGCGCCGTCAGCACCACGGCGTTGACGCCGTCCGGCTTGGCTCCCGGGTCGGTAGTGAAGTCCAGCGGCGAGCGGGTGTTCCCGTACAGCCCCCACCCGATCCCCATGCCCAGCAACACCGACACGACGAAGGCGGCGGCCAGGACCCCCCACCCGCCGACTCGCGGCACCTTCGGCCCCGAGCCGAGGTCGGGCTGTGGGCGCCCGGCATTGGTCTGCAGATCGTTCACCAGGGCATGCAAGTCGCCCAGCGTCACCGCCTTGGTGGCCGCGCTCACCCTCTCCCGGTGCTCCTCGGCGGAGAGTTCGCCATCGGCCAGGGCGTCGTCGAGGAGCGTGCAGGTGTCTTGGCGGTCGGTGTCCTTGGCGCGGGTACTCGTTGTCGCGCCGCGCGCCAGCGGTGTCCCGAGCCATTTCGCCACGGGGATGATCGTAGAAGTCCGGTCCCGGTTCGGCGCAGGAACCACCGTCGACTCCCCTGGACGGACCGCCACGCTTCGGTTGCGTATCCCTGCTCGGGATGGCGACGTACTCTGGTGGGCGTGCGACTGCAGCGACAAGTGGTGGACTACGCGCTCCGGCGGCGCTCACTGCTGGCCGAGGTGTATTCGGGCCGCACCGGCGTGTCCGAGGTTTGTGACGCGAACCCGTATCTGCTGCGCGCCGCCAAGTTTCACGGGAAACCGAGCCAGGTCATGTGCCCGATCTGCCGCAAGGAGCAGTTGACGCTGGTGTCATGGGTGTTCGGGGAACACCTCGGCGCGGTGTCGGGCTCGGCGCGCACGGCCGAAGAATTGGTGATGCTGGCAACCCGCTTCGACGAGTTCGCCGTCCACGTGGTGGAGGTTTGCCGCACCTGCAGCTGGAACCATCTCGTCAAGTCGTATGTGCTCGGCGCGGCGCGCCCGGCACCTCCGCCCAGGGGCACCGGACGCACGCGGACGGCGCGCAACAACGCCCGCACGGCCATTGAATAACGAAGGACGCCACAATCAGTCGTCCGGTGACCAGCGTGGGCCAGCGACTGAGCGTGTGGGCAATCAGAGTGCTGACGAGCGTCCGGGGCCCGACCGCCCGGCCGCCGATAGGCGGGATCCCGAGCGCCGGGAGCCGCCGCCGACGATCAACCGTCGCCGTCAGGCCCCGCCCGATGATCGGATGACGACGATCCTGCCGCCGGTCAGAGATGACCGGGCGCCCCGGCGCTCCGATCCCATCGAGGAAGTCAAAGCCGCGCTGGCCGGCCCCCCTTCGACGCCTCTGCGGCGCGACGCGCTCGACGAGGTCAAGGCCGCGCTGGACGGCCGGGGTCCGGCGTCCGGCCGGCAGGAGCGGGCCAGCCTCGGCGGTGGTCCGCCCGGCGGACCGCCCCCAGGGCCGCCGCGCCCCGGGCGTCCGGGAGGACCTGACGGCCCCGGCGGGCGGCCCGCCCCACCGTGGCGCGACTGGGCCTGGACCGAGCGGATCAACTGGCTGTGGGTCCGGCGCGGGGCTTACATCGGCGCGGCGGTGCTGGTGCTGCTGCCGATCGTCACGTTCGCGATGGCCTACTTCATCGTCGACATCCCCAAGCCGGGAGACCTTCGCACCAACCAGGTTTCGACGATCCTGGCCAACGATGGCTCGGAGATCGCGAAGATCATTCCGCCGGAGGGCAATCGGGTCGACGTCAACATCAACCAGGTTCCCGTGCATGTGCGCCAGGCGGTGATCGCCGCGGAAGACCGCAATTTCTACTCGAACCCCGGGTTCGATTTCAGCGGCTTCGCCCGGGCGGTGAACAACAACCTGTTCGGTAGCGGTGACCTGCAGGGCGGGTCGACGATCACCCAGCAATACGTGAAGAACGCGCTGGTCGGATCGGCCCAGCACGGAGTCAGCGGCCTGATGCGCAAGGCCAAGGAACTCGTCATCGCCACCAAGATGTCGGGGGAGTGGTCGAAAGACGAAGTGCTGCAGGCCTATCTGAACATCATCTACTTCGGCCGGGGCGCGTACGGGATTTCGGCCGCCGCCAAGGCCTACTTCAACAAACCCGTCGAACAGCTCACCGTCTCCGAAGGCGCGCTGCTGGCGGCGCTCATCCGGCGCCCGTCGACACTGGACCCGGCGGTCGATCCGCAGGGCGCCCGTGCGCGCTGGGCGTGGGTGCTCGACGGCATGGTGGAAACCAAGGCGCTGTCTTCGAGTGACCGTTCCGCGCAGCAGTTTCCGCCGACCGTGCCGCCGGATCAGGCGCGCGCGCAGAACCAGACGACCGGGCCCAACGGGCTGATCGAGCGTCAGGTGACCCGAGAGTTGATGGAGCTGTTCAACATCGACGAGCGCACCCTGAACACGCAGGGCCTGCAGGTCACCACCACCATCGATCCCAAGGCTCAGCAGGCCGCGGAGAAGGCGGTGTCGAAGTACCTCGACGGCCAGGACCCCGATATGCGCTCGGCGGCGGTCTCGGTCGACCCGCACGACGGCGCGATCCGCGCGTACTTCGGGGGCACCGACGCCAACGGTTTCGACTTCGCTCAGGCCGGACTGCAGACCGGGTCGTCGTTCAAGGTGTTCGCGTTGGTGGCCGCACTCGAGCAGGGCATTGGGCTGGGCTATCAGGTCGACAGTTCCCCGTTGACGGTCGATGGCATCAAGATCACCAACGTCGAAGGCGAGAGCTGCGGGACCTGCAACCTCGCCCAGGCGCTCAAGATGTCGCTGAACACCTCTTACTACCGGCTGATGCTCAAACTCAAGGGCGGCCCGCAGGCCGTCGCCGACGCCGCGCACCAAGCCGGTGTCGCCACCAGCTTCCCCGGCGTGGACCACACCCTGTCCGAGGACGGCAAGGGCGGCCCACCGAACAACGGAATTGTGCTCGGCCAGTATCAAACCCGGGTCTTCGACATGGCCTCGGCCTACGCCACGCTGGCCGCCTCCGGCGTCTATCACCAACCGCACTTCGTGCAGAAGGTCGTCAACTCCGACGGCCAGGTGCTCTTCGACGCCGCCAACTCCGACAACAAGAGCGAGCAACGCGTCCCCAAGGCCGTCGCCGACAACGTCACCGCGGCCATGGTGCCGATCGCCGCCTACTCCCGCGGCCACGCGCTGGCAGGCGGTAGGCCGTCGGCCGCCAAGACCGGCACCACCCAACTCGGCGACACCACCTCGAACAAGGACGCCTGGATGGTGGGCTACACGCCGTCGCTGTCAACGGCGGTGTGGGTGGGCACGGCCAAAGGCGATAGCCCGCTGGTAACCGCTTCGGGCGGAGCGGTTTACGGTTCGGGGCTGCCGTCGGACATCTGGAAATCCACCATGGACGGGGCCCTGAAGGGCACCTCCAACGAATCCTTCCCGAAGCCGACCGAGATCGGCGGCTATGCGGGCGTGCCGGTCGCGCCACCGCCGCCACCGCCGCCCTCGGAGACCGTCATCCAGCCCACCATCGAAGTGGCGCCGGGCATCACCATTCCGGTCGGTCCGCCCACGACGATCACGGCGGCGCCACCGGCGCCCGGCGGCCCGCCGGGTGGTCCGGACCCGGGCGGCCCATTCGGCGGCCCCCCGTTCGGTGGCCCCCCGGGTGGCGGCGTCCCGCCGGGTGGACCCCAAGCGCCGCAACCGCCACCGTGACCGACGCCGCGGAGCACGTCGCGACCACTTCACCGCAGCCGCTGGCGGCGGATCTGCGCAGCGCCGACACCCGAGATTGCCCGAGCCGCAACGACTTTCTGGGCGCCGCGCTCGCCGACGTCGTCGGTGGACCGGTGGGCCGGCACGCGCTGATCGGCCGCTCGCGGCTGATGACCCCGCTGCGGGTGATGTTCATGATCGGGCTGGTCTTCCTGGCGCTGGGCTGGTCGACGAAGGCGGCCTGCCTGCAAAGCACCGGCACCGGGACCGGCGATCAGCGGGTGGCCAATTGGGACAACCAACGCGCTTACTACGAGTTGTGCTACTCCGACACCGTGCCGCTCTACAGCGCAGAGTTGTTGAGCCAAGGCAAGTTTCCCTATAAATCGAGCTGGATCGAGACCGACTCGACCGGCGCCCAGCAGATCCGCTACGACGGCCGGCCCGCGGTGCGCTACATGGAGTATCCAGTGCTGACGGGGGTCTATCAGTACGTGTCGATGGCACTGGCGAAGACCTACACCGCGCTGAGCAAGCTCGCTCCGCTTCCGGTTGTCGCCGAGGTGGTGATGTTCTTCGATATCGCGGCATTCGGGCTGGCGCTGGCCTGGCTGGCCACCGTCTGGGCGACCGCGGGCCTGGCTGGGCGGCGGATTTGGGACGCCGCCTTGGTGGCGGGCTCGCCGATATTGATCTTTCAGATATTCACCAACTTCGACGCGCTGGCAACGGCATTCGCGATGGCCGGGCTATTGGCGTGGGCGCGACGAAAACCGGTGCCGGCCGGCGTGCTGATCGGCTTGGGTGCCGCGGCGAAGCTGTATCCGTTGCTGTTCTTGGGCCCGATGCTGCTGCTGGGAATCCGGACCGGGCAGCTGCGCGCGTGGGTCCGCACGACGGTGGCCGCCGGGGTGACCTGGCTCGTGGTCAACCTGCCCGTGCTGGTGTTCTTCCCCCGCGGCTGGTCGGAGTTCTTCCGGCTCAACACGCGGCGCGGCGAGGACATGGACTCGCTGTACAACGTCATCAAGTCCTTCACCGGTTGGCGGGGATTCGATCCCAAGCTCGGTTTCTGGCAGCCGCCGACAGTGCTCAACACCGTCGTCGCGGTGTTGTTCGTGGCGTGTTGTGCCGCAATCGCATTCATCGCATTGACCGCGCCGCAACGTCCGCGGGTGGCGCAACTGCTGTTCTTGGTGGTCGCGGCCTTCCTGCTGACCAACAAGGTGTGGAGCCCGCAGTTCTCGCTGTGGCTGGTGCCGCTGGCGGTGCTGGCTCTGCCGCACCGCCGGCTATTGCTGGCATGGATGACCGTCGACGCGCTGGTGTGGGTGCCGCGAATGTATTACCTGTACGGCAACCCCAACCGCTCGCTGCCCGAACAGTTCTTCACCACCACCGTGTTGCTGCGCGACGTCGCGGTTATCGTCTTGTGTGCGTTGGTGATTCGCCAGATATACCGCCCCGGCGAGGATTTGGTGCGATGGGGCGCGCGGGCGGACGATCCGGCGGGCGGACCGTTCGACCGCGCGGCTGACGCCCCGCCCGGCTGGTTGCCGGACTGGCTGCGACCGGTTGGGTCGCGCCGTTCGAGCATCCCGGCGTCCGACGACGAAGCCGACGAGCAACCCGCACTGGCAAGCGGCGCCAGGTCATGACGCAGGTCGCCATCCCGATCTTTCCCCGATTCACCGCACTCGACGCGGTGGGTCCGTACGAGGTCCTGCAACGCATTCCGTCGATCGACGTCGTGTTCGTCGGGCACCACCGCGGTGAGGTGCGGACCGAGAACGGAATGCTCGGCGTCAGTTGTGACGCCACCTTCGAGGAGGTGGGCGCTCCCGATGTGGTGGTGTTCCCCGGCGGCATCGGCACCCGGCAGCTGATTCACGACGAGGCCATCCGGGGGTGGCTGCAGGCGGTGCACCCCAACACCAGGTTCACCACCTCGGTGTGCACCGGCGCGCTGCTGCTGGCCGCGGCCGGCCTGCTCGATGGGCTCACCGCCACCACCCACTGGCGGGCCGCCGAACTCCTCAATGGTTTGGGCGCCCGCTACGTTGCGGAGCGAGTGGTCGAACACCTGCCGCAGCGGATCATCACCGCCGCCGGGGTGTCCAGCGGCATCGACATGGCCCTGCGGCTGGTGGAACTGCTCGTCGATCGCGAGGCCGCACAGGCGGCTCAGCTGCTCATCGAATACGACCCGCACCCGCCCTTCGACTCGGGCGCGCTCGCCAAGGCGGCTCCCGCGACGGTGGCGAGGGCCGAGGAATACCTGACCGCCCGGCAATAGCGAGGTTGCCAAATCGGCCGGATTTTTCTGGTCAGCCGACTATCCGGTAGCCTGATCCGGTTGCCGACGCAGGCGACCCTCCTGCCACGGAACGCCCGTGGCCGCTTGAGACCAGAGGAGGTGGTGAGGTTTCCATGCGTCCATACGAAATCATGGTCATTCTTGACCCCACGCTCGACGAACGCACCGTGGCCCCATCCCTGGAGACGTTCCTCAACGTCGTCCGCAAAGATGGTGGATCCGTCGACAAGGTCGACATCTGGGGCCGGCGCCGCCTGGCCTACGAGATCGCCAAGCACGCCGAAGGCATCTATGTCGTCGTCGACCTCAAGGCCGAGCCGGCGACGGTATCCGAGCTCGACCGGCAGCTGAGCCTCAACGAGTCGGTACTGCGCACCAAGGTGATGCGCACCGACAAGCACTAACAGCTTCGGCTGCGTCGCGGGTCCACCGTGGGTGGACTTGCGTAGGCTCAGCCAGGACACCGTCTCAGAAGCGGCCCCAGGAGGAAATTGTGGCTGGTGACACCACTATCACCGTCGTCGGAAACCTGACCGCCGACCCCGAACTGCGGTTCACCCCGTCGGGTGCCGCCGTCGCGAACTTCACCGTGGCGTCGACGCCGCGGATCTATGACCGCCAGAGCGGGGAATGGAAAGACGGTGAGGCGCTGTTCCTGCGGTGCAACATCTGGCGCGAGGCTGCCGAGAACGTCGCGGAGAGCCTCACGCGTGGTGCCCGGGTCATCGTGACGGGCCGGCTCAAGCAGCGCTCTTTTGAGACTCGTGAAGGTGAGAAGCGCACCGTCGTCGAGGTGGAGGTCGACGAGATCGGCCCGTCGCTGCGGTACGCCACAGCCAAGGTCAACAAGGCCAGCCGCAGCGGCGGTGGCGGTGGAGGCGGCGGCTTCGGCGGTGGCGGTGGCGGTGGATCCCGCCAGCAATCGGCGCCGGCGAGCAGCGCGCCCGCGGACGACCCATGGGGCAGTGCTCCCGCATCGGGTTCGTTCGGCGGCGGGGACGACGAACCGCCCTTCTGATTCGACAAAACTTCAGTAATAGAGAACGGAAAGAAAGACAGACATGGCCAAGTCCAACAAGAGGCGGCCGGCTCCAGAAAAGCCGGTCAAGGCACGCAAGTGTGTCTTCTGCGCCAAGAAGGATCAAGCGATCGACTACAAGGACACCGCGCTGCTGCGTACGTACATCAGCGAGCGCGGCAAGATCCGCGCGCGTCGGGTCACCGGCAATTGCGTGCAGCACCAGCGTGACATCGCCATCGCGGTTAAAAATGCCCGTGAGGTGGCGCTGCTGCCCTTTACCTCCTCGGCGCGATAGTCGCCGCAGGCCTACCGAAAGTACGAAACGATGAAGCTGATTCTGACGGCTGACGTCGACCACCTTGGCACCGTCGGCGACACAGTCGAGGTCAAGGACGGTTACGGCCGCAACTTCCTGCTCCCGCGCGGTCTGGCGATCGTGGCCTCCCGCGGCGCGCAGCGGCAGGCCGACGATATCCGCCGGGCCCGCGAAACCAAGGCCGTGCGCGACCTCGGGCACGCCAACGAACTGAAGACGGCGATCGAGGCGCTCGGACCGGTCTCGCTGCCGGTCAAGACCGCGGCCGATTCCGGGAAACTGTTCGGCTCGGTCACCGCCGGCGATGTCGTCGCCGCGATCAAGAAGGCCGGTGGTCCCAACCTGGACAAGCGGATCGTGCGGCTGCCCAAATCGCACATCAAGGCCGTCGGGACCCACCCGGTGGCGGTGCACCTGCACCCCGAGGTCGACGTCGAGGTCGCGCTCGAGGTCGTCGCGCAGAGCTAAGCACGCGACGTTTGCTCGTTGCCGGCGGTGGCCTTGATCGGCCGCCGCCGGGCTTCGTTGTACTGCGGCCGCGAGGGCGCCATCCGTTGGTGCGGATCGCGGACGCGCGCGCTGGCGAACAATTTCTGGGGTGCGTTTCCCGGGGGCGCTTTACCGGCCCGTAACGCTGGGAAAATATGGCGGAAAGCCAACACGCCCGGCGCAGTAACCTGCGGCGACACGCCGTAGAGATTCTTGTCCACACGATTTTGATGCCGTTGTATGGCCGGTATCTGCAGTGATGTCCCAACCCTTTGCATTAATCCACAGGTTCTCCACACCCCGCTCAACACAGGTGTCGACGGATATGCACACACGATGCACACCTTCATGAACAGCACCCCCTTTGCGTACTAGCCAGCAACGTTTAACGTCGTCCCGGCGCCGGGCGTACGGGTGCTGTGCGGCGCAGGTTGTCAGGGTCTTGACCTACGCCCGCTGTCGGCTATCGAATGTATGTTCGGATGCGTGAACCAGGGGAGGAGGGAACCCGTGGCGGTCGTCGATGACTTGGCGTCGGGCATGGATTCCCCGCCGCCAAGCGAGGACTTCGGGCGGCAACCACCCCAGGACATGGCGGCCGAGCAGGCGGTGCTTGGCGGCATGCTGCTCAGCAAGGACGCCATCGCCGACGTCCTCGAGCGGCTGCGGCCCGGCGACTTCTACCGGCCCGCCCACCAGAATGTGTACGACGCGATCCTGGACCTGTACGGGCGCGGCGAACCGGCCGACGCAGTGACGGTCGCCGCGGAACTGGACCGGCGCAACCTGCTGCGTCGCATCGGTGGGGCACCCTATCTGCACACCCTGATCTCGACGGTGCCGACCGCGGCCAACGCGAGCTACTACGCGACCATCGTGGCCGAAAAGGCGCTCCTGCGGCGCCTCGTGGAGGCCGGCACCCGGGTTGTGCAGTACGGCTACGCGGGCGCCGAGGGTGCCGACGTGGCCGAGGTGGTCGACCGCGCGCAGGCCGAGATCTACGAGGTGGCCGAGCGCCGGACGTCGGAGGATTTCGTTCCGCTCGAGGATCTGCTGCAGCCGACCATGGACGAGATCGATGCCATCGCCTCCAACGGCGGTGTGGCGCGCGGCGTCCCAACCGGTTTCACCGAACTCGACGAGGTGACCAACGGTTTGCACGCCGGCCAGATGATCATCGTGGCGGCCAGGCCCGGGGTGGGGAAATCGACACTGGGTCTGGATTTTTTGCGGTCGTGCTCGATCAAGCACCGGATGGCCAGCGTCATCTTCTCGCTGGAGATGAGCAAGTCCGAGATCGTCATGCGGCTGCTGTCGGCGGAAGCGAAGATCAAACTCGCCGACATGCGGTCCGGTCGCATGAGCGACGAAGACTGGACGCGGCTGGCGCGCCGGATGAGCGAAATCAGCGAGGCGCCACTGTATATCGACGACTCGCCCAACCTGACGATGATGGAGATCCGCGCCAAGGCGCGTCGGCTGCGGCAGAAATCCGACCTGCGCCTGGTCGTCGTCGACTATCTGCAGTTGATGTCGTCGGGCAAGAAGGTCGAGTCGCGACAACTCGAGGTATCCGAATTCTCGCGCCAACTCAAGCTTTTGGCCAAGGAGCTCGAGGTGCCCGTCGTCGCGATCAGCCAGCTGAACCGCGGTCCCGAGCAGCGCACAGATAAGAAGCCGATGCTGTCGGACCTTCGCGAATCGGGATCCCTGGAACAGGATGCGGACATGGTGATCCTGCTGAACCGCCCGGACGCATTCGAGCGCGATGACCCACGCGGAGGAGAGGCGGATTTCATTCTCGCCAAACACCGCAACGGCCCCACCAAGACCGTGACGGTCGCGCACCAGCTGCACCTGTCGCGGTTCACCAACATGGCGCGCTGACGTAGCAGTTACGCATTATCTGCGCGCATTGACAGCGCGCAGTAAGTGTCCGAGACGTTCGACTGCCGCTGGGTATTCGTGTTCCGACGGTGTCCCGTAGCCCACCACTATTCCGGCAGTGCCGGGGTCGCGGTGCCAGAACGGCGCCAACGCGGTTAGGGCAATCTCCTGCTTGCGCGCAGCGACCATGACGTCAGCCTCCGTTATTCCCGCGGGTAACGAGACGACAGCGTGAAGACCGGCGGCGACCCCATGTACCGACATCGCCGGCGCAGAGTCGCCGAGGGTGGCCAGTAAAGCATCGCGGCGCTGCCGGTAACGCCGGCGCATCCGTCGGACGTGGCGATCGAGCGCGCCCGACTCGATCAATTCCGCGAAAGCCAATTGGGCGAGGATGTCGGTGCCGCGGTCGGCGCGGCGCTTGGCCTCGATGACCGCGCCGAGCAAATCGACGGGCAAGGCGAGCCACCCCAGGCGGATGCCGGGAGCCAGAATCTTGCTGGCACTGCCTGCGTAAATGACATGCTCCGGGGCGAGTCCTTGCAGCGCGCCGACGGGATGGCGGTCGTAGCGAAACTCCCCGTCGTAGTCGTCCTCGATCACATACGCGCCGCGTTGCGCGGCGATGCGGGCGAAGTGGGCGCGCCGATCGGCGGCCAGCGTCGCCCCCAGCGGGGCTTGGTGGGCGGGGGTGAGGACGGCGGCCGCAATCGATGATGTGCTGAATCCTTCCGCCCGGGCGCCGCCGCGGTCGACGTCGAGGGGAACGACCTCGAGCCCGCTGGCGATGGCTGTCGGGGCGGTGATCGGGAAGGCAGGGATTCTCTAGGGCGATGGCCTGGGCTCCGGCGGCGGCGAGCGCGTCACACACCAGCCGCAAGCCCTGCGTGAAACCGCTGCAGATGACGATCTGCTCGGCGCTGGTGAGCACTCCGCGCACCCGGCCCAGGTAGTCAGCGAGCACAGCGCGCAGCCGCGGGGACCCGCGCGGATCCAGCGGACCGAGTTCGGAATGCGGGGTGACCTGGAAGGCTTGCCGCAGTGCGCGCAGCCACTCCGTGCGGGGAAACATGCTCAGGTCCGGGCGCCCTAGGCGAAAATCCGCGGCGATGCGGGGAGCAACCGGTTCGGCATCGGGCTGTGGCCGCGGATGCAACGCGTGGGCCACCTCGGTGCCCGCACCGGGCCGAGTACGCAGGTATCCCTCGGCCACCAGCTGTGCATAGCTCTCGACGACGGTTCCGCGTGCCATGCCGAGTTGCTCGGCCAGCGCGCGAGAGGACGGCAACCGTTCGCCGGCGGCCAGACGGCCGTCGCGGATGGCCTGCCGCAGCGCATCTTCGAGCGCCTCGCGGCGACCGCGGCTCGGCGCAAGCTCCAGGTGCAGGTCGACGCCGGTGCCGCTACTGGTCCACGAATTAGGCATCAAATTGGACCATACAGGCGAACCGGTTGCCTTGTAGTTTCGGACGCGTGATCGCGAAATCACCGCAGCGCGGAAGAGGAGTGGTGACCGCCCGACGCGTGGAGACCAAGGCGAGTTTGACTGCCCAGGTCAACGCAGCGCAGCGGGCAGCAGAAACGCTGCAGTTCGCTCGCCGTAGCCTCCTCGACGACCCGTACTCGCGGCATTTCGTGCGTCATCCGGCGTTGCGGGCCATGCTGGTTCACCGGCTGCCGGCCGGCGCCGCCGTGCGGGTGTTCGACCGGCTCTGCGGTGGACTCCACGCTCACATCGTGTTGAGGGTCCGCTACACCGATGACGTCTGTCAGGCCGCGATCGGCGATGGCATCGATCAACTGGTGCTGCTCGGTGCCGGGTTCGACACGACCACCCTGCGCCTGGCCGGGATCCCGCTGACCATCTTCGAGGTGGACGCGCCGACGACCCAGACGGATAAGCGCCCCACAATCGAGAGGCTGTTGCCGTCGTCCCGGGAGTGCCAAACGGTATGGGTGCCATGCGATTTCGAGCATGACGCGCTTCGCGAACGGCTACTCGCCAGCGGATTCGATCCGTTCAAGCGCAGCGTGATCGTGTGGCTCGGGGTCAGCCCGTACCTCACCGGCCACACGATCGAACAGACGCTTGCCGATCTCTCTGTCTTGTGCGCGTCGGGCAGTCACCTCGTCGTCGACTATGTCGATGCCGGGGTCATCACCGGCACCACCCGGTGGAAAAGCGCCCAGCGGGTGGCCCGGGTGGTGGCGCGGCGCGGCGAAGCGTACCGAAGTGGCTTCACCGCAGCAGAGCTGGACGCTGTGCTGGCGGCCCATGGTTTTGAGCGCTGCGAGCATGCGACCGTGTCCGCACTACTACAGCGCTATGACTCGGCGCATGCCAGCAGGTTGACCGGCGACGACTGGCTTGCGATCGCTTCGGCCCGCCGGGTCTGACCAATCCAACCGATCGAAACGAGGGAAATGACAGGAAAACTCGACGAACCAGCCTCAGCAACGGCAGCCGCATTCGTGCAACAATTTCGTGAGGTGTGGGCCGCACCCACGATCGGACGTCTGGACGCCCTGACCCACCCGGACGTCTGTTATACCCAACCGCTACTTGCCGACGTGCGTGGTCGCGAGCAGGCCAGCGCGTACTGGCGCCGAGTCTTCACTCTCATGCCGGACCTGCACATCGACGTGGTGAACTGGGCGGTTTCCGCTGACAACCTCGTCTACATCGAGTTCTTGATCAAGGGAACGCTCGGCGGCACGTCGGTCTCCGTTCCGGCGATCGACCGCTATGAGCTCGACGGGTCCGGACGGGTACGGCGGCGGATCTTGTATTGCGATGCGCTGACAATGGCTGCGTCGGTGGTGCGCCGACCCCGCGCGTTGGCGGCGCTGCTGCGGCAGGGTACGCGAATCATCCTTGCTGCGGGCATTTCCGCGATCCAGTCGACCCGGCGGGGTGGCGATCGATGACGGGGCCGACGGCGGCGGCTCACGAGCTAGGGCGGCGGCCCGAAGACGCCGCCGCTTTCGTCGAAGCCGTCGCGCGCGCGACCAACGAATGCCTCACCGACATGGTGTATGACATCTACGCCCCCAACGCGCGGGCGGTGATGATCACCGACGGCGCACGCGAGGAATCAGTCGGCGTGCACGCCATCCACGACGCGTACGCCAGGAATTGCGCGGCATTCAAAGCACGCCGGTTCACACTTGAAAAGCAGCTTGTCGCCGCCACCGAGGACACCATCGTCAACGAGTGGCGCGGTGGACCGCGCGGGCGCCACCAGGGTTGCGGTATCGAAGTCTGGCGATTTGACCACGAGGGCAAGGTGATCGACCTGCGCCTGTACAGCTACCTGAAAGTCCGGCCCACCCTGCACCCACTGCAGATACTGCAGCTGATGCTCGGCTCGCCAGGGATGACGCTAGCCGCCGGCTGGGCGAGACTTCGTCAACGCTGATTTGCGACGACTTTCGACCGATTACCTGTCACGCCGCGCTGCTTGATTGGACACACCGGCGCATCGAAATCAGCAAGCCGTACGGAACAACCTGTGCCGCAGGCATAGTCGGCAAGTTCCGGCTGGATCTCAGTTTCGACAGAATTGGCCCAGCGCTCCGTAAGCTGGGCTCGCCTGGCAATCGCCCTGGGCTGTACGCAAGGGGTTATCCGGGATTGAATGGTCGATGCAGGCCTGGCGGTCGACCGGATCGGTGATGCCGTCGCAGGGATCGTCGGCGTGCGCTTGTCCGTGGGATACACAAAGGGATGCCAGCGCGATGGCCGCCGCCGCCGACACCCTCGTTATTGCCGTCTTCATCTCAACTGCTTCCTCTGACCGCTCGGCTGTGGCCGTGTCGTCGTCACCAATACCAGTGTCGCACTGTCTTCGCCGAAACCGACCGAGTAAAGCAAACGCCCGGCATCAAAGAGATGCTCACGTAGGCGAGATCACCGCGCGGAGCTGCGTGATGCAACCGGACGCTCGCCAGCAGCAAAGTTTGCTCAATGTTCAACCGCTCGAGCTCCCCCTGTGATAGACCACTAAAGTGCCCCGGCACCGTTAGCCCGACATTGAAGGATTACCAGCATGGCTACCGTGCACGGCTTTGCCGCATCTGCTAACGACGTCGACCTTTGACGGGGCGGGCATGGACTTTTCGGCTCCTCCCGAGATCGCCTCAGCACTAATTCATTCTGGGCCGGGGCCTGGATCATTGCTCAGCGCTGCCACCGCATGGCGCCAGTTGGCGATCGAGCTGGGGCGCACGGCCTCGGATTACGCCAGCACCGTGGCCGCCACCCCCTGGCAGGGACCATCAAAGACGGCGATGACCCTCGCTACGGTTCCCTACATCGCCTGGCTAAACACGACGGCGATGCAAGCCGCTCAGATGTCGGTGGCGGCCACCACCATGGCCAGCTCATTCGTCGCCACCCAGGCAGCTGTGGTGCATCCGAGCGTCGTGGCCGCAAACCGCGCACTGCTGTCTCACCTGATTGCGACGAACTTCTTCGGCATCAACTTTCCGGCCATCGCCGCCACCGAGGCCCAGTACATGGAGATGTGGGCGGGTAACACGACCGCGCTGATGGCCTACCACGCCAGCAGGTTGCAGACCATGGCGATGCCGACATTCTCGTCTCCCGCCGCTACCACCAACTCAGCCGGCGTGGCCAACCAGCGCGCTGCCGTAGCCGCTGCACAGGCCGCTGCCGATCCGCCCGCGTTGAACCTTCCGACGGATCCTTTCTTCTCGAATCCCACCATCGGTTTCTTCCTTAATCAGGAAGCTAGCGTCGTCCAGAGCGGGTTCCCGTTCAACGCCCTTGCTGCGTTCACCGGAGGCCATGATTTCGTCCCCGGCCAGTTCCCAGACGTGCTGGCCCCCACCCCACGCAACCTCGCTCTCGCATACAACCTCACCGGTCCAGAGGCCGTGGGAGGCGTGCCCAACCTCTACGCTCCTCCCGCCGCTGAGGCCGGGGCGGTGGAAGCTTCGGTCACCGCGAATATGAGCAAAGGTTTGTATGTGGGCAACCTTGTGGTCCCGCCTTCGGCGGTCACCTCCCCGATTCAGTTGGCTGCCACCGAGGCCCCGTTGGTGGCAACCTCTGCAGAAGGCGCTCCGCTGATCCCGATGTTCGTTCCGCCGATGCCGCCGGGAGCGCGCAAGGCCCAGCGGGATAAGCCGGACGAGAAAGGTTATGGACCGCCGATCTTTGGCAACATCATGCGGCGGCCTCCGTCAGGGGGCTGAGAGGTCGGACGGCGAACGTCCTGGCCAATTGCTGTCGACCATCGCTGCACCAAGCCAACGCTTTCGGACTTCCGGTTCACCACCTACCGACCTCGTCGCCTTTGCCACGCGAGAGCACCTGCCGCGAAACACGTTGCTAAGACCGTCGATTCAGAACGCCATGTCGTAGCAGACCCACAGCAGCGGGCCGACCACGATGAATGCCAGCAGGGTGACCCCCCCGACGATCCGCCACGCGATGGTCGAGCGGAAGATCACCGCCGTCACCGCCGAAGCGGTCGCCAGGACTGTCAACACGGCCGCGATCACAACTTCGGTGCGCGCTGACTGCACTGCGGCTTCGGACAGCGGCGGGAAGAAGCCGGCTTCCAATTTGAACGCCAGAGCTTGATTGCTCTCGGCGATCAACAACAGCGAAAGCGCGAGCATCATCGCCGCCAAACCGGCCAGCGACAGGCAGGCTCCAAAGATGTTGCGGTTGCGGGGCTCGATCGGGCCCGTGTAGTGGGGCATCTCGTCCACACCCAGATCGTAGGGGCTAGAGCCACGGCGGCGCGGAAGAGGCAAAGCCGGGGCGTTGTTGGCCGAGGTGTAGCCCGTGCGTGACCTTGCCGCGACGGCGGCGCAGGACGCTCAACACGTGACGGTAATCGCGGCCATCGCCGCGCTCGCGATAGCAGCATGCATCGGCTACTACCTCGGACGGCGTACGGCCTCGACACCGCCGAGCTGGAAGAAGCGAACGAGTCGGATCGCGCTGGGCAGGCAAGCCTTCAACCTGCTCGCGATGATCGCTGCGCGCCGGATCCAGCAGCGGTTCCAAGCGGTCCCAGGCATGGCCGCCGGATGGGGGTTGAGAGCCATTGCGCCGCTTCAGGTTCGACACGGTGCAGTGGCGCGGCTGCGGCCCTACTAGGGTGCACTGATATGGCTGTACTGCAGGGCAAAGTGGCGTTGGTGACCGGCGCGTCGTCGGGCCTGGGCGCCGAAACGGCGAAATTGTTTTCCCGCGAGGGAGCAACGGTTTTCGGTATCGGCCGCGATGCGGATCGCTTGGCCGCCGGGTTCGCCGCCGTCGAGCGGGGCAAATTCGCGTCGGTAGACATCGGTTCGGCGCGGGCCTGCCGGGACGCGGTCGAGCAGTGTGTCCGTGATTTCGGTGGACTCGACGTCCTTGTCAACGTCGCCGGGCGACACCAGATGCGCCGCACGGAGTCGATGACCGACGATGACTGGGAACAAGACCTTGCGGTCAACCTCAACGGGCCTTTCTACCTCTGCAGGGCGGCGCTGCCTCATCTACTGGAACGCGGCGGCAGCATCGTCAACGTCAGCTCCATCGCCGGCGTCGAGGGGCAGGCGTATTCGGCCGGCTACTGCGCCGCCAAGCACGGCCTGATCGGCCTCACCCGCGCGCTGGCCGTGGAATACACCGCGGATCGGTTGCGCGTCAACGCGGTATGCCCCGGTGGCATGCTCACGCCGCAGATCGAACAATTCAGCGCGCCAGACAATCCCAACTACAACCTGATCATGCGCACGGCCGCACCGCGCGGCATGATGCAACCCCTCGACATCGCCAACGTGATCGCCTTCCTCGCCAGCGACGCCGCGACCGCCATCCATGGGGCTGTCTATCGGGTCGACAACGGTAAAGGCGCCGGCTAGGAAACGGTCAGCACACAGGCCGCTACGGCCCGTCATTACCAGAGCAGCGCGTCGAACATGAGCGCGGTGCCGGCGGCTGTGGAGGCCTGGTAGAGCGGTTCCCACCGAAACGGCCGCGCGGTCGTCGGCACCAGGGTCGTGCGGCGTTCGCCGACGAAGCGGTACGACCAATACAGTGCAACCGCGGCAAACCCAGCCATCAGCATCCAGTTCGCGGCGGCGATCCAAGAGAATTCCGCCGGCGCTGCTGGCATTTCGGGTGAGGGCACCTTCATCCCTGGCATGTTCATAGCCGTCGAGTCGGGCCGTGAGTGAAGGCGTGCGGGAACACCCGACAGGACTCCGCTCATCAGCGCGTACATCCATGCCATCGCCCCCATCATCGCCGCGTAGTAGCACATTTTCAGTCGCTGACGGGATACTGGCTGGGCCCACACGGCGGTGCCCACGAACCAGACCCCGGCAAGAAGAAAGAACAGAATCGGCCCTGCCGCCGGGAGGTCGACCCCCACGCGCCACACCATCGAAACCATCGCCATCGACATCGTCAGGTGTATCAGGTGATTGACCGTCCCCGTCCATTGATCGCGTTGTGCGACAGCGACATACGCATACATCGCGACGCTGACGCCGAATAGGACCGTGACGGCCCAGCGCAGCGCCGGGTCACCGATCATGGCATGCAACATCGTGATATTACGAACACCGCCTGCGGCACCGCAGCCTTGCAGCGAACCTGCGTTGCGTACATGGCGCCACCGTACCCCTATGGGGTATTTGATCCAACCGCCGTCAAAGGGTGTCGGCGAATAGCCGCCAGCCTGGCGCACGTGCCCGGGGGCGGTAACGGTTCGAGCACGTTTCGGTCACCCCCCGACACGTCGTGTGGCACTACGGGTCTCGTGGTCGACAATTCGGGCATGACGCAATCGCGGGAGTCCGACGATGGCGCGTGAAATCTCGCGGCAGGCGTTTTTGCGGGGCGCCGTCGGCGCGTTGGCCACCGGCGCCGTCCTCGGCGCGCCCCGGGTGGCCGCCGATCCGAGACCTACCGGGTGGGAAAGCCTGTCCACCGCCCTCGGCGGGAAGGTGCTGCTTCCGGATAGCCCCCAATTTGCCGGGGCCAAGCAGGTTTTCAATACCAACTACAACGGGTTGACGCCGGCGGCAGTCGTCGCACCCACGTCCGCGGCCGACGTGCAGAAGGCGATGGCGTTCGCGGCCGCCCACAACCTCAAGGTCGCCCCACGCAGCGGCGGCCATTCCTACATCGGCGCCTCGACCGCCAACGGCGCCATGGTGCTCGACCTGCGCCAACTGCCCGGGGACGCCAATTACGACGCCGCAACGGGGCAGGTGACGGTGACGCCCGCGACGAGTCTGTACACGATGCACCGGACGCTGGCCGCGGCCGGCCGCGGCGTGCCGACGGGCACCTGTCCCTCGGTCGGTGCCGCGGGGCACGCGTTGGGCGGCGGCATGGGGGCCCAGTCACGGCATGCGGGCCTGCTGTGCGACCAGTTGACGTCGGCGTCGGTGGTGCTGCCCAGCGGTCAAGCTGTGACAGCATCCGCCGCCAGCAACCCCGACCTATTCTGGGCGCTGCGCGGTGGCGGTGGCGGCAACTTCGGTGTGACGACCTCGCTCACGTTCGCCACGTTTCCCACCAAGGACGTCGACGTCGTCAACCTCAACTTTCCGCCGCAGTCCTTCGCGCAGGTTCTCGTCGGTTGGCAGAACTGGTTACGCACCGCCGATCGCAGCAGTTGGGCGCTGGCGGACGCCACCGTCGACGCGACGGGGATGCATTGCCGGATCCTGGCGACCTGCCCGGCCGGATCGGGAAACAGCGCCGCGGCCGCGATCACCCAAGCGGTGGGACTGCAGCCGTCGGGTACCGAGAACCACACCCTCAACTACATGGATCTGGTGAATTATCTGGCCGTCGGGAACCTCAACCCGTCTCCGCTCGGGTATGTCGGCGGATCCGACGTGTTCGCCACCGTCAACGCGGGCGTGGCACAGGGGATCGCCGCGGCGGTCAATGCCTTTCCCCGCGGAGCCGGCCGCATGCTGGCCATCATGCACGCGCTGGACGGCGCCCTCGCCACGGTGGCGCCAGGCGCCACCGCCTTTCCATGGCGCCGGCAGTCGGCGCTGGTGCAGTGGTATGTGGAGACGGGCGATCCGGCGGCCGCGACCAATTGGCTCAGCACGGCACATCAAGCGGTGCAACAGTATTCGGTCGGCGGCTACGTGAATTACCTCGAGACCAACCAGCCGCCCTCGCGCTACTTCGGCCCGAACCTCTCGCAGCTGAGTGCCGTGCGGCAGAAGTACGATCCCGGGCGGGTCATGTATTCGGGGCTGAATTTTTAGCCGCGCAACGCCACCGGACGCCGGCACCGCGGGCGGCTCAACCTCGATGATTAGCGGGGCTCGGCACTGGGTACTTCCAGTGTGTCTGTGGCAAGTTCAGGGGGTTGGCGAATGGCAATCGAGCACGGTCGTGCGCGGTGCCCGCGGTGCATGGCGTGGGCGCAGTACCGGTTTCTCGAGCGGGATGACGCCAAGCTCGAATATCAGGTGGATTGCGATGCATGCGGGAGCCAATACTCCGAGGTGACCATCGCATCGAGCATCACCACGCCGGCCGCCTGAGCGGCCCGCTCGACCACCGTTTCACGCCGAAGCGGTGGTCGTGACCTGCTACGTTACGAATCTCCGGCCTCGTGTAAGGTCTGGGTGGCGAGCCGAGACGCCCCCAGATTGGAGCAGCGCCTAGTGCGCGCAACGCCGTGCGAAACGCGTTGAAAGGGGCGGCGTGAACGAAGTATTGGCGCGAGCCGGCATATTCCAGGGGATCGCCCCTGAGGCGGTCGATGCGTTGGCTCGCCACCTGCAGCACGTAGCGTTCCCACGCAGGCGGACCGTCTTCGTCGAAGGCGAGCTGGGTGACGACCTCTACGTCATCTTGTCGGGCACGGTGAAGATCCGCCATCAGACGGTGGACGGTCGCGAAACCGTCTTCGCGGTGCTGGGGCCGGGGGATGTGTTCGGTGAGCTGGCGCTGTTCGATCCCGGCCCGCGAACCTCCACGGTGATCACCCTGACGGAGGTGAAGGCGGTCAGGATGGACCGCCATGCCCTGCGGACATGGATCGTCGAACGTCCCGAAATCGCAGAGCAGCTGCTGCGGGTGTTGGCGCGCCGACTCCGGCATGCCAACAACGCTTTGAGCGACCTGATCTTCACCGATGTCCCCGCCCGGGTGGCCAAGCAAATCCTGGATCTGGCAATGCGATTCGGCACCAGCAACGGGGGCTCGGTCCTGGTCGAGCACCACCTGACGCAGAAGGAACTGGCCCAACTCGTGGGGTCCTCGCGTGAAACGGTCAACAAGGCGCTATCCGACTTCGCCCAACGCGGATGGATCCGTCAGCAGGGCAAGGCCCTCATCATCGACCAACCGGCGAAACTGGCCCGCCGCGCGAGGGCTTGAGGCCCGCAGCCCGTTCCTGCCTAGGTGATCGACCAGAATTCCAGGAGGGTTCGCAGGGTCGCGACCAGGGGGAGCGGTTGGTCCAGCATGGGATGGTGACCGGCCAGGGCCAACTCCACGAAAGGGCCACGCAGCTGAAGCAGGGAGCGGATCCGTTCGGCCATATCGGGCGGCACCAAACCGGCTTCGCAGCGCAAATACCCCACGCGGCAACGCATCGCGGCCAGCATGGTCTCCAAGGACTCCTCGTCGGCGGGCGTCGGCTCGAGAAACTCACCGGCGAAGATGGCCGGGTCGAACTTCCAGACCCATCCCCCGTCGGTTTTGCGTATCGACTCGCCCGCGATGTGTTCTCGGACATAGGGCAGGATCAACTCCTGCGAAGGCACGGCCGTGAAGCGGGCCAGGATCTCGTCACTAGTTTGGTAACGGTTGTGTTTGCGCCTGCGCAGTCGCCCTTCCTCCGGCGCACGCTCCCACAACGGCGAATCGATGACCAGCATGCTGTTGATCTGCTGGCTGTAGTGCATCGCGGCCGTGGACACGACCCAACCGCCCATACTGTGGCCGATGATCGTGGGCCGTCCGGCGGGACCCGCGGCCGCCGCGGCCGCCATCACTTCGCTTGCCCAGGTGCGCAGGTCGTAATGGTCACGCGATTCGCTGTCGCCATGCCCGGACAGATCCGGCGCGATCACCCGATGGGTGCTGGCAAAGAACGGCGCGATGTGATCCCACCAGCCCGAATGTGCTCCGCCGCCATGCACGAGCACCACCGGAGGATGGTCAGCAGCACCCCAGACACGCAGGTGTATGCGGCAGCCGTCGACATCGACGTCGCAGTGCTCTGGCTTTTGGTCGAGCGCCGTGCTGAACCAAGACGGGGTGATCGGCATCTGACGCGAACGGGCGAACAGTTTATCGCCCTCCACATCCGAAGCTCAACCACGTTGCTTTGAACCGGATTTCGCGTTGAAGCAGCCGGTCGCGGTTCGGCTGGGCGTCGATCGTGGAACTCAAGATTTCGCCCCGGAGAGCCGCACAGTGACGGTGACAGCTCCCTTTTCGTCCTGCGTGGCGACGGCGTGTCCGGCATGTTCGGCCTCGTCCAGGCGCAGCGTCAGCGGCCCGCCGGTGTCGAGGAAGTTGCGCCACCACGTCTTCGCCTCGGGCATGCCGACGCTGATGAGGATGTCGCCCCCGGAACGTCGGTAGGCCACCGGGATGCTGTACGTGCGCCCGGAGCGTCGGCCCGTGTAAGTCAGCATCGCGATGTTGCGATTGATCAGGCGGCCAAAGCGACGGGAGTTGGCCAGCGCGGCCACCGGCGCATTGAAAACGGGTGCGGCTCGCATCAAGAGGCGGCCGAGTTTGTTCGGACCCACAGGAGAAGTATCGCAGCAAACTCCAAGAGCGGTCGACCGCGGTGCCGCACAGCTGCTGCGCGATCGAGACGACTGTCGGCGTTAGCCGGCCGGTGTCCTGCCTACCCGGTGCCGCTGTTGGCCGGTGCGTCGCCGGCCAATGCTTCGCGCTGCGCTTGCCCCGGTGAGGTCTCTTTCGAATCACGTTGCGGCGGCCAGCAAATCGCGTACCGCATCGTCGACCGTGCGCAGCAGTCCGTGGTCGATTCCGGTGCGGCCGCGCACCAGTATGGAGGCGCTGTTGGCGGATGGCAGGCCCTCGGCCGGACTCAGCCCGTCGGGGAACTTGCCGATCATCGGCAGCAGTGCCACGCCAAGGCCCGACCGCACCGCCGCGTAAAGGCCGGAGAGATCGCCGCACTCGGCGGCGATCTCGTACTCGATATGGTGGCTCTCCAAAATTGCGAAGGCCGGCTCGCGCAATGTGCACGGCTCGGCGAAAATCACCAGCGGCAGCGGGTCTCGTGGTGAGAGCGCCAGCGAGCGAGCTGAAACCCATTGCAACTGGACAAGTCCCGACGCGTTAGCGCGATCCAGGCCCGCCCCGTCGAGCATGATGGCCAGATCGATCAGACCGCGGTCGATCGAGTCGGCCAGCGACACGTTGCGGTCGAGCCGGAAGCGCACCCGCAGATCGGGGAGTCGCTCGCGCAACACGCGGGACAGCCCGCCCAGCATGACGTCGGCGCCGTGTTCGGTGGCACCGATGGTCAGGGCCTTGTGTTCGGTCGCGCCCAGGTCGTCGAGGGCGGCGTCGTGCGCGGCCAGTATGGTGCGGGCGTGGCGCAGTGTCTTCTGGCCGACGTCGGTGAAGACGACCCCGCGTCCCGAGCGTTGGACTATCGGCTCGCCGACCACGGCTTCGATTCGGCGCAGATGCTGGCTGACCGCGGACTGACTGAGATGTAGAGCGGCGGCAGCACGGTGGAAGCCGCCGCAGTCGGCGACGGCGACGAGGCTGCGCAGCGGAGCGATATCGAGCACCTGGGCCACAGCCGCACTGTAATCCGATCGGCTTGACTAATCAATCGCCGGCGTCGTCGGCTGAATCATCGCCGCTGATAGGGATATCGATAAGGTGATGCGATCGATCATGATCGCCAATAATCGTTGGACTGCGTCGGTCGATCACGCCAACATGGTGGCATGCCTTTGCCGCGCATGCCAGCGACCACCGCCACGGCGGTGACATTCTTCTACGCGCTCGGATATCCGATCGGGACGCTGGCGGTTACGGCGATGACGCCGATGGCCGCCCTGGTGCTCCGGTTCAGTTTGGCCGCAACGATTCTGGCCACGTGGTCGATGGTGGCCAGGGCCGGCTGGCCCCGGGGAGCGCAGTTGGGCCATGTCCTGATGACGGGTCTGCTGATCCAGGGCGTGCAGTTCTGCTGCCTGTATGAGGCCGTTCAGCTCGGAGCGCCCGCGGTGCTGTGCGCGGTGGTGATTGCGATGAACCCGGTGGCTACCGCCATCCTGGCGGCGATGTTTCTGCGGGAACCGCTCGGCGCGCTGCGGGTGGTTGCGCTGGCGCTTGGCGTGGCCGCTGCGTTGGCCGCCTGCTCGCGCAGGCTGATGAGCACGCACGGCGCCGATCCGGTCATCCTGTTGCTTGTCGTTGGGCTGCTTGGCCTTTCGGCCGGCGGGGTGTATCAACAGAGGTTCTGCCGCAGTGTCGATTTTCGCGTGACGAGCGCCATACAGAACGCCGTCGGACTGATACCCGCCTCGGCCCTTGCGGTCGTCACGCCCTTTACGGTGCACGACGGCGTCAAGGCGGTGATCGCGGTGAGCGGCATGGTGCTGTTGAATGCCACGCTGGCGGTGAGCCTCTATGTGCGCGCCATCAACACCCACGGTGTGACGGCGGTGGCGATGCTGTTCGTTGTCATTCCGGCGGTGGCCGGCGTGTTGTCGTGGATCATCCTGGGCCAGCGTCCTGACGAGGGGATTGCGGTCGGCCTGGTGCTTGGCGGGCTGGCATGCTGGGTCAACTCGAGGGCATCCGCCGGGAGCGGCTCAGCGGGCCAGAGCATGCCCGCCATGCTGCCGCGGGTCCAGCTGCAGGACGCACGGCGATGAGATCCCGAACGAGCGCGGCGGGGAGGCGTCGCCAATAGGCTTGCCCACCATGGCCCATCCGCCGCAGCGATCTGTGACAATGCACCCTGCGGAATATCAACGGAGGCGTGGGTGAAGTCGGACATCGGGCGGCGCAGCGGATCAACGTGGTCAGCGGGGGCGGTGGCGTTCCTTGTGACGGTGCTAGCATTCACCGGCACTGCCGTGGCCGGCGCGGACCCGCAATTGTGCAATCCGTCGAGCGTCGACGCGAATCACATGTGCCATTTTGATGCCTCAGAGCCCCTGTCGGATATCGGCATGGTGTTTCCGGCTGATTATCCCGATGAGCAGACGATGATCGGCTATTTGACTAAGATCCATGACGATTTTCGCAACGCCCGCGGACCGCTGAATACGTTGAAATCGCCGACTGCGTTGAAGGTTACCGGTACCCGATACAGCTCGGGTCCCCAGGCCACGGGCACCCAGTCGGTAGTCACCGAGATGTACCAGAACCTTGGCGCCGCGCATCCGCTGGTCTGGTACAAATCCTTCAACTACAACCTGGCCAATCGGCAGCCGATCACCTTCGACGTCTTATTCCAACCGGGAACTCAACCGCTGCAGGCCATCTTGCCGATTGTGCAGAAGACCTTGGCCGACCGGTATCGGGCGAAGGTGTCGATTCCGCCGGCCACCGGTCTAGAGCCGGCGAATTACCAGAGCTTTGCGATCACCAACGACGCGATCGTGTTCTTCTTCGACCAGAACGCGCTGCAGCCGGCGATGGAGGCTACGCAGGTATCGGTGCCGCGCGGCGCGATCGCCTCGATGATCCGCGCCGACATCGCCTAACCGGCCGTTATAGTGGTGCAACTGCGGGAGGCATCGTGACAAGTGGCGACCAGCGAGCCGACGAACAAGCCATTCGTGCGCTCCTCGATCAGCAGGTAACAGGTTGGGCCGCAGGCGATCCAGGGGCTTACGCCAGCTGATGTCGCGCTGGTGCACGCGAACGCGTCGGTGGTCAAAGGGGCGCGACGGCGTAACCGGCGCCGGGCTCGTGTCAACACCAGCGTGGCTGTGCGCAGGGACGGCCGCTGGCAGCTCGCCGCCTCGCAGAACACCACCCACCGGCGGCTCGCTGAAGTGCTTATGTCTAAATTGTTTTCCTGATCATCGGCGCCCGACTAGCGTTGTGTGGTCATGAGGGCTCGAATGGCGACGCCGCAGGATGCCGATGCGGTGGCGGCACTCTATCTGCCCTATGTGCGCGACACGGCGATTTCCTTCGAGACGGCGCCCCCTGATGCCGAAGAGATGCGGTCGAGGATCACCGCAACGCTTGCGCTTCTGCCCTGGCTGGTCGTCGCCGATGGTGACGACGTCAAGGGTTTTGCCTACGCGAGCCCGCATCGCGCACGTGCGGCCTACCGCTGGTCTGTCGATGTGTCGCTGTACCTGGACGAATCGATTCACCGCCAAGGACACGGCCGCCGGCTCTACGCTGTGCTGTTGAATGTGCTTGTCGCACAGGGCTATATCAACGCCTATGCGGGTATCGCACTACCCAATCCCGCCAGCGTAGGACTACACGAAGCGCTGGGCTTCACGCCGGTGGGCGTCTTTTCCGGCGTGGGCTTCAAGCATGAAACATGGTGGGACGTCGGCTGGTGGCATCGCCGGCTGGTCGATCCGCCTCCGGATCCGCCCGAGCCGCTGCCCTGGTCCCGGCTGCCCGATCAGGCCCTCGCCACCGCCCTCGCCGCATACAGCCGATAGCGGGAGAGATCGCATCGATGACCACGCTGCTCTGGGACCAGCACACCTGTCTACCGCTCAAGACCGACGCCGACATCGATCCGCTGACTCGGTATCAAGGCGCCACCGGCGCAGTGCTTTCCGTCAACGCGGGGTACTCACCGCACAGTTTCGACGATGCCGTGGCGCTCCTGCGGCACTACCGCGCCGCGATCGACGCCCGCGCGGACTTCGCCGTGGCTGACACCATCGACGAGGTGGATGCGGCGGCGCGAGGGGGACGCATAGCGGTGGTGTTCGACCTGGAGGACTCACGGCCGTTGAATGACGACCTCGCGAATGTGCGAAGGTTGGCCGACCTCGGTGTTCGCACCCTGTTGCCGACCTATAACAACGCGAACCGCGCCGGCAGCGGTTGCCTCGACCACACCGATGGGGGCCTGACCGCATGGGGCCGGGCGGTCGTTGCCGAGCTCAACGCCGTCGGCGTCGTCCCGGACGGCTCGCATTGCAGCGCTCGCACCGGTCTGGATATGTGCGAGGTATCTTGTGGTCCAGTCATTTACAGCCATTCGTGCATGCGCGCAGTCTGGGACCACCCGCGCAACATCACCGATGATCAGGCACGAGCGTGCGCGCAAACCGGCGGCGTCGTCGGTATCACCGGGGTCGGCATCTTCTTGGGACCCAACACGCCCACACTGGACGCGATGACTCGGCATCTGGAATACGCCGTCGACCTGATCGGCATCGAGCACGTCGGTGTCAGCACCGACTTCTCCTTCGACACAGCCGACTTCATCGATGAGCTGCAGCGCAATCCACATCTGTTCGACGACAGCTACACCCGTTGGGGCCCGATCCAGTGGATGCCGCCAGAGATCTTCCTGACGCTCGGTGAACACCTCCGGCGCAGGGGGTGGAGGGCCGGCGATATCAGCGCGGTATTGGGCGGGAACTTTTATCGGGTGGCCCGAATCGCCTGGCGCTCTTGATCATCGCCGCTCAAGCTGCGGCGGTGCTGAAGGCACCTCGGGAAGCGAGTCGCCAACCCGTCCCGGGTTGGCGACTGTGCGGAAGCGTTTCGGCGATGGTTCGTCAGTCGCATGCGCCCGAGTCGCGAAGCGAGCTGCCCCAGCCGGTGGCCGCGACGATGTTCGCGTGCGTGACTCCTGACGGGTCCTTCCTCTTGATGCTGTCGCTGATCCGCGATAGTTGAAATGCCAAGTGGGTCATCGGTTCGCCGCCGTATACCGGCGAATACGGCCCGAGGTTGTCGGGCTCGTTGGTGATGATCAAAGGCTTTACTCGAGGAGCCAGAAAGGCCGTCGATTGATCGATATTGGCGACCACGGTGTGAGCGTTCCCCTGCACGCTGCCGGCCGAGTAGTCGTCATGCTGATCACCGAGGTACCGGTTGAAGTCGTTGACCTGGCCCATCAGCGGGTCGAATTGCGACTTGAACCATTGGCAGGAGTCCGACATTCCCCCGATCATCTCTGGTGTCACCCGTGCGGCGAATGTGTTGTACGGCCAGATGGAGACGTTCGGTGACCAATCGCTTGGCGCCGGCGTGAACACCGGCAACGGCGGCGGAGGCTGCCCCGGATCGGCGGTGGCCCCGCCGGCGAGCATCAGCGCAGCGGCGAATACCGGCCCGGCGCACGCCAGGCCAGTCGCAGCCCGTCGTAACCTCGTCAGCTCCATCCGCATTCCCAATGGAACACGGTATCGGACGGGGCGTTCTCCGGTGGCATATGGCATGGATGCGCAGCTGCCGGCTCCGCGATTCCGTCGTCTAACGATCGCCCGAACGGCCTCCCTGGCCGCTACGGTGATCTGTATGCCGTCGGCCAGCCGCTCCTCCGCGGATCAGGTAAAGCGGCGCCCGAAGGACCGCAAGATCCAGATCGCGCGCGCCGCTACCGATGCATTCAGCGAGTTGGGCTATCACGCGGTCAGCATGGAGAACATCGCGGCGCGGGTGGGAATCTCGGCTGCCGCGCTGTACCGCCACTCGCAGGGCAAATATGACCTGTTTCGCGAGGTCTTCCTGGCGCTGGGACAGGAACTGGTCGACGCCACGGCATTCGCGGATGCTTTACCCGCCGACGGAAATCCCGAGGAGCAACTCAGCGCACTCACCGGTGCGCTGATCGACACAACGATCGTCAACCGCACCGCGGGTGGGCTGTATCGGTGGGAGGGCCGCTACCTGCGCGGCGACGATCAGCGTGCTCTGGCCGAACAGATCAAATTGATCAACCGGCGCCTGCAACGTCCGCTGATCAGGTTGCGGCCGAAATTGACGTCGCGGCAGCGCTGGATACTGTCGGCGGCCACACTGAGTGTCATTGGCAGCATCACCGACCATCGTTCTCGGTTGGGCAATGCCGAAATTCGCGCGGCGCTGACCGATATCGCGACCGCCGTGTTGCGGACCGAGCTGCCGAGCCAGCGTGGTCGCGGATCCGACCAGCCGCGCCCCCTGACACTGACCAGCGCCGCCGGATGTTATGAGCTCCTGTTGCACGAATCGATGCGCCTGTTCAGCGAGCGAGGCTATCGCGAAACCGGGATGGAGGACATCGCCGCAGCGGTCGGCATACCGGTTGCCACTATCTATCAATACTTTCCGGGGAAGGCCGCCATTTTGGCGGTTTACTACCGGCGCGCCGCCGACCAACTCTCGGGTGACCTCTCCAGCATCTTGGCCACCGACGCCGACCCGGAACAGGCGCTCACGCAACTCATCGAGGCTTACGTCAACCGGTCGTTCGCCAACGCGGAACTGGCGTGCGTGTACTACACCGAGCGCCACAACCTGCCCGACACCGACGCGGTGCTGCTCTACAACATTCAGCGCTCCACCGTCGAATCCTGGGCCAGCCTCGCCGTCGCGGCCAGCCCGGAACTCACCCTGGGCCGGGCCCGATATGCCGTCCACGCCGCGTTCGCGCTTGCGGTGGACGTCGGGCGCCTGGTCTTCTCCGACACCAGTGCTGCCGCCAGCCTCACGGTGCGTCGCCTGATGGAGGTGACGGTGTTGGGGCGACCCGCCTCCTCTCCCCCTGCGCCACCCGGCAGCCGACAACGTCGCTGACCGGTCGTCGCGGATGCCCTTTGCCGCGGAACCCATCCCCACTTGCTGTGGGGACGTCCATCGCGGCCGTGCGTCCGGGCGAGCTGAACGCCCGCTTCCGGCAGCGTATCTCCCGCTCTCATTGGCCGCGCCTGACCGACGGCGACGGGCGCACCGGACTATCGAATCGCCCGAATCGGCATTAACATAGTCGGATCTAGTCCGCGTGCCGGGTGTGCCGGAGTCCGCATTGCTTCGGTGGGCCGCCGTCAAGCTCGGCAGGCGCCCGCGCGAAAGGCATGCCCATGCTCAACAGGATTCGCACACTTCTGGAGTATCAATTGACCATCGCTGAACTGCTGGGACTGGCGATACTGCTGGGGACGCCGTACCTGATCGTTGGCGTGATCTGGTCGAGCACCCATACCCAGCACCTGCACGACATGCACGGCGCCGATTTGGTGGTGTCCTTCCTCGGCTCGATCGTGTCGTGGCCCGTGCTGCTTTTCGCCAACGTGTGCATGACCTAGGGGACCGCGTGATTAACCGAGTGCCGCTGATCGTCTTCGGCGCCGTGCTGTTATTGGCCGGCGGAACCTTCGCACTGTACTTCCCGGTGTTCATCGACGCCTTTGATCAGTTCGGCTGGCAAGTCAAGTGCGGTAACGGTTTTACAACCGAATTGACCCAGGCCTCGAACGCGGCCGGCACGGCGCACAACTATGTCGATCGATGCGAGAGCGCGCTGATGGTCCGGCGGCTATGGGCAATCCCGACGGCGGCCCTGGGCGGGATGATGCTGACATGGGAGGCTGCGGCGGCAGTCGCCCGCGACCACCGGCGGCCGGCTGCATCTGCGCGTCGGCCGCAATCACCGGGCAACGCGGCGTCACGGCAAGACGAAATGCGCTGCTAACAGGCGACATTCGCTGGCCGAGAGCCGCTGGGCGGAGCTATCGTGTGCTCTCGTCGGGCAGGTCGTGCCGAGACTGGTGCAATGCCGGCCCGTCGGGATCCTCATCCTGGTGCTCGAGTTGCTCTTGTAACTTGCGCTGTTCCTCGGTCGCCTTGCGGGCGTCCTCGGGCGCAGCGGGCGGGTTGAAGTTCACTTGCTGATCCACCGAGATCTCCTCTGAACGGCTGCAGTGCCATCAGAATCTCCCGAATGACGGGTGTCGAAACCCGGCCCGATCGGTCGATGCTGATTGCGCTGCTCACGGCGCTGCGGCAATCGCTTCTGGCTGACCACCGCGGCGCCGTTCGCCACGTTCGTCAGCCGAGGTGCGCGGAGAGCAGCCAGGCGCCCACGGACTTGCGACCGTTGTCCTCGTCACGAATGTCGGCGCCGGCGAAGGCCTCAAAGCCGGCCAGGAAGCTCTCAGGCACGTTGGCGTGGATGCGCGCCGGCCGGATCTCATCGATCACCCAGTACTTCGAGACGACATCGCGCAGCTCGGTTTCGGTGACAGCGTTGACGGGGCCTTCGGCCGGCATCGCGGCGCGGTCGAAGACGAGCACGAAGTACGAGGCTCCCGGTGCGGCGGCCCGCACGATGGACTGCTGGTAGCCCTCGCGCAGTTCGACGGGCATCGAGTGGAAAAGCGTGCTGTCGACGATGGTTCCGAAGCGGCCGTCGTAGCCGGTGAAGGCGCTGATGTCGGCGACATCGAAGGTGGCGCTGGTCAGGCCCCGCCGGGCGGCTTTCTCGGTTGCCAACGCGATGGCGGTGGGCGACTGGTCCAGGCCTACCGTGGTGAAGCCGCGCTCGGCGAGGTACAGCGACACCGCCGCCTCGCCACAACCGGCGTCGAGCACGTCGCCGTGGAACTTGCCGTCCTCGATCAGGGCGGCGATCTCGGGCTGCGGCTCACCGATGCTCCACGGTGGCCGGTTTCCCTCGCCCATCTCGGGAGCCTCACCCCGATAGGCGGATTCGAACATCTCTTGGGTCGGTTGCGTCATAGTCCCCTTTATATCAAGTTGGCTGATATGTGTCAATGAGGCTGATATGCGCTACTGGAGCGTGGCCGTCAGGTACCCCGATGCGTCGCCGAAGGAAGCCAGTTCGTCGTTCGGCACTGCGAAGCCGTGTGCGGCAAACGCCTGCTGGGTTGTCCGTATATCGATCCGCCAACCACGCGCGGCCAGGTATTCGGCCGCGCTGTTGCGCTCACCGGTGTAGAACAACTCCGCCAGATTGATGTTGGAACCGATGCGCTGAGACCGCTCGGTCAACTTCTTCGCCCAGTCCGAGGGGATGTCGCGCAGATCCATGTGTTCGGTGGCAATCCGGCTGCCCGGCGCCGAAGCCGCGGCGATGTTGTCGAACAAACGGTCTTGCCCCTCGGGCGGCAGGTAAACGAGTAGCCCCTCGGCGCTCCACGCAGTCGGCTTTTGAGCATCAAACCCCGCTGCCACGAGCGCCGAGGGCCAGTCGTCGCGCAGGTCGACCGCCACGGTGCGGCGCTCCGCATTCGGTGTGGCGCCCAGCTCGGCCAGAGTTCGCGTCTTGAATTCGATCACCTCGGGCTGGTCGATCTCGTATACGACCGTCCCCGCCGGCCAGGGCAGGCGGTAAGCCCTGGTATCCAAGCCGGACGCCAGAATGACCGCTTGCTGGATACCCGATTCGGTCGCTTGCACGAAAAAGTCGTCGAAGAATCGGGTGCGCACCGTGATCTGCTCCCGCACGGCCCGGCGGTTCAGCAGCGGGTCATCGTTACGGTCGAGCTGGTTGCCGAGAAGCTTGATGAAGGCGTCTGCGCCCACCGCTCGGACGAGCGGATCCGCCCAGGGGTCGTTCAACAACGCGTCTGGGCCCTGGGACGCGATCGCCCGCTGTGCGGCAACCGCCGTCGCGGTGGCTCCGACGCTGGACGCCAAATCCCAGGTGTCGTTCTCGGTGCGGGGCACGCCCGTCTCCTCTCTACAGCCTGCGGCCAAATTAGCTAGCCTGTCTAAACGACTCCACTGTACTCCTGCGCGCAGGGTCACCGGGGCGCGCGGCGACGCGCGGTGCAGGCGACACCCGGGGAATGCAGTGGCGCTGGCCGGGTGTTCGCTGTAGGTATGGCTGACGAAATCGAAAAGAGCCCGAGGGGCTGGGTGCGCGACCAGACCGAACAGATCTTGAGTCGAGGCACGACCGATGGAGTCGAGGTATTCGACCGACCGATCGTTCTGTTGACCGTCACCGGAGCGAAGTCGGGCAAGCAGCGCTACGTACCGTTGATGCGGGTCGAGAAGGATGGGCGTTACGTCATTGTCGCGTCCCACGGCGGCGCTCCGGAACATCCGGTTTGGTACTTCAATTTGAAGGCGAATCCGGCGGTGACGTTGCAGGATGGCGACAAGGTTGTCACGTTGACGGCTCGCGAGCTCGACGGTGCCGAGCGCGAGGAGTGGTGGCAGCGGGCCGTGGAGGCTTTTCCGCCCTATGCCGAATACCAGGAAAAGACGGCACGTCAGATCCCGGTTCTCGTTCTGGAGTAACCGCTTTCCGTCTTATGGTCTTGGTGCCTGCGATCGGCGCCGAAAGATTTGCATTCGATATGCGCTCGGCTTGTCCGGTTGACCCTTCGTGCTCGCCCCACCTACCTTCGAACGCATAGTCCAGGCACATCCGCCGAACAATGACGTTCGCGGTAGTTCTAACCGCCTGCGCTGCACGGCTTTACGCGTTTCCTACCTGCCGTGACCCGGGTGGATATCGAAACGCCCACCGCTAGCGACCAATTCAGGGGAGGGCCGGTGCAACAGGTAGAACAGCCAGTTCGTCGGGGCGCGCAGGACGCAGGCCAATCCCGAATCGACCGGTTACGCGAGACGCTCCCCTACGACCTGCCGGCCTCATTGGTCGTCTTTCTGGTGGCACTCCCGTTGTCGCTCGGCATCGCGATTGCTTCGGACGCACCGGTTCTCGCCGGTCTGATCGCGGCGATCGTCGGGGGAGTGGTTGCCGGATGGATCGGCGGCTCACCGCTGCAGGTGAGCGGCCCGGCCGCGGGATTGACCGTCGTCGTTGCCGACGTGATCTCTCAGTTCGGCTGGGCGATAACATGTTTCATCACCGTGGTGGCGGGGATTCTCCAAGTCCTGCTGGGGTTCAGCCGGATTGCGCGGGCGGCCCTGGCAATCTCGCCGGTAGTGGTGCACGCCATGCTGGCCGGCATCGGAATCACGATCGCCCTGCAGCAAGTGCACGTGTTGCTGGGTGGCGCTTCGAAGAGTTCGGCCTGGAGCAATGTCATCGGCCTGCCCGCACAAGTCGTCGGTGCTCACCGGCCAGGCCTTGTGTTGGGTCTCTTGGTGATCGCCATTCTGATCGCCTGGCGCTGGGTTCCGGCCCGGGTGGCCAAGATTCCCGGGCCACTCGTCGCGATCGTCGTGGTCACCGCTATTTCGGTGGTCTTTCCGTTCAACGTATCCCGGATAGTCCTGGATGGCTCGGTGATCGAGGCGTTGCGCCTGCCGTCGTTGCCGCACGGGAACTGGGCAGCCGTTACCGTCGCGGTGATCACTGTCACCCTGATTACGAGCGTGCAGAGCCTGCTGACCGCGGTGTCGATCGACCGGATGCACACCGGCGCCCGAACGGACTTGAACCGCGAACTGATTGGGCAGGGCGCGGCGAACATCGCGTCGGGTGCGATCGGTGGGCTTCCCATCGCGGGTGTCATCGTGCGCAGCGCGGCCAACGTGAATGCCGGCGCGAAAACACGCGCCTCGACCATATTGCACGGAATTTGGATACTGCTCTTCGCGGTGCCGTTCGCGGGACTCGTCGAAGAGATCCCCACGGCGGCACTTGCCGGCCTGCTCATCGTGATCGGCATCGAACTGCTGAAGCCCGCGCATATCGAAACCGCTTTGCGCAACGGAGATCTCGTCGTCTATCTGGTAACCGTGCTCGCTGTCGTCTTCCTCAACCTGCTGCAGGGCGTCATGATCGGACTCGCCCTGGCCGTCGCCGTGACCGGATGGCGGGTGGTGCGGGCCAGGATCGAGGCCAAGCCCGTTGGTGACGGATGGCACGTCGTCGTGGAAGGTGCGTGCACCTTTCTGGCATTGCCACGCCTGACCGGCGTGCTGGCGTCCGTTCCCGAACGCACGTCGGTCACCATCCACCTGCTCACGAACTATCTCGATCACGCGGCGCACCAGGCGATCAGCGACTGGCAACGACGGCACTGCGCTACCGGCGGGCAGGTCCACGTTCGTGACACGGTCGACGCGAGTGACCGTGAGACCGCAGGCAGGTCGAAGGCGAACCGCCGCAACGTGCACCTGAGCCTGGTCGAGGAGTTGTCGGCGTCAGGGAGCAAGTAAAGCCGACGACCGCGTCGGCGCCGCTACTTCAGGTCGGCGGCGACCTGCTCCAAGGCGGCGAGGTGCGCGTCGACGCTCGCGAAGCCGGCCTTCATGGTGTTCACCGACAGGTGGCTGGCGCCGGCGGCTTTCCATGCGCCGATGGTGGCGGCGAGCTTGTCGCGGTCCTCGGTCCAGCTGACCCGGCCTTCCATTCCCAGGCTCTTCGGGTCACGGGCCGCTGACTTGGCCGCGCGGTTCACCTGTTCGAGCGCCTGATCGAGTTTGGGACCGGGCTCCACCATGGGAAACCAGCCGTCGCCGAGCCGGCCGGCACGTTCGTACGCGCGATCGGAGGCCGCACCGAACCACACGGGTATCGGCCGCTGGGTGGGCAGCGGGGCCAGGCCGGCCGCGGTCACGGTGTGGTACCTGCCGGTGAAGGTGACCGACCGTTCGGTCCAGAGCCTGCGCATGACCTCGACCTGTTCCTCGGAGCGTCTCCCGCGGTTGGTGAACGACTCGCCGAGCGCCTCGTATTCGACGGCGTTCCAGCCCAATCCGATTCCGAGCCGAAAACGGCCCCCGGAGAGCACATCGACCTCGGCGGCCTGCTTGGCCACCAACACCGATTGGCGCTGCGGCAAGATGATGACCCCGGTGACCAGTTCCAGTGACGTGACCGCGGCCAGGTAGCCGAACATGACGAACGGCTCATGAAACGTCGAGTCGATGTCGTAGGGGCCCTTGAAGCCGTGATGGACCGTCGGGTCGGCGCCGACGACGTGGTCATAGGCGAGGATGTGGGTAAACCCGAGCTCCTCGACGCGCTGGCCGTACGCGCGAAGGACGGCGGGGTCCGAGCCGAGCTCGGTTTGTGGGAAGACGACTCCGATGCGCATTCGCTATCCAACCACGTCGCCTCGGGTGCACTTCCCGCGCCCGAAAGACGCAGTGCACCAGCAAGAATTCGAGCGGTGCCGATGGCCGGCGGGATATTGCCCTGCGCGACAGAGGCTGGATGCGGCGTCAAGCATGATGTAAACGTGACGGCAGAACAGGTCAGCGGGGTGCTACGGGTCGGTGAAATGGAGCCGACGTTCGAACGCGAGTTGGCCGCGCGCTACGAGATTGCGACGCTTCCCGACGGAACCGCGCGAACCGAGTTCTTGGTCGAACATGGCGCCGATGTGCGCGTGCTGGTGACATCGGGATCGCCTGGCGTCGATGCCGCCACCATCGCGGCGCTGCCCAACCTGGAGGTGATCGTCAACAATGGCGCCGGGGTGGATCTGATCGATCTGGGTGCGGCGAAGCGCCGCGGCATCGGCGTGAGTAACACTCCGGACGTGTTGTCGGACACAGTCGCCGACACGGCGGTGGGCCTCATCTTGATGACGCTGCGCCGTTTCAGTGCTGCCGATCGCTACGTGCGCGCCGGCCGATGGGTCCGGGAAGGCCCATTTCCCTATGCCAGAGATGTCAGCGGCCTGCAGGTCGGCATCTTGGGCCTGGGCCGGATCGGTTCGGCGATCGCGGCCAGGCTCCTCGGATTCGACTGCGCCATTGCCTATCACAACCGCCACCGCATCGAGGGATCGCCATTTCGATACGCCGAGTCGCCCGTGGAACTGGCCGAATCGGTCGACGTGCTGGTCGTCGCCACGACGGGTGACCGCGACACGCACAGGCTCGTCGACCGGGCCGTGCTGCACGCGTTGGGCCCCGACGGTTACCTGATCAGCATCGCGCGGGGCAGCGTCGTCGATGAGGACGCGCTGGTGGAACTGCTGACCGCGGGGCAACTGGGGGGTGCGGGGCTGGACGTCTTCGCCGAGGAGCCGCGGGTGCCGGCGGAGTTGTTCGACCTGGACAACGTGGTCCTGCTGCCGCATATCGGCAGCGCCACCGCGCGGACCCGGCGGGCCATGGCGCTGCTAGCGATCCGAAACCTCGACAGCTACCTCCAAACTGGCGAATTGGTCACACCTGTCCTATCGCGGCGCCGCTCGAACCCGCGATAAACGCGGTTCGTCGCGATGACCTGGTGATTCTGGATGGCTATTCAGCTGTGGCCGAAGCGATACTCGCAGAAGGTTATTGGTCCAACCGCTTCTGGGTATGTGACTTTTCATGAGTCCACTAGAGCCGGAGACTGCCACGCCGGTGCGGCTGACGCTCGCCGGCCCAGCCCGCCCCGATACGGCGGCGGAGTGGCGTCGTGCGCTGCAACGGTGGCTGCAGCAAGAGGTGCACGCGCCGGAAAAGATCCGCGAGGACATCGTTCTGGGCGTGAACGAGGCGCTGGCGAATTGTGTTGAGCACGCGTATCGCTCGCATCATCAGGTGGGCGCAATGAAACTGCAGGCCAGCTACGACGCCGACGCCGAGTCGATTCGGGTCTGCGTCAGTGACCGTGGCAGCTGGCGCAAACCCTCGTCCAGGCACCCCAACGACCCCCGCGCATCGCGCGGCATCATGTTGATGCACAACCTCGCCGATCACTGCACCATCCATGCGCGCCCCAACGGGACCAGCGTCTATTTGGATTACGCGACCGATGCGGACCTTGCCGCTCACCAAACCCGTTGAATCCTCGGTCCAGCCGAGATCAGGCGCGTGAGGCTGCCGTCGGCGTGAACTTGACCGGCATCTTCTCCAGCCCGCTGACGAAGTTCGCCGGGCGCAGCGGCAGCGGCTCATCGGAAGCCAGCCGCATATCGGGAAGACGCTTCAACAGCCGCTCGAGCATGATCGACAGCTCCAGGCGCGCCAGCTGATTGCCCAGACAGAAGTGGGTGCCGAACCCGAACGCCAAGTGGTTGTTGGGATAGCGGTCGATGCGGAAGTCCTGCGGATCGCCGAACACCGCCTCGTCGAAGTTCGCCGATTCGAAGAGCAGAATGATCTTCTCGCCCCGCTTGAGCTGCGCGCCGTGAAAGTCCAGGTCGGTGGTCATGGTGCGGGCCATGTTTTTGACCGGGGCGGTCCACCGCAGCATCTCCTCGATCGCGTTGGGTAGCAGCGCCACGTCGTCGACCAGCCGCTGGTGCTGTTGCGGGTGCCGCAGAATCTGCGCGGTACCGCCGGAAAGCGTGTGCCTGGTGGTCTCGTCGCCGCCGATCAACAGCAACAGCACCTCGGTGACGATCTCGTGGTCGGCCAGCTTCTCGCCATCCACCTGCGCGTGTACCAGCACACTGACCAAGTCATCGGTCGGCTCCGCCTTGCGCGCCGCGATCATGCCCGTCATGTACTCGGTGTAAGCGGCGAATGCGTCCACCGAGACCTGAAAATCCTCTTGCGCGGTCGTGCTGCTGAGCAGGGTGACCATGTCGTCGGACCAGTGAAGAAACATCTGGCGTTCCTCCGGAAGTACCCCGAGCATGTCGCCGATCACCGCCATGGGAAGCGGAGCGGCGAGGTCCCACACAAAGTCGCACTCGCCCCGCTCGCAGACGTTGTCGATCAGCGCATCGCACAGCTCGGCGATCGAGTGCTCCCTGTCCTTGACGCGTTTGCGGGTAAAGCCCGCGTTGACCAGCTTGCGCCGCAGCAGATGCGCCGGGTCGTCCATCGCGATCATCATCGGCGGCGCGTCCTGGTCCGGCCGGATACCGCCGGCGTTGGAGAACATCTCGGGCGCACGCTCCGCGTCGATCACCGCCTGGTAGGTCGCCGCGGCCGCCAGCCCGTTGCGGTCCCGAAAGACCGGTTCATTTTCGCGCATCCACCGATAGACGGGCCGGGAGTCGCCCGCATAGAAGGCGCCGTCGGTCAGATCAATGTCGGGCCGTGACTGGTTGCGCGTATCGGTAGTGCTTGGCACGGGTCCACCCTTCCCGCATGCGGTCGGTTACCGTGGACCTTACAGTAGGAACGGTGGTATTCCCCACAACAGGTTTCAGCCCGATGCAGCAACGGGGCGCCGGCGGGTTTCACGGACTGCTGGGACGGCAAGCGATGCAACGCATCTCAGATGCCCGCGCTGAGTTCCAAGTCCTTCAGCGCCGCCTCGAGGTGGCCGAGCATCCGCTGCAGGTGCGGGACGCTGCGCCGGCAACCGACCAGACCGAAGTCGAGGTTGTCCGCGTTGTTGGTGACGGTGATGTTGACCGCTTGGCCGTCGAGTGGGATCGACAGAGGATAGTTTCCGTCCAATCGCGCTCCGCGCCAATACAATTGGTCGCGGTTACCGGTCGATACGTTCGAGATGACGATGTTGAACGGCGGCGATCCCGCCGACAGGTAGCCGGGGATCAGCCCGAAGAACAGCCCCCCGATGTTGAAGGCGGACAGCGCCAGCTGCTGGACCGGAGGTAGCTGCCAGAACACCTCTTTGGTCTCGCGGATGGACGCGCTGATCGTCTCGAGCCGCTTGGCCGGGTCGTCGAGGTCGGTCGCGAGATTGCACAGGAAGGTTCCGACGTTGTTGCCGCCGCGATCGTCGTCGTCCTTGCGCAGATTGACGGGGACCATGGCGGTCAGGGGCGCGTCCGGCAGGGCGTTCTGATCGATGAGGTAGGCGCGCAGGGCCCCGGCGGACATCGCGAGCACCACGTCGTTGATCGTCGCACCGGTAGCCGACTTGACCGCCTTGATGCGCTCCAGCGAGTAGGACTGGGCAGCAACCCGCCGGGCGCCGCCGATCCGCACGTTGAACATCGAGCGCGGCGCCCGAAACGGCAGGGTCAATTGTTGTTCGAGCAGCGCCGCGCGCGCGAGCTTGAGCGTGGAGGGCGCCATAGCGAGCGCCGACCCCGCGGTGCGGCCGACCCGCTCAAACAGCGACGACTGGTGCCGGTGCCCGCTGCGTTTGCGCGGACCGAGGCTCCACGGCACGCGCACCTCGTCGTCGTGGGGGTCCGACGTGAAGGCGCGCTGCATCAGGCGTAGCGCCGAGACGCCATCCATGAGGGAGTGGTGGTACTTCGTGTAGACGGCATAGCGCCCGTCCTGCAGCCCTTCGACGAGATGTGCCTCCCACATCGGACGGTGCCGGTCGAGCAGGCTGCCGTGCAGCCGGGAGGCCAGCTCGAGCAAGTCGCGGACCCGTCCGGGTTCGGGCAGAGCGGACCGGCGCAGGTGGTAGTCGAGCTCGACGTCCTTGTCCAAGGACCACGCGACATTCGTGATGCCGCCGAAGAAGGCGGGATGTTTGCGGAAGGACGGCTGGACTTCGGTGCACTCGAGCATCGCCTGGTACGCCTCGCGCACGAAATGGGGGCCGGCGTCCTCCGGGGGTTCGAAGAGCTGCAACGAGCCGACGTGCATCGGATGTTCGCGTGACTCGCCGATGAGGAACAACGCGTCCATCGGTGATATCGGTTCCATAGCCGTTCCCATTCCCTCCGCTGTGCCGCGCGCCAGCGCGCGCCCCTTTCGTATTAGCCGCGGGAACCACTTGCTAATCCACCATCGGCGTTCGGACCGCGACGGGTCAGAGCGCTTGCGTGCGCATTGGTGTGGGTATTGACGCTCAAGGGGGTGACGATGCCGGCGGAGTCGGAGTGTCCCAAGCGGATGGAGTTCGGGCCGTGCGGCGGCGTGCGCCCGGACGGACAGTGCGAGATGCGCGCTGGCCCGTGTGCGTTCGACGACGTGGTGCCGTGGTCGGGTCATCGCCCCAACCCTCGTCTCGCCAGTGCTCCGCGGGTGCTCACCGACTTCAGTGCCACCCCCTTCGATCCCGACGACATCGCCGCGACCGCAGCCATCCTCGCGCCCGGGTGCGACGCCGTCCTGGTCGGCGAGCATCAGAACAAGCCCGATTTTCCACCGACGCTCATGGCGTCGTTGCTGCTCGACGCCGGCGTGACGCCCTGGATCACGTTGTCGTGCCGCGACCGCAACCGCGTGGTCCTCGAGCAGGAGTTGAGGGGATTACGCAGCATCGATGTCGACACGGTGCTGTGCGTGACGGGTGACGGGCGCGGATACGACGTGCGCCCAGACGTCACGCAGACCTTCGACCTCGACGGGCCGCGCCTGGTGTCGCTGGCCGCCTCGGTCGGCATGGCCGCAGCGGTACCCGAGACGCCCACCGCTCCACCCGTGCACCGCCGACCGGCCCGCCTGGTCGAGAAGCAGCGAGCCGGAGCGAGCCTGGCGGTGCTGAACCATGTGCCGTTTCCCGACATGGTCGCCGACTTCATGACGACCGCGCGATCGGCCGGCCTGACCATCCCGGTGATCGCGGCGGTCGCGGTGTTCACCGACAGCATCTCGGCGGCGGTGCTGGAGGGTTTGCCCGGCCTCGAGCTGGATCCCGCTGTGACGCAACGGGTTTTGACTGCGCGGGATCCGGTGGCCGCCGGGATCGCGGCGGCGGTGAGCGAGGCGCGGGCGCTGTTGTCGATCGAGGGCATCGAGGGTGTCAACGTCTCGGGGCTGGCGTCGGCGTCGGGCCCCCGCGTCGGCGCGGAGATCAAGGCAGAGGTCGGGCGTCGGATCCGGGCGGAGGCGCCATGACCGCACCGACGATGCAGGGGGCCGCAACGAGGGAAGAGGGGCGCCGATGACCGACGCGATGAAGGCCGAGTTCGACACCGTCGCCGAATGGACCGCGCAGGTCGCGGCGGAGCTGGGGCCGGACTACCACCTCCCGGCCGGCTGCCGGGGAAGCGGAAGTCCGGCCGCGCTCGACTGGCTCATCGAGCGGATGGAGTTGACGCCCGGCGCCACGCTGCTGGATTCCGGCGCGGGTGTCGGGGGCCCTGCAGCGTACGCCGCCCGATCCGGCGCGGTGCGGCCCGTGCTCGTCGAACCCGAATCGGGCGCTTGCCGTGCGGCGCGGGAACTGTTCGGCTTCCCGGTGGTGTGCGCATTGGGATCGGCCCTGCCGATCAGGGACGCGAGTGTCGACGCCGCCTGGTCGCTGGGCGTGTTGTGCACGACGCCTGATCAATTCGCGTTGCTCACGGAGTTGCGCCGCGTCGTACGGCCGGGTGGGCGCATCGGCTTGCTGGTTTTCGTCGCGCACCGGGAGTTGCCGTCAAACACGTTGGAAGGCAATCATTTTCCGACGCCAAACCGGATGCGTGAGCTACTTTCCGCGGCCTCACTCCAGGTCGAGCAGTGGCTCGGCACGTCGGCCCTGCCGCCGATCGACGACACGTGGAACGAGCGCGTGGACACCGTGGAGGGCGTCCTCGGGGACCGGCACGGACACACGGAAGCCTGGCAGCTGGCCGAACGTCAGAGTTCCAGGATCGGGCGGCTGCTCGAGGAGGGAACCCTCACGGGTGAGTTGTTGGTGCTGAGCCACGCGGCGCAGGGCCCCGGCTAGCGCCCCGTCGCCTGGAAGATCACCCGCCGCGCGATCTCGACCGCGTGGTCGGCGAAGCGTTCGTAGAAGCGGCCCAACAGCGTGGCGTCCACGGCGGCGGCGACTCCTTGCGCCCAGGCCGGATCCATCAGCACCGCCAGCAGTTGCTGGTGCAGCTCGTCCATCGCGTCGTCGTCGTGACGAATCTGGGCGGCCCCGCGCGGATCTTGCGACATCAGCACCTGCCGCGCCCCGAGGGCCAATGCCTCGGCCGCCTCGCCCATGGCGGCGATGTATGGCCGCACCTCGACGGAAACGGCCGGATGGGGATGGCGGCGGCGGGCGATCTCGGCGATGTGGACGGCCAGCTCGACCATCCGTCGCGCGTCCGCGGCGATCCGAATGGCGCTGACGACCGCGCGCAGGTCGGTGGCGACCGGCGCCTGCAACGCCAACAACACGAACGCGGTGTCCTCCACATGAGCGTCGAGAGCGACGATGTCCCGGTGGCCGGCGATGACGCTTTCGGCCTTCGTCAAATCGGTTTTCAGCAGCGCCTCGCTCGCCCGCTTGATCGCCTCGGCGGCAATCGAGCACATTTCGGCGAGCTGGTCGGTCAGCGTGTCCAGCTGCTGGTGGAAACCGGTCCTCACCTTCCAGGGATAGCCCGCTTCCGCCAGATGAATCCAGCGTCGAACAGCGGAAGTTCCGCCGGATGGCCCGCTAGCCGACGCCCTCGGCGAGCGCGCGAGCCTCCCGCTCGGTTTCGACGGCAGGCCCGGAGCCCGGCAACGGCTTGCGGGCGACTTCCGGGGTGAACAGCAGCGTGATGGCTCCCACCACGCCAGCGAAGATCAGCATGTAAGCCGGCACCATCACGTTGCCGGTGGCGGATACCAGCGCCTGGGCGATCAGCGGGGTGATACCGCCGACCAGCGAGATCGAGATGTTGTACGAAATCGCCAGCGCCCCGTAGCGCACGTTGGTGGGAAACAACGCCGGCAGCATGGCCGGTCCGGTGCTGTCGAAGCACAGTTCCATCAGGCCGATCAACAGCACGCCGATGAAGATCACCGGGTACCAGCCGCCGAAGCGGATGAGCAGGAACGCCGGGACGGAGGCCCCGATCAGCAGCCCGCAGCCGGTCCACATGATGGGTTTGACGCCGATGCGGTCGGACAAGCCGGCGACGAGCACCACGGTGACCATCAGGATCGCCAGCGTCGACACGATCATGACCAGTCCCGCGGTGTGCCCGACCCGGACGAAGAGCCGGAGGTAGGTCGGCAGGTACCCGGTGAGCATGAAGTCGGCGACCTGGGAGGTCAGCACCAGCGCCGCGCAGATCAGCATCGGGCGCCACTGGGCCGCCACCGTGCGCAGAATCTGCTGCCCGCCTTGGCCGCCGGAGGGGGGCGCGGCGTCGTTCGCGCTCTGGTAGGCGGAGGACTCCTTGAGCCGAAGGCGCAAGTACAGGGCGACCAGGCCGAAGGGAAAGCCCAGCAGCAAAGGAATCCGCCAGCCGTACGTCAGCATGGCGTCGTCCGGCAGCCAGGTCTGCAAACCGGTCACCAGCAACCCGGCAAGGACGAATCCGACCAGGTTGCCCATTGGCAAGAAGCCGACCATCTTGCCGCGTTTGTGGTCCGGGGCCTGCTCGACGAGATAGGTCATCGCGCCGACATATTCGCCGCCGGTCGACAGGCCCTGGAAGATTCGTGCGACGACGAGCAGGATCGGCGCCCAGATGCCGATGGTGCCGTAGGTGGGCAGCAGGCCGGTCATGGTGGTGCTCACCGTCATCATGAGGATGGTGACGACCAGCACTCGGTGCCGTCCGATCCGGTCGCCCAGCGGCCCGAAAATGAATCCGCCGAGCGGGCGCACGACGAACGCCGCCGCCAGCGTGCCGAAGGTCGCGATGAGGTGAACGCCGCTGACGCTCTTGCCGGGATAAAACACCTGGGCGATCGTGGTGGCGATATAGCCGTAGACGCCGAAGTCGTACCACTCCATGAAGTTGCCGATCGCGGTGCCCATGATGGTTTGGCGCATAGCCGGATCGGCGACCCTGATGTCTTTACGTGCCCATTTCCTCCGGCGGCGGCGTGGAGTACCCATCGGATGATGGCTTACCCGAAACGTTCCCGGGAGGAACCAGCGGGGTCGGGTGATCGGGCGTGCTGAGGGGCCACCCGCAGGTCGCCGCGATGTTGCGGCGAGGCCGTAGGCGGATGTGATTGCGTCAGGAAAAGCCAGCTAGGTGCGCCTCGGCGGCGCCGTCGTCGACGGCATCGCCTCGCGCCCGAGCCGAGGTTGGTTATTCGCGTCACGTCAGCTCGAGCCGGGCGAGATCATTGCCCTTTGAGGCTCCCGATGCGCAGCGAGAAATCGGTGGGTTTGGCCGGCGTCGGCTCCTCGAACTGTTCGACGTAGCGCTGCGGGTCACGATCGGTGATCAACAGGCCCTCGGTGGTGGGGTGCTCGGCCATGAACTCGCTGTATTGACGTCCGAGGGCTTCGCGAAGCCCGATGGGCGCGTTGCGCCGAAAATCCGACAGCCCCTCTCGCTCCTCCTCGCCCATGTGATCGTCGTTGGCCACCCGGGTCCGCCCGACGGCTGCCCACCACTCCTGGCTGCCGAGTGCGGCGGCGTTGGCGTCGCGCACGCCGTCGCGGATGTCGTTGTGATCGCCGATCGCGTCGAGGGTCTCGCCTTCGGCGTCGTCACCCCCGCGTTTGAGCAGCTGCGGGTAGAAGATCTTTTCTTCGATGTAGGCGTGCACGTCCAGCTTGTCGGCGAGCGGGCGCCACACCCGGTTGAGGGCGGCCGGGTCGTCGGGGCGGCGGGCCTGCAGATCGTCCAGTCGCGCGAACTGTTCCCGAAACCACTCGTGGTCGGCAAGGATCAGCATGGTGATGTCTGCCATCTTCAGAATCCCGCCTCTCGGAACGCCGGTCAGCCAGGCTTACCCGGTTCACCAGCTGAGGTAACAACTGGGCGCGGGATCCGTCAACCGCGTGCGCCCTCTGCGTGACCACTCGCTCGAGTGCGCCGGCACCGGCGCCCCTTCCATCGGCGCTGTGGCCCTGAACAGGAACTCGCCGGGAGGGCGCTGATGTCCGGGCGGATACACTGGTGCGTCAGTCAGGCGATCAGCTTCGATCGCACCCGAATCAAGAAGAATCAGTCAGAGGTTGTGCCTTGTCCGAAAAACCCGGCGATGCCGTCAGCTTGGAACCGCATTTCGAGGACGTACAAGCGCACTACGACCTGTCCGACGACTTCTTCGCGCTGTTCCTAGACCCGACGCGCACTTATAGCTGCGCCTATTTCGAGCGCGACGATATGACGCTGGAAGAGGCGCAGTACGCCAAGGTCGATCTCTCCCTGGGCAAGCTTGGGCTGCAACCGGGCATGACCTTGCTCGACATCGGATGCGGGTGGGGCACCACGATCGTCCGTGGCCTCGAGAACTACGACGTCAACGTCGTCGGCCTCACGCTCAGCCGCAATCAACAGGCGCACGTGCAGCGCCGTCTTGACAGCCATCCCTCGCAGCGGTCCAAGCGGGTGCTGCTGCAGGGCTGGGAGCAGTTCGACGAAAAGGTCGACCGGATCGTGTCGATCGGCGCCTTCGAGCACTTCGGACGCGACCGCTACCCCGACTTCTTCAAAATGGCCTATGAGGCGCTGCCGGCCGACGGCGTCATGATGCTGCACACCATCATCAAGCCCAGCGACGAGGAGTTCGCCGAGCGCGGGCTGCCCATCACGATGACCAAGCTGCGCTTCATGAAGTTCATCATGGACGAGATCTTCCCGGGCGGAGACCTGCCACAGGCCAAGGGCGTGGTGGAGCACGCGGAGCGCGCGGGCTTCGGTGTGAAGCTGATCCAGCCGCTGCGCCTGCACTACGCCCGCACCCTGGACACCTGGTCGGCCGCGCTCGAGGCGCACCGGGACGAGGCCATCGCGATCCAGTCCGAAGAGGTCTACGACCGGTACATGAAATACCTGACGGGTTGCGCCGACCTGTTCCGTGAGGGCTATACCGACGTCGCACAGTTCACCCTGACCAAGGGCTGACGGCAACTGCCCCGGCCGGCCGATCGGGCTTCCCGGTTGGCCGGGGTGCGGTTTACCGGTCCAATTCTGCGGGTAATTCCACGGCAACAACCTGATTCGGTGCGCGCCGGTGTTCCTCGGTGTAACGCCGCTGGGAGGACTGACCGTGAGCGCCAAACACCGCATGCCGGATTCGCCGGAGCATACGCCGACGCCGACCCATCGTGGTCGCCGGCGCGGGCTGTCCGGCGCAGCCTCGGTATGCGAAATCGTCTCCGCGTCGCTGCTGGGTGCCGCCTGCGTGATGGCGCTGGTACTCAACGGACCGCAGTCCGAGAAGCGCGCCGTCGCTGCCGATCTCGAACCGCCGGCCGCCTCGCAGCCGATAAGTCAGGAAGGCACCGTGATGGCCGTGTCGGCGGACTCGGTGACCATGCGCGGCGCCGACGGGCATATCCAGACCTATCGCTTCACCCCGGACACCACGGTTGTCACCCGCGGCGCGCGTCAACCCATCACCGCCGCACCACATTTCGCGGTCAATGACAAGGTCGTTGTGGTGGGCACCATCGAGGATGGAACGGCGCTGGCTACGGCGGTGGCCTACCGGGGTTCGGGGCATGGCGAGGCGCCGCCGATGGATTTCCCTGACGGCCAGGCGGTTCCAATCGGCGCGGCGTGAGCCGAAACTCGCCGGTGCGCATTCACTTTCCGGTGCGCTCGCGGTGTTTGCAGCCCGGCCAGCAGCAGGGTCGGCGCTTGCCCTCCTCCAACTCCTCCTGGGTCCGGCGGATGCGGCGCTCCCGGGTCGCCTGCTGCTTGGCATCCTCGACCCAACAGATGAACTCGTTTCGGGCCAGCGGCGTGATGTCCTTCCAGGCGGCGAGCGCGGCGGCGTTGCCGATCAGCGACTCGCGCAGATCCGCAGGCAATTTGTGCACGACACCGCCGGGCACGCGCTGGCCGCTCATCGGTCCACCAGATGCGCGGCGCCATCGTGTAGTTCATCGCGGCGCAACGTCATTGGGGTGAGAGCCGGAACGTCGCCGCCCGCCACCACGGCGCGGGTGATGGGGGTGAGCGCCCCGAACAGTGTCTCCACCTCGTCGTCGCTGAGGGCATCGAGTGCGGACAGGGCCAGCGTGTCGGTCGTCAACTCGATGTGGTCCTTCAATTGCCGTCCCGCCGCGGTCAGCGTTCCGTCGTCGTTGAGCAGCCCCCGCTCGGCGAGCGCGTGTTCGTGTTCGCGCCAGGACGTCTCGTCGTAATCACGGGTGCGGGCGATGTAGTCGCGAGCGACGTTGCCCGCCGCGGCATGTAAGACGTTGGATTCTCGGCCGGAGACGCCGGCCGCGGCCAGCACCGCCACGTGCGCGTCGCCACGCTGTTCGCGCAGCAGCGTGGTGGCGTGCCAGAGGGCGGACAGCGGATCGTCCGGCCAGGGTAGCGCCACATTCGCGGCGAACAGCGGCCGCGCATCGAGGGGCGCGCTGCGGGCCGCCCGGCCCGCGAGTTCGGCTGCAACGCGGACGTTTTCGTCGTCTGAGCCCAGGCCATAACGGCGTAGCGCCGCCACCGCGGACTCTTGCCGAGCCTCCAACGCGGCCTGCGGACCCGCGATCTCCCATGCCGCCGGCAGCGCCTTGGCCACCCGTTGGGGCGCGAAGTTGTAGAAGACCGCGGCGACCACCTCCCTGGGCACCACGCCCAACGGCGCCGACCGCGCGGCGAAATAGCCCATCCAGAAGCCCCGGTAACCCAGTGCGTCCAATGCGGCCCGCGCTTCCGGTGCGAAGTACGTCACCGCGTGCACCGGTTCGTAGCGATCGAAAAAACGTCGGGCCAGCACGGGTTGTCGTCGCATGCTGGCAGTTAACCACTGGGGCCGGCCGCGACCAAGCACGGACGTGCGGCATCGGCAGCGCCTCAGCTTAGGCTCGACTGGTGACCATCCCTTATGACCAGCCTTTGCGTGAGCGGATCCGGAACAATCTGGCCGGCCACCACCGCCGCGTTGTCACCGATCCGACGAAGCGGCACGCCGCCGTCGCGGTGGTACTGGTCGATTCGGAAGTCGGGGAGGACCGGGTCGATCCGGTGCCGGTCGACGAGTGGAATGCCGGACGTCCGGTGCCCGCCGCCCATCTGGACGGGCGCATGGTCGACGTATCCGGTGGCGCCGCGTTTTTACTGTGCCGCAGGGCATCTCGTCTCAGTTCGCACGCGGCGCAGTGGGCGCTACCGGGCGGGCGCCTCGATCTGGGCGAGACGGCGGTCGACGCGGCGCGGCGGGAACTGCTTGAGGAGGTCGGCGTCGAGCTGTCCGATTCGACCGTGCTCGGGTTGCTCGACGACTATCCCACCCGATCCGGGTACGTGATCACCCCCGTCGTGCTGTGGGGAGGAGGGCGGCTGGAGCTTTGCCCCGCGCCCGACGAGGTGGTGGCCGTTTATCGGGTCGGGCTGCACCAACTGCAGCGTGACGACTCGCCACGGTTCATCACGATTCCGGAGAGCCCGCGACCGGTGGTGCAGATCCCGCTGGGAAACGACCTCATTCACGCGCCGACCGGCGCCGTACTGCTGCAGCTGCGTTGGCTGTGTCTGGAAGGGCGAACCGATCCGGTCGACGAGTTGGAACAGCCGGTGTTTGCGTGGAAGTAGCTAGCGTTGGCCCCGCGCACCGAACAGCAAGGTGGCCAATTCGATTAGCGATGCGCCCGAGACGTCGAAGGCGCCCGTGGGTTCGGCGTATGGATCGCCGCTGAGCCCGTACTCCTGCGGCCGGGAGACGAAACCTGTGGCCAGGCCGCTGTTCTGGGCCGCCTCGAGGTCAGTGGGATGCGCGGCCACCAGCATCACTTCACCCGGTTCCAGACCGAGCAGACGTGCGGGGGTTTGGTAGGCGCGCGGATCGGGCTTGTAGGTTTTGCCGACATCGGAACCGAGCACCACATCCCATGGCAGACCGGCGTATTTAGCCATATCGACCAGCAGCCCGGTGTTCCCGTTGGACAGCGGCCCTACGATGACGTGCCGCTTCATGGCCGCAATCCCGTCGACGCTATCCGGCCACGGCGGCAGCCAGCGCCACGACCGGGCCAGCGCCTCCACCTCGGCACCCGGCAGCGCTTCGGCGGCGATGGAGAACTTCTCGAACGACGCGAGCAGGTTTTCTTTGTGCAGTACGTCCAGCGACACGAATTCGCGACGGCCCGAAAGGATCTCGGACATCGAGGGCAGGTACCTGCTCCGCCATTCCAGCGCGAACTCCCCGGGGTCGATGCTGAGACGGTGGCGCCGCGCGAAGTCGCGCACTGAGGCGGCGATTCCGGAACGCCAGTCGACGACCGTTCCAAAGGTATCGAACAAAACGGCGCGTATTGCCCGGCCGGTCGAGGGCGATCGGTATTCGGTCATTCCTCAGGCTAGCGTCGCGTTCGGCGGCGACCGCTGAATCCCTTCGCGAACTCACCGGCGGGGAGCAGCCCGGCGCCGTGAACGCCCGGCGCGCGCACCGCCGGCCGTCAGACGACGTTCGACGATGTCCAGCGCGCGTTCGGCCCATCGAATGTTCTCCTCCTCGAACGAGATTCCGCGCATCAGCGTCAGGTAAGGGCCGACTCGCTCGGACTCGGTGAGGTACTCGTCCTCGGTGCGCCCGTCGAGCACGCGCTCCCGCAGCCGTTCGTAGCGCTGCACTTTGGCCACTGCCCAGTCCAGCCGTTCGCGAACGAATCCGCGGACCGCGTCGAGGTCTCCGGCGTCGCTGGCTTGGACCTTGACCAGCAATTCGTCGCGGATGACGGACGGCTTCGGCGCCTTGGCCGTGAACTGCCGGATCGCGTCACGCCCGGCCTCGGTCAGCGAGAACATGCGCTTGTTGGGCCGGCGTTCCTGCCGCACGACGCGGGCCTGGATGAGGCCTTGCCCGGCCAGCCGGTCGAGTTCGCGATACAGCTGTTGCGGGGTGGCCGGCCAGAAGTTGGCGACCGAGGCGTCGAATTCTTTGGCCAGGTCGTATCCGGACGATTCGCCCTCGAGGAGCGCGGCCAACACCGCGTCACGCAGCGACATCGGTCGATACTATAACGCGCGATTATTCAACAAAGTGACCAATCGCACTCTGGACATCGAACGCCGCGCGACCTAGCGTCTAATCCACCTACTCAACTAGTTGACTATGTGAGGTCGCGATGCACCCGTTCCGCAAAGCCGTCGAAGAGCGCGATGAGAAGGGCATCCAGGCGATGTTGGCCGACGGCGTGGTCTTCACCAGCCCGGTGGCGTACAAGCCCTACGTCGGCAAGCCGATCACCGCCGCGATCCTGCGAGGTGTGCTGCGAATCTTCGAAGACTTCCGCTACATCCGCGAGATCCACGACCCAGGCGGTCGCGATCACGCCTTCGTGTTCGAGACCGGTATCGCCGGGGCGCCGGGGGTGAAGATCACCGGCTGTGACTTCCTGCACTTCGACGACGACGGTCTCATCGACGACTTCATGGTGATGGTGCGGCCGTTGTCGGGCGCGACGGCACTGTCCGAAGCGATGGGCGCGCAGTTCGGGCGCATCCAGCAGGAGGCGCTCGAATTGGCCAATCAATCCGGTACCGCGTAGAAGTAATGACCATGCGGATTGGACTGAGCGTCAATTATGCCGGCGGTTTCAAGGACGTGGCCGCCGAAGTGGCCGATCTGGAAAAGGCCGGATTGGACATAGTCTTTGTCCCCGAGGCGTATTCGTTCGACGCGGTGAGCGCGCTGGGCTATCTGGCCGCGAGCACCGAACGGGTAGGGCTCGCCTCGGGCATTCTGCAGCTCTACACCCGCACGCCCACCCTGACCGCGATGACCGCAGCCGGCCTGGACTACGTCTCCGACGGCCGGTTCACCCTGGGCCTGGGCGCCTCCGGCCCACAGGTCATCGAGGGCTTCCACGGTGTTCCCTACGACGCGCCGATCGGGCGGACCCGCGAGGTCATCGACATCTGCCGCCAGGTGTGGCGGCGCGAGACCGTGCAACACCGGGGCAAGCACTACACGATCCCGCTGCCCGCCGACCGGGGAACCGGGCTGGGCAAGCCGCTCAAGCTGATCAATCAGCCTGTCCGCGAGCGCATTCCGATACTGGTGGCCGCGCTGGGGCCCAAGAACGTCGAACTGGCGGCCGAGATCGCCGAGGGCTGGCAACCCATCTTCTATCTGCCGGAGCGGGCGCACCAGGTGTGGGGGGATGCCCTGGCCGCCGGCCGGGCCAAGCGCGATCCCGACCTCGGCGACCTCGACATCTATGCCGGACCCGTGCTGGCGATCGGCGAAAATGTCGAGCCGCTAAGGGAATTCGTCAAGCCACACCTGGCGCTCTACATCGGCGGAATGGGCGCCAAGGGTAAGAACTTCTACCACGCCCTGGCCACCAAATACGGCTACGGTCCCCAAGCCGACCGGATTCAGGAGCTGTATCTGGCCGGTGACAAAGACGGCGCCGCCAAGGTCGTGCCCGATGATCTGGTGCGAGACGTCAACCTGATCGGTAGCCGTGAGTTCGTCAAGGAACGTCTTGCGGTGTTCCGTGAGGCGGGGGTGACCACCCTCAACGTGGCACCCATCGCATCCACCACGGGCGAACGGGTCAAGCTGATCGAGACGCTGCGCGAACTCGTTTGATCGCCGGTGGCGCCAATTCAGTGTTGCCGGTGGCTATCCCGGCGTAGCCGCACCGCTCTGGTTACCGCTGCCGCCGTGGCAAACAGTGCCATCGCGGAAAGGATCACCACCGAGGCCGCGGAGCCGACGGTGGCCAAGATCAGCGGAAGCGCGAAGCCGACATACGTGACGACATAGAACACTCCGGTCAGGGCGCCGCGCAGGTGCGGTGGGGCCGCGGCCTCCAGGTCGATCAATCCTTCGCGCAGGCAGAGACCCGAGGCGCAGCCGAGGACAAGCAGGAGGGGGAACCCCAATGCCGGGCTCAGAGTGGGCGGCGCCGTCGCGGCCACCGCGTAGCCGAACGCGGCCAGCACCGCACCCGCAGTACCGGCCTGGGGCCCCCACCGCAGCGCGCGGGCCAGTACCTGAATGACACCGCTGACACCGTTGACGAGCAGGGTGGCCGTGCCCGCCGCCATCGGAGCCGCGAGCGCGGTGTGTAGCCGGGTGGGGATCGTGACGAATCCCAGTGTCGCCGAGGCATATACCCACGGCGCAAGCGGCATGGCCCAGCTCAGCGCCCGGCTGAATGCTCGCCCCCCGGGTGTGGCCGGGGCGGTCCGGCCTGAGTCGTCGTTCGTGGCCGGCGCCGCCGCTTCGGCGCGTCGGGCCGCGCCGACGACCGCGAACGTCGCCAACATGACAATGGCTGCGGCCACACCGAAGGAGACTCCGATGCCGGATCGTCCGGCCCACACAATGAACCCGCCGGCGAACGGTCCGAGGGCGAAACCGGCCGTCAGCACCGCCCCGGCGGTCGCGGCACCGGCGGGGCCGCGCAGATCCGATGCCCACGCGGTGCACGAGCTGATGGCGAGGCCCACACCGATCCCGACGACCAGCCGACCCAGCAGCAGGGCGCCCGTGTGCTGGGACAGCAGCATCACCGCCGTGCCCACCAGCGCGGCGGCCGAACCCGTCACCGCGACCGACCGGCGCCCGAGCGAGTCCGACACGCGGCCACCGACGAGCAACCCCGGTAACAGTCCGACGGCGTAGATGCCGAAGATCCCGTCGAGCGTGGCCGTGCTGAGGTGCTCGCTGTCACTGATCACCGGCATCAACCCGACGAAGTGATTGGCGACCCACCCGGTGGCCAGCAGCAGTGCCAACACGCTGGCAAACAGCGTCCGGTCGCCCGCGGGCTCGCCCCCCGACCGCTTGATGCCATCGTTGCCGGTGCGCACATTCGACGAGGTCACGAAGGTTCTCCCTTCCCAAACTCGAGGTGTGTGCGTGGCCGACCGACGATGATAGAACGCGACGCCACCGGGGCTGTTATTTACGCTGGGGGTGATCGCATCGCTGCGTCGGCGCGACACCGCCGGCCCGGCGCCCGCCTGCAAACACGGCGATCACCGGTGCGGGGCTTGCTTCGGGGTTTGAAATCAGGCGATTTGGTCTACTGATACCAATACTCGCACCCAGGAAGGCAAATGATGAAGTACATTGCGGCAGCCACGATCGCGATCTCCGTCTTGCTGTCCAGCGCGTGTTCGGCCTCACAGGTCATCAACACCGGTGGCGACACGAAGTGCAAAGATTTCACCACCCAGGACGAGAAGAAGCAGAACGACGAAGTCAGCAAGATGCTCAAGGACAAGAACGGCGCCGACCCGAGCAATGTGGAGATCTCCGCAACGCGGCTTTCGGCGATGACGTACTGCCAGACACTCGGCAAGCCCGACACCAAGATCTCCGAGGCACCGCACGGCTGACGGCGGCCGCACCGACCGTGATGCCGTTGGCCATCGCGCTGCTGGCCGGCTTGGGCAAGCTCACCGATGGGGTCTCGGGGGCCGTGGAGACCCGGATCGTGCGGCGGCGGGGGTAGCTCGCGTCAGCAGAGAAGCTGCGGTGAGCAACTGCCAGGCGATGATCGAGTACACGCTGCCGCGCTCCCATGAGCCGCCGGGCAGCAGCACCGTCTTCGCCGTCGCGGAATCGACCATCAGCATAGCGATGGAAGAAAAACCCAGGGCCGCAAGCACTTTGGAAGCCAAGCGATACCGACGGCACTCGGCGAGTGCCGTGATCGCATCGGGTCCGGTCAAGATGGCGGCGTTGCCCCCAAGAATCGCCAGCGCGGCGCCGTCGACGTGCACCGTGCCGCTGTGCACCGTACCGATCACGACGTTGCCGACCGCATTCCCGGCGACAGCACCCAAAAACACCCTGGCCCTTCGGTTGTCGGGCACCCCCACGACCAGTGACGCCCCAAGCAGGAACAAAATGCCCTGCAGGTAGAACGCCGCGTGTATCAAATACCCCCGTGGCGAGTAGACCGTCCGTCCGCGAACCAGCCTGCCGCTGGGGAGGCCGAGATCGCTGATGTAGTCGCGGGCATAGCTGTAGGCGGGCTCGAAGCCCGCCGCGGCGACCGCCTCGAGGACCAGGTAACCGATGCCCGCCACGACCCACAGGGCTGCTCCGCGCGCGCTGGCCACGTTGGGCGACTCCTTCCCGGCGGGACCGGTAAGGGCCGGCCGCTTTCATATTGGCGCCAATGTTTTCACGTGGGACCGGCTTACCCGCACAATAACGCGATGCGTGCAGAGCGGGAGAACTTGAGAAGCGCGGCCTATCCGAAGCGTGCCGCCGCGGGCGTTCGCCGATGTCTGTCGACTATCGCGCTGATCGGGCTGGTGGGATGCGCCGCACCGGCGCACAACCCCAACTCGCCGGCCGCAGGCGGCGAGTTCGCGGGCCCTATCGACATCGGCAACGGCCGGCACCTGTATCTCAAGTGCCTCGGAAAGGGCGGACCCACAGTCATTTTGGAGTCGGGATATCACAACTCTTCGGATCCGTGGAGTCAGTCCGACACCGCTGCGCCGGCAACGGGTCCGGCCGTGCTGCCGTCGCTGGCCGCGGACCACCGCGTCTGCGCCTACGACCGGCCCGGCACCCTGCGCTATCCCGATCCACCCAGCATCACCGACCGCAGTTCGCCGGTGGCGATGCCACGCAGCGCCCAAGACGTTGTCCAGGATCTGCATGCGCTACTCGCCGCCGCCCGTCTTCCCGGCCCGTACGTCCTGGTCGGGCACTCGCTGGGCGGGCTGTTCATTCGGCTGTACGCCCAAACTTATCCCGACCAGGTGCGGGCGCTGGCGTTCGTCGACGCCTTTCCGGTCGAGATACCGGACCTGATGGGATCGGACTGGCCGACCTACCGCCAGGCGTTGGACCAGCCGTTGCCCCAGTTCGCGAATGCGCCGTCGTTTGAGGAGATCGACATCGACAAGAGCGTCGCCCAGGTCGGCGCGGCCCCCGCCTTTCCGGCGGTCCCCGCCGTCGTGCTGACCAGGACTGAACCGTTTGCGGTTCCCGGCACCGTCTCGCCGGAGCAGAGCCTGAAATTGGAGCAGGCGTGGCGAGAGGCATCGGCGGATCTGATTGCGCTGCGCCCGCAGACACCGCACCTGATCGCGACCGGCAGCGACCATTTCATCCAGATCCACCAGCCCGATCTGGTCGCGGCCGGTGTACGTCTGGTGATGCAGAGGTCGGAAACTACCCGGTGACCGCAGCCGTGCGCCGGCTCCGGTCAGAAGAACGTCCCGGCATGCGGCGCTTCGGGCACCGCGAAAAGTTCATCGGCCACATTCAGCGCCACCGGATCGTCGGCGCGGGCCAGCCCGGCCGCGGTAAGGCTGCGCCAGCTCGTGCCGCCGAGCAGCGCGGCCCCAAGCCCCGCGATCCCGACGCGGATGTCGGCGCGCCGGCTTGTCGGTTCGGCGCCGGCGCCGCTAATCGAAAAGCTCACCGAATTCGTCGACAGCAATGGGTCATTCACCGCGATAGTCACCGTCCCGCCGCCGACATAGGATCGTGCCGTCAGCGCACGCGGGACATCGATGACTCGCAGCCACGTTTCGTCGTGCACAGCGGTGACCTTCGCCGCCCGACGATCGACGAACAGCCACGGCAACACGTCGTCGATGGGCAGCATCCAAAACTGCACTCGGTCAACTAGATCCAGGCCGAGCAGAAAACGCAGCAACCCGAGATAGGCGTCGGCGGTCGGCGCGAAGAAATCCTCGACCACGACGGTGCGTTGGTCGCTGACGAACCAATTTTCGGTGCCGATCGGCCGGTAGCGGGCGAAACCGGTCTCGGCGCCCGGTTCGCCATGTGCGGCGACATACCAAGCCCCCGAGGAGGATTCGGCTCGGCGCCGCGCGCTCTCCCACCACACCCCAGGGCGGTCGATGGTTCCGGGACGCGACGGGCGGTTGGCGTCGTAGACGCGGGGCAAAATGTCCCAGACTTCGGCCGTGCCGAGCAACCGCACCGGGCCACCCGGGCCGACCCCGGGGCGAAACGCCGCCCGCGCGGTCGTAACCTCCACGCTCTGGAAGCGACTCGCCACCCCGTAGCCATACCGCTCATAGATGGTGGCCTCCGACGCCCGCAGCGACGCGACGACCTCGCCACGCGCCGCGACGTCGCGGAGCTGGTGACGGATCAATTCGGTGGCGACCCCCCGCCGGGTGAACGACGGCAAGACGCCGATGTGGGTTATCGCGGCGTGGCCCACGGCGGCTCCGCCGGGAAGTGTCAGGCTGCTCGTCACAGCATCCGCGGTGCCGACGAGTAGTCCGTCGACGAACGCGCCGACGGTGCGCCCGGGCTCGAACAGCTTGGTGATCTGGCGGGGCGGCAGGTTCTGCACGGGCGGCAGGCCCACCATCGCGGTGCGGAACAGTTGAGCCGCGGCGACGAGGTCGTCGTCGGTGTCCAGGACCCGGACCTCGGTGGTCATTCGGCCATCATGACGCGCCCTGCGCGTGGGGTCACCCGAATTGCGCGCCTGCTAACGGATCGGCAGCCCGGTCACCGCCCGCGAAATCACCAACCGCTGGATCTCGCTGGTGCCCTCGAAGATCGTGAAGATCTTGGCGTCGCGGTGCATGCGCTCCACGGGGTAGTCGCGGGTGTAGCCGTTGCCACCAAGGATCTGGATGGCCTCGTCGGTGACGTAGACCGCGGCCTCGCTCGCGACCAGCTTGGCCATCGAGCCCTCCGCCGAGTCGAAGTTCTGGTTGTTGCGCGCCATCCAGCCGGCCCGCCACACCAGCAGGCGGGCCGCGTCGATGCGGCTCTTCATGTCCGCCAGCTTGAACGCCACCGCTTGGAATTCGCCGATCTTGCGGCCGAATTGCTCACGCTGGCAGGCATAGTCGAGTGCGTACTCGTAAGCGGCCCGCGCCACGCCGACGGCCATCGCCCCGACGGTGGGCCGGGTGCGCTCGAAGGTCTTCATGGCCGCCTGGCCACCCGTGGAGGCACCGGACTTGACCCGGGCGATCCGCGCCTCGAACTTCTCCCGGCCGCCGAGGATGGCGTCCTCGGGCAGGCGGACGTTGTCGAGCACCACCTCGGCGGTGTGCGACGCCCGAATGCCGTGCTTCTTGAATTTCTGGCCCTGCGCAAGACCTTTGGTGTCCGGCCCGATGACGAAGCTCGCCTGCCCGCGGGTGCCGAGTTCGGGATAGACGGAGGCCACCACGATGTGCACGTTGGCGATGCCGCCGTTGGTGGCCCAGGTCTTGGTGCCGTTGAGCACCCACTCGTTGGTCGCCTCGTCGAAGCGAGCGCGGGTGCGGATGCCGCCGACATCAGAACCCGCGTCGGGCTCCGACGAGCAGAAGGCGCCGAGCTTGGGCTCGTCGGCCGTACCGAACATTTCGGGCAGCCAGCGCCCCAGCTGTTCGGGAGTTCCGTTGCCCGCCAACGCCGCTGCGGCCAGGCCGGTGCCCATGATGGACAGCGCGATGCCCGCGTCACCCCAGAACATCTCCTCGAACGCGGTCAGCATGCCCAGGCCGGTGGGCTCGGCCGCCTGCTGCGCGAAGAAGTCGGGGGAATACAGGCCGACCTTTGCGGCTTCCTGGATCACCGGCCACGGCGTTTCCTCCCGTTCGTCCCACTCGGCCGCGGCCGGCCGGATGATGTCGGCCGCGAACTTGTGCACCCAGTCGCGCACCTCGATCACGTCGTCGGACAGTTGCAGTGAAAATGTCACAGCTGTGCTCCTGAAATAGGTTGCGTATTAACGGTTTCGGTATTGGTTGAGAACGCTGACCGTTTGGTTGACCCACGCCTCGAAATATCGCTCTTCACCGGTGTTTCCGGGCAGGCGGCCGGTGAGGGCCTGCAGAGTCGCGGCGTACGACAGCGACCCGATCGCGACCGCCGCGGCCGCCTCGGGATCGGGAATGCTGGTGCGGCCGGACCGGTTTAATGCCGACAGTTCGTCGGCGAAGCGTTGGTAGGCGTTGTCGGTGATGACCTGCCACGTTTTTTCGTCGAGATCGCCGAGCTCGTCGGGTTCACGCAGCATGACCTTGAGCAGATCTTCGCTCTGTTTGAGGTTGCTCCAGATCAGCTCGCCGGCGATGCGCACCGCCCGCTCAACGCTGCCCGGTTGTCCAGCGTCGTATTCCTCTCGCGCGGCCACGATGCTGTCGATGCGGTGCGCCACCGCCGCCTCGAGAAGCTCGCGCTTGGAGCCGAAGTGCTTGTAGAGCGCGCCCGAGCCGGGCGCCAGGCCCGATTCCCGCTGGATGTCGGCCACCGACGTCGCCGCGTAGCCCTTGGCGGCAAAGAGCCGCAGCGCCGCCGACAGCAATCGGTCACGGCCGGAGGCGAGCATGGTGAGAGAGTACTCACTCACCCTGGTCACGGCAAAATCGGGCGGGTTCAAGCACGTGGCGGAGGAGGTGGCGAGGCGGCTGGCGTTAAATTCTTGCGAAACGCCACCGCGCTTGATCGCGCCGGACCGGTACTGCTGTGAGGGTTGTACTCAGGTTGGTTGACCAACGATCAGCACCCACCGAAGGAGCCTGACATCCGCGTCCTACCGCGCGTGCAGCTGCCCATGCGGGTGCTGTCGCTGCGCACGATCGTCATCGTCGCCGCCATATCGGTGATGACCCTCGTTGTGCTGCTGGGCACCTGGGTGTGGGTGGGGGTGACCAACGATCAATACAGCCAGCTCGATCGGCGGCTCGATTCGGTCAGCAGCCTGGGTGACATCAGCAGCCTGCTCAACAACGCGGAGCACACCAGCCCGGACCGCCCCGCGCCGGATGGCAATCTGGTGCGCACCGCCCGCATCGGCGGCGTGACCGTGTCGGTGCCCAACAGCATCGTGTTGCCCCGGCTTCCCGACGGCTACGCCAACACCACCATCAACGGGGTGCAGTACCGCGTCCGCACCTTCACGGCGGGCCCCGCCTCCATCGCGCTGGCCGCTCCGCTGGCCGAAGCTCAGCACCGGATCAACGAACTGCACCTACGGGTGCTGCTGATCTGTGCCAGCGTGATCGGCGGCACCGTCGTCGTGGGCTGGGTGATCTCGTTGATCATGGTCAATCCATTCCTGCTGCTGGCCCAACAGGCCCGCGCGATCAACGCCCAGTCGAGCCCCGACGAGGTTCAGGTTCGCGGCGTGCGCGAGGCCGTGGAGATCGCCGAAGCGGTCGAGGGAATGCTGGCCCGCATCGGCAAGGAGCAGCAGCGCACCAAGGCCGCGCTCGAATCGGCCCGCGACTTCGCCGCGGTCGCCTCCCACGAGCTGCGCACCCCGTTGACCGCCATGCGCACCAACCTGGAGGTGCTGTCCACCCTGGATCTGCCGCTCGAGCAGCGTCACGAGGTCATCGGCGACGTCATTCGCACCCAGAGCCGCATCGAGGCGACACTGACCGCGCTCGAGCGGCTGGCCCAGGGTGAGCTGACGACCGTCGACGATTTCGTCCCGTTCGACATCACCGAGCTGTTGGACCGTGCCGCGCACGACGCACTCCGCATCTACCCCGACGTGGACGTGTCGCTGGTGCCCTCGCCGACAGTGCTGATGATCGGATTGCCCACCGGGCTGCGGCTAGTCATCGACAACGCGCTCGCCAACGCCGTCAAGCATGGGAATGCCCGCAAAATCCTGCTGGCCGTTGGCAGTTCCGGCGAGGGCGTCGAGATCACCATCGACGACGACGGCACCGGCGTCCCGGAATGCGAACGCGCCACCGTCTTCGAACGGTTCACCCGAGGCTCGACGGCGTCCCGGTCGGGCTCGGGGCTGGGCTTGGCGCTGGTCGCCCAACAGGCCGAATTGCACGGCGGCACAGCGGCATTGCACACCAGTCCGCTCGGAGGCACCCGGTTGTTGTTGCGGCTGGCCGGCGATGGGCGCGGTCCGGCATAGCGGCGGATAGCTGGGCGCCGCCATTATTTCAGCCCGAAAAGGTTCCGATCGGGACGCCGAAAAACAGGCGCGCCCCGGGCATTGGCTACGCCGATCTTCGGCAATAGCCCCGCAATTACCAGCGGCCTTTTCGTAGGGACATTCGGCATCAAACTCGCAGCGTTATGCCGTCGCCTTCCGCGACGCTCGCAAAGGCCGTGACCCGGGCGCACCAGGTAACGGAGGTGCCTTTGTGACAGCCGAGTCCTGAGAGGCGGCTGAGGTTATCACCGACTCCTTTTGGTAATCCAGTACTTTCACGCTTGGGGCCGGCGCCGCTAAACAAAATCCTGCGGCCTAAGCCGGTCCCGACCGGAGTGAATAACACGATCACCGAAATCCCATTACACTATGGCCCCAAGCACCCCGATTTGGGTTGAGCGTTCGGAGGGAAGTCATGGGTCCTGTCACGTCGGTGCAGTCAGAGGCGGTGCTGGCGTCGGCCGGCGCCGAGACGGCGATCAGCGCGGAGACCGAGGCAGCGGCATCGGCTGCCGCGCCCGTTCTGCTCGGTGTGCTGCCGATGGGCGGCGATCCGGACTCGGCCATGTTCGCGGCGGCGCTTAACGCCTGCGGCGGCAGCTACCTGGGCGTAGTGTCTGAGCACGCCGCCCAGCGCGGCCTGTTCGCCGGCACGCAGAGCATCGCCTCGAGCACGTACGTCGTCACCGAGCTCATGCGCAGCTTGACGATGGCAATCGGGGCTTAGTCACCAGGTTCCCAGCGAGGCATTAAGGGGGGAAGTACGCATGGCCGATCCGGGATGGGCTGCGCGTACGCCTGAGGAAAACGACATGCTGCTCAAGGCGGGGGCCGGCGTCATCACCCACCTGGCGAACCAGGCCGCCTGGACTGCCTTGGCGGCCACCCATCACGGCTCCAGCATCGCGTCAACGATCAACACCGTCGCGACGTCGGCGAGCTGGACGGGCTCGGGTTCGTTGGCCTCGGCTGCGAACGCGACCGCGCTGAACGCGTCGCTGCACGGGCTGGCCGGCTGGGTCGACGTCAAGCCGGCGGTGGTGTCGACTGCGGTCTCGGCGTACCAGATGGCGTACGGCTCGATGCGCCCCGCTCCCGAATGCATCGGCAACCGCACCGAGACCGCCGCCGACTACGGCATCAACCCGCTGGTCCTCGGCGCGTTGACCCCACGCATCACGTCGCTGGAGCTCGAATACTTCGGGTCGATGTGGCCGAACAACTCCGCGGTCGGCGCCAGCTACGGAACGATCCTGACGGCCCTGTCGCAAAGCCTCACCATCCCTCCGCCGATCGCATCCATGGGCGCATCGCCGGCCGCGCCCGCGCAAGCGGCGGCGGCGGTCGGCGAGTCGGCGGCGGAGCAGGGGGCCGGCGACGGCATGCGCGCCGCCTTCCAGGGCGCCCAGACCGGGACGCAGGGGGCCGGTCAGGCCGCCTCGGGTGGGCAGGACTTCATGAGCCAGGCCAGCACGCTGATGCAGCCGGCGCAGCAACTGATGGGAGCGGTCCCGCAGGTGATGCAGGCCCCGATGCAGATGATGCAGGCGCCGATGCAGATGATTCAGCCGCTGATGGGCATGTTCGCCAATCCCGGCGCCATGGGCATGGGCGGAGCGGCGCCTGCCGTCTCGGCGGTCTCGGCGACCACCGGACTGTCCGCGGCGGAGGCGGGGGCCGGCGGCGGCGCGCCCCTGGGGGGCGCCGGCAGGCCCCCAACCAGTTACCCCCGCCCGGCCCGCGCCTCCGCCCCCGCGACCGGCGGCCGGCCGGTAGGGCTGCGGCCGGCCGGGGCATTGGGCGCCGAGGCCATGCGACCGCAGACGACGTCGATGGGCGGTGCCCCGATGGGCGGTATGCCCGTGGGTCACGGGGCGGGAAGCGACCGCGGCTCGCGTGACAAAGCCGACCAGCCCACGACCGTGCGAGTCGTCGACGCCCGAGTGTGAACCACTGGTGAAAGGTGAATCGACAGGTCCAATTAGCCGCCATACACTTCGCTTCATGCCCACACGGGGGGCGGCCCACCGGAGAAGGAGAATTCCGTGACAATCAAAGTAACACCGCAAATGCTTCGCGATGCTTCCAACGCCATTCAGGCGAACATGGAGCACGCGATCGGGATTGGCCAGGGATACGTCGCGAATCAGGAGAACGTGATGAATCCGTCCACCTGGTCTGGCTCGGCGGTGACGGCGTCACACGCGACGGCCATCGAAGTTCAGAACGACTTGAACAAGGTTTTGACCGGCGGCACGCGTCTGGCCGAAGGTCTTACGAAGGCGGCGGCCCTGATGGAAGGCCACGAGGCCGATTCTTCGCACGCCTTCAGCGCGCTATTCGGCGGCCACGGCTCCTAAGCATCCACTCAGTCGCAATTCCATCAATGGTCTTTTGAAAGGAACTCACAATGTCCGACCCGATCACCTATAACCCGGGAGCCGTCGCGGACTTCGCCACCGACGTCGCCTCCCGCGCGGGCCAGTTGCAGTCGATTTTCGACGACACCTCCAACCGCACGCACGCCCTCCAGGAATTTTTCGCCGGCCACGGCGCATCGGGCTTCTTCGAGGCGCAGGCGCAGATGCTGTCCGGGCTGCAAGGCCTCATCGACACCATCCGCCAGCACGGCGTGACGACGTCCCACGTGCTGGACAACGCGCTCAGCACCGACCAGCACATCGCCGGTCTGTTCTGAGTCCATCCGACCAAGCGAAGGTGGGGCGGCTGCCCCGGGCGCGTGTGCCCCACCTTTGGTCTCCTGTTCACGGGTCGGCCGATTCATCCAGTGACGATGAGGCGAGATGCTGACAACGACGGTGGACGGCTTATGGGTGTTGCAGGCGGTCACCGGGGTCGAGCAAACCTGCCCTGAATTGGGGCTGCGGCCGATGCTGCCGCGCCTGGACACCCCCGAGCGCGCCAGGAACCATCCCGCGGCCGCCGAGCTGGTGGCCGCCGGTGCGCTCGATGAGGCCGGCAACGTCGACCCGATGATTCGGGAATGGCTGACGGTCCTGTTGCGACGAGACCTCGGACTGCTGGTGATGATCGGGGTACCGGGTCGGGAGCCGACGCGCGCATCCATTTGCCGCTTCGCGACGTGGTGGGTGGTCTTGGAACGCCACGGGGACATGGTGCGGTTGTATCCCGCGGGAACGGCCGGCAATGAAGCGTCGGCCAGCGACCTGCTGGTGGGTCAGATCGAGCGGCTGTGCGGCGTGGCCGAGGCGGCGCCGCTGAAGCCGGTCACGCTGGACACCGAGCAGTTGCTGAGCTCGGTGCGCGACACCGCCAGCCTGCGAGCATTCCTGCTCGAGCAGCGCCTCGACGCTGACCAGCTGCAGATGGTCCTGACGGCCGCCGATCCGGCGCGGTCCGCGCACGCGAACATCGTCGGGTTGCAGGCCGGCGTGGGGCCGGACGAATTGGCGCGGATAGCCGTCGGCGACTCGACGGTGTCCATCGTCGACACCCCGGCGGGGCGGATCTGCATCGAAAGCGTCACCTCGGGGCAGCGTCAATACCAGATCCTCTCGCCCGGCTCGCGCACGGACATCGGCGGCGCGATTCAACGGCTGATCCGCCGATTGCCCGCCGGCGACGAGTGGCACTCGTATCGGCGAGTCGTGTGACGCTGCGCTTTGCCATGGGGAAGCAAAACGTAAGGGGCGCGACGGAAGCGAACTGACGAAAGTCAGTTAGTAGCCAAAGTCTTGGAATAGCAACATCTGTCGTACTTGCAAGGTTTTTGAACGGGGTAAACGCGGTTTCGGCAACCGTGTTAGCATCGCGTCGTGACGAGCCCTTGGAATGACCCGAATATGTCGGACGAAGGTGCGCTCAGACGGGGGGATCCGTCCGGGGCCAGCAACTTCCCGGATTCGGTATCCGACACAATGCGTATTACCGATCTGGCCGCGCCGCGGAAAATTCCACCCGGATCGGGCTGGCGGAAATTCATTTACTCCATATCTTTTCACAAAATAAATCCGGGCGAGTCGCCGCGGGAACGGCACTATCGCGATTTGCAGAATCGTATCCGGCGGCATATTCGACGGCAGTACGTCATCACGGTCGTCTCCGGCAAGGGCGGCGTGGGCGTGACGACGCTCGTCGCGTGCCTCGGGGGTGTGTTCCGGGAATGCCGCCCGCAGAACGTGATTGCGATCGACGCCGTCCCGGGTTTCGGCACGTTGGCCGACCGCATCGACGAGTCCCCGCCCGGGGACTACACCGCCATCATCAACGACACCGATGTCCAGGGATACGCGGATATTCGAGAACACTTAGGCCAGAACGTCATCGGCCTTGACGTCCTGGCTGGAAACCGGACTTCCGACCAGCCCAGGCCGTTGGTGCCCGCGATGTTCTCCGGGGTGCTTTCCCGCCTGCGACGCACCCACACGGTGATGATCGTCGACACCTCCCCGGACCTCGAACACGAGGTGATGAAGCCGGTACTGGAAAACACCGACACTCTCGTGTTCGTCTCCGGAATCACCGCGGACCGGTCGCGCCCGGTGCTGCGCGCGGTGGATTACCTGCGTTCGCAGGGTTATCACGAGTTGGTCTCGCGCAGCACCGTGATTGTGAACCACACCGACCAGATCACCGATAAGGACGCGCTGGCTTACTTGACCGAGCGCTTCACCAAGGTCGGGGCGACGGTCGAAGTGCTGCCGTTCGATCCCCACCTCGCCAAAGGCGGCATCATCGACACGGTTCACGAGCTGAAAAAGAAGTCGCGACTGCGCCTCTTCGAAATCACCGCCGGGCTGGCGGACAAATACATTCCTGACGCCGAGCGGTCGGTGCCGTGACAGCGCCGCATAAGGTCGCTTTCCCGGCGCGTTGTGCGGTCAACATTTCATACGAGAAGCATCTGTGTTCCCAGGTGTTCCCGGCCGCAATCCCGATGGAGGGATTCTTCGAGGGAATGGTGGAGCTTTTCGACGCCGACCTCAAGCGCAAAGGTTTCGAGGGCATCGCATTGCCCGCGGGCAGCTACGAACTCCACAAGATCAACGGGGTTCGGCTCGACATCAACAAGAGCCTCGACGAGCTCGGCGTCCAGGACGGCGACACCCTGGTGCTGGTGCCGCGGGTCGACGGTGAGTCGTTCGAACCGCAATACGAATCGCTGTCAACAGGGTTGGCGGCGATGGGCAAATGGCTGGGCCGCGACGGTGGCGATCGGATGTTCGCGCCGGTGACGCCGCTGGCGGCGGCGCACACCGCGGTCGCGGTGATCGCGATGGCAGTCGCGGTTGCCGTGGCATTGACGCTGCGGGCGCGGACATTCACCGACGGCCCCATCCCGGCAGCGGTGTCCGGCGCCGTCGGCGTCTTGCTCGGGGTTGCCACGCTGGTGGTGCGAAGCGGGTGGCGGGGACGGCGCGACCTGTTCGGTGGGTTCGCGTGGCTGGCGGTGTTGTCGCTGGCGACCGCCGGTGCGTGCGCGCCACCCGGCGTGCTCGGCGCCGCCCATGGGCTGATCGGCGCCGTCGTGGTGATCCTGGGCGCCATCGCCATCGCGGTGACGGCGCGAAACCGTTGGCAGACAGCGGTGGTCACCGCGGTGGTGACGGTCTGCGGGATCCTGGCCGCCGTCGCCGCGGTCCGCATGTTCCGGCCGGCTTCGGCTCAGGTGCTGGCGGTCTGCGTGTTGGTCGGATTGCTTGTCCTGGTCCGGATGGCCCCACTGATCGCGCTGTGGGTGGCGCGGGTACGGCCGCCGCACTTCGGATCGATCACCGGTCGGGACTTGTTCGCTCGGCGCGAGGGGATGCCCGTCGACACGGTTGCTCCGGTCAGCGAGGACGAATCCGAGGACGAGGACAACGAACTGACCGACATCACCGCGCGCGGCGCCGCGATCGCCGCCTCGGCGCGGTTGGTCAATGCGGTCCAGGTCGGCCTGTGCGCGGGCGTGTCGATAGTGTTGCCCGCCGCGGTATGGGGCGTGTTGACGCCCGGACGCCAATGGGCGTGGTTGGCGCTGGTGGTCGCGGGGCTGGTGGTGGGCATCTTCCTCACGCAGGGGCGCGGATTCGCCGCCAAATATCAGGCCATCGCGCTCGTGTGTGGGGCATCGGCCGCGGTGTGCGCGGGTGTGGTCAAGTACGCCGTCGCCGCACCGAAAGATGCGATGACCGGCTTGATGTGGCCGGTGGTGACCGTGACGATCTTCGCCGCGTTGGGTTTGGCCGCAGCGCTTTTGGTGCCGACCATGAGGTTTCGGCCGTTCATCCGGTTGACGGTGGAATGGGTGGAAGTGCTCGCATTCATCGTATTGCTTCCAGCCGCGGCGGCCTTGGGAGGGCTCTTCACGTGGATTCGCCACTGAAAAGGGTCGCGGCGGTCGCCGCCGCCGTCACCCTGGTCGCGATGTCAGCCGATATCCCTGCCGCACTTGCCATTACACCACCCTCGGTGGACCCGGGGATGGTTCCACCGGACGGGCCGCCGAGACCCGACCAGCCGATGCGCCGCGCCAACAGCTGCTCGACTCCGATCACCGTGAGGAATCCCGATGTGGCGCAGATGGCCCCGGGCTTCAACTTGCTGAACATCACGAAGGCATGGCAATACAGCACCGGCAACGGCGTGCCCGTGGCGGTCATCGACACCGGGGTCTCGCCGAATCCGCGGTTACCGGTGGTGCCGGGTGGCGACTACATCATGGGCGAGGACGGCCTGTCGGATTGCGACGCCCACGGCACGATCGTCAGCTCGATCATCGGAGCTGCGCCGCAAGGGATTTTGCCGATGCCCCGGCCGATGCCCGCTACTCCGGCGTTCCCTCCGCCGGCCGGTCCACCGCCGGCCGCCGGCGCACCACCCCCACCGGTCGAGGTACCACCCCCGGTGGCACCCCCGCCCCCGCCGCCGCCGGTGACCATCACCCAGGTCCTTCCGCCTCCGCCACCACCTCCGCCGCCCCCGCCGCCGGAGGGAGGCGGCGCCACCGCCGCATCGAACGGTCCCGCCGATCCGCAAACCGAGGACGAACCCGCGGTGCCGCCGCTTCCCCCCGGAGCGCCCGACGGAGTGGTCGGGGTGGCCCCGCACGCCATCATCATCTCGATCCGGCAATCGTCACGCGCCTTCGAACCGGTCAACCCGCCGCCCGGAGATCCCTACTCGGACGAGAAGGTCAAGGCGGGAACGCTGAATTCGGTTGCGCGCGCGGTGGTTCACGCCGCGAACATGGGCGCCAAGGTGATCAACGTTTCGGTGACCTCGTGCCTGCCCGCCGCCTCCACGGCCGATCAGCGAGCGCTGGGGGCGGCGCTCTGGTACGCGGCCACCGCGAAGGACGCGGTGATCGTCGCGGCCGCGGGCAACGACGGGGAAGCCGGCTGTAACAACAATCCGACCTATGACCCGCTGGATCCGTCGGATCCCCGGGACTGGCATCAGGTCAAGATCGTCTCGGCGCCGTCGTGGTTCTCCGACTACGTCCTGTCGGTGGGCGCGGTAGATGCCAGCGGCGCCCCGCTCGACAAGAGCATGTCGGGTCCCTGGGTTGGTGTGGCCGCGCCGGGAACGCACATCATGGGCCTCTCGCCGCAAGGGGGCGGCCCGGTCAACGCGTATCCGCCGTCGCGGCCGGGCGAGAAGAACATGCCGTTCTGGGGAACCAGTTTCTCGGCGGCCTACGTCAGTGGCGTCGCGGCGTTGGTGCGGGCGAAATTCCCCGACCTCAGCGCGCATCAGGTGATCAACCGGATCGTGCAGTCGGCACACAATCCGCCTGCGGGCGTTGACAATAAGGTCGGGTACGGGTTGGTGGACCCGGTCGCCGCGTTGACCTTCAACATCCCGCCGGGCGAGCGGATGCCACCGGGCGCTCAAAGCCGGGTCATCACCCCGGCAGCGCCGCCCCCGCCGCCCGACCACCGGGCGCGCAACATCGCCATCGGATTCCTGGGAATCGTGGCCGCCGGTGTGCTCGTGTTCGCGATCTCGGCGCGGTTGCGGAGGGCGCGATGAGGCCCGACCTGACCGGGTTCAGCCGCGGCAGTAATCGGCGGGTGGTCGGCGTGTGGACGGTGTTCGTTCTCGCGCTCGCGGCGTGGCTGGTGGGTGGTTACATCGGCGCGGCCCTCGCGGTGGTGGTGGGTATCGCGCTCGTCTTCGTGCGGTGGTGGGGGCAGCCGGCGTGGTCGTGGGCCGTCCTGTGGCGGCGCGGCCGGCGTCCGATCGACTGGACCGCCCCGATCACCGTGGCGAACAACCGATCCGGTGGGGGCGTGCGCGTGCAAGACGGCGTCGCCGTGGTGGCGGTGCAGCTACTCGGCAGGGCGCACCGCGCGACCATGGTGACCGGCTCGGTGACGGTCGAGACCGAAAACGTGCTCGACATCGTCGAATTGGTGCCGATGCTGCACCAGGCCCTGGGCCTGCAACTCGACTCGATCAGCGTTGTCACCATCGGTTCCCGGCACGGCACCACCGGAGACTTTCCGCGGGTGTACGACTCGGAGATCGGAACGCCGCCCTACGCGGGCCGGCGCGAGACGTGGCTGATCATGCGGCTGGCGGTGATCGACAATGCCCAAGCCCTTTTCTGGCGCACGACCGTTGGCGCGGCGGCTATTTCGGTCGCACAGCGCATCGCCGGGTTGTTGCGCTGCCAAGGATTGCGGGCGAAGGTGGCCACCGCCACCGACCTCGTCGAGCTCGATCGCCGGCTCGGGCGCGACGCGGTGTCGGGAAATGTGCAGCGATGGAAGGCCATCCGCGGAGAAGCGGGCTGGATGACCACTTACGCATACCCGGCCGATGCGATCACGTCGCGCAATCTCTCGCAGGCGTGGACGCTGCGCGCCGACGAGGTCATCCAGAACGTCACGGTGTTCCCGAACTCCGAATGCACCGCGACGATCACCGTGCGCACCCCGACGCCCGCACCGACGCCACCCAGCGTGATTTTGCGCCGGCTCAACGGCGAGCAGGCGGCAGCCGCGGCCGCGAACATGTGCGGTCCCCTTCCGCACCTGCGGGGCATTCGGCGCAGCCCGCTTCCCCCGCAACTCGTCACCGAGATCGGACCGTCGGGCGTCCTGATCGGCAAACTGAGCAACGGCGATCGGCTGCTGATGCCGGTTACCGACGCCGGCGAGTTGTCGCGCGTGTTCGTGGCGGCGGACGACCCGATCGCCAAGCGGCTCGTGATCCGCACCGCCGGCGCCGGCGAGCGGGTCTGCGTGCACACCCGCGACATGTCGCGCTGGGTCAGCGTGCGCATGCCGGAGATCAGCGTCGTGAGCAGCTCGCGTCCCGCACCGCGGACCACCGTGAGCGTCGTCGAGTACGCTGCGCGACGGGGCAACGCCTTTGGCGCGGCCGAAGCCGGAGGCATCGAGGCTGCGATCTCACCCACTCCGCGGCCTGCGACCGTGATCACCGTGGCACCCGCGGGGGCCAGGCTTTCCGAGGGGCAACGGCACGGCTTCGAGGTGATCATCGAGCAGATCAGCCCGGCGGTGGTGAACGTCAGTGCAGCAGGACAGGATTGGCTTGTCGAGATGGACATGTTCCGCGCCGAGAACCGCTACGTCAGTCTCGAGCCGGTAGGCATGTCGGTCGGCATATAGCGGGTCGGCAAGGCGAGTTTGAGGCACAGTGTGATGAGCGCACGTACCGGTGGCGGCGACAGCGCGAAGCCGCGCAAGGTGGCTGCCCGCAACCTCGGCGCTCGTGGCCACGGCGCTCGAGACGGGGGACGCGATGGGTGATTTACAAACAGCCCGAAGGCATTTCGACCGTGCCATGGCGATCAAGAGCCGGCAGGGTCGCGCGGCGGCGTTACCCGAGTTCGTTGCTGCCACCGACGCCGACAAGTCGATGGCCGACGCGTGGCTGGGGCGCATCGCGTGCGGCGACCACGACCTGGCCTCGTTGCGGCAGCTCTACGCCAGCAGCGAGTGGCTGCACCGCGAAACCACGCGCATCGGGCAGACACTGGCCGCGGAGATCCAGCTCGGTCCCTACATCGGCATCACTGTCACCGACGCATCACAGGTCGGGCTGGCGTTGTCGTCCGCGTTGACGATCGCCGGTGAGTACGCCGAGGCGGACAAGCTGCTGGCCAACCCTGACCTGCTCGACTCGTGGACCAACTACCAGTGGCACCAGTTGGCCCGGACGTTTTTGATGTACCGCACGCAACGCTGGCCGGACGTGCTGCTGGCCGCCGCCGAGGAGCTGCCCGCGCATGCCATCGTGATGTCGGCTGTGACAGCGTCGATTTGCGCGCTGGCCGCTCACGCCGCCGCCCACCTCGGGCAGGGCCGGGTCGCCCTGGACTGGCTGGACCGCGTCGACGTGATCGGGCACACCCAGTCGTCGTCGCGCTTCGACTCGGATGTGCTGACGGCCTCGATCGGCCCGGCCGACATCCCGCTGCTCGTCGCCGATCTGGCCTACGTGCGGGGGATGGTGCACCGGCAGCTGCGCGAGGAGGACAGAGCCCAGGTCTGGCTGTCCAAGGCCACCATCAACGGGGTCCTGACCGAGGCGGCCAAAGAAGCGCTGGCCGACCCGAACCTGCAACTGGTCGTGACCGACGAACAGACCATCAACCGCAGGACCGACCGCTGGGACGCCTCCTCGGCCAAGAGCCGCGACGAACTCGAGGACGACGCCGCCAACGACCGGCGCGCCGAGCTGTTGGCCGAGGGGCGAAAGCTGTTGGCCAAACAGGTCGGACTGGCCGCGGTCAAGGAAGCGGTCGCCGCGCTGGAAGACCAACTCGAAGTCCGGACAATGCGGCTCGAGCATGGCCTGCCGGTGGAGGGGCAGACCAACCACATGCTGCTGGTCGGGCCGCCCGGTACCGGTAAGACGACCACCGCCGAGGCCCTGGGCAAGATCTATGCCGGCATGGGAATCGTGCGGCACCCTGAGATCCGGGAGGTGCGGCGTTCGGATTTCTGCGGCCACTTCATCGGCGAGTCGGGCCCCAAGACCAACGAACTGATCGAAAAGTCGCTCGGGCGAATCATTTTCATGGACGAGTTCTATTCGCTGATCGAGCGCCATCAGGATGGCACACCCGACATGATCGGCATGGAGGCCGTCAACCAGCTGCTGGTCGCCTTGGAAGTGCACCGATTCGACTTCTGTTTCATCGGCGCGGGTTACGAAGACCAGGTGGATGCGTTCCTTACCGTGAACCCGGGTCTGGCCGGCCGGTTCAACCGCAAGCTCCGCTTCGAGTCCTACTCGCCGGCCGAGATCGTCGAGATCGCGCACCGCTACGCCACCCCGCGCGCGAGCCTGCTCGATGACGGCGCGCGCGAATCCTTCCTGGACGCGGCGACGACCATCCGCAACTACACCACTCCCGGCGGCCAGCACGGCATCGACGCCATGCAGAACGGCAGGTTCGCCCGCAACGTTGTCGAACGTGCCGAGGGCTTTCGCGACACCCGAGTGGTCGCGCAAAAGCGGGCGGGTCAGCCGGTGACGGTGGAGGATCTGCAGATCATCACCGCGGCCGACCTGCAGGCCGCGGTGCGCAGCGTATGTTCGGACAACCGCGACATGGCGGCCATCGTCTGGTGACGGTTACGCGGGCTCGAAGCGGAACACGGCCAGCCGGCCCGCCAGCGCTTCGAATTCGTCGGCCGTGCCGTCGCGCACCATCCCCGACCGTTTCGCAAACGCCACGCCGACCGGAACTTCGGTGGGGAACGCCCGCAGCACCGGCCGGGCCTCGTTGGCGGACAGCTCGACGATCCGGACGGGACGCGACCGTCGGCCACGGGTGAGCGTGCCCGCGCCCGCGGCCCGGGCGTTGGCCGCCCAGTCGGCGCCGGGATAGCCGGCCACCACGTAGAGGCCGCCTTCGAAGTGGAAGGGCGTCATCGGGGTGCTGCGCGGGTGACCCGACTTGCGGCCCGGCACGGTGAGCACCATCGCGGGCCCGGTCGGAATCCCGAGCCGTTGCACCGCCATCATGAACTTGTTCATCGGCTTGAGGTAGCGCGGGGGACGCGGATCGGTCATCTTCAGATTCCTACTTTCTCGTTGTCGAACACGCCGCGGTGCTCGGAAACCCAGTGCGCGAACGGAACTGGCGGGCGGCCGAGGATTTTCGCCACATCGCCTGTGACCAGGGCGGGCTTGTCGAGGGTCTCGGCGAGCATGGCGATGTAGGCGTCGGCGAATCCGGCGCCGAACCCCAGCCCGATGAATCGTTGCCGCACGGCCTCGGCGGGGATCTCGCGATACTGCAGCGCCCGGCCCAGGACACCGCCGATGACCTCGACCAGCTCTGCGTTGGTGAACGCCTGTGGACCGGTCAGCGGGATCCGCTGTCCGACAAGCTCATCGGTGAGCAACGCGTGCGCCGCGACGCCCGCGATGTCCGACTCGACGATCGGCGCGGTCGACGCGGCGGCGTATGGCCCGGCAACCACGTCGCCGGCACGGATCTGCGCCGACCACATGCCCGCGAAATTCGTCGCGAACACCGTGGGCCGCAGGCTCACCCAGGCGAGGCCGGAGTCGATCGCCAGGCGTTCGACCTCCCTGTTGCGGTCGCCGCGAAACCGGGACGGCTGCCGGGTGGCGTCGTCGTCGGCGTTGATCGCCGACAGCGCGACCAGCTTGGTGACTCCTTCTAGCCGGCATTGGGCCACGACGTCTGCCAACTGCCCGCCCAGCGCCCGCGAGTTCAGGAACACCGCGGAGGCACCCGACAGCGCGTCGGTGGCCGAACCGAACAGCTTGACGCCCCGTGGAAAACCGGCCGGCGCCGGTTGCCGGGTGACCGCGCGAACGCCTGCGCCGGCGGCGATCAGTTCGTTGACGAGCGGGCGTCCGACGTTGCCGGTTGCCCCGGTGACGACGATGGTCATGAGTGGGTCCCTTCCGTGAACTTCTTGCACTGGGAGAAACGACGGGGGAAAAGGTGGGAAAGTTACATCGCGAACCCGGTAACTTTTTGCCCCTGCAGATCGTCGAAGAGTCATGAACCAGTCGCCGTCCGCCAGCGCCCAGGTCAGCGAGGCCTGGCGCCGCCACCGCCCGTACCTGGTCAACCTCGCCTATCAGATGCTGGGCGATATCGGTGAGGCGGAAGACATTGCGCAAGAGGCCTTTCTGCGGTTCTCGCGCGCCGACGCCGACGAGATCGAGGACGCCCGCGGCTGGCTGACCGTGGTGGCGAGCCGACTCTGTCTCGACCAGGTGCGCTCGGCTCGTGCCCGCTACGAGCGTCCCGGCGACGTCGAGGAACAACCGGCACCGCGCCGCTTCGACCCGGCCGACCGGGTCACCCTCGATGACGAGATCCGCACCGCGCTGCTCGAAGTGCTGCGCAGGCTCAGTCCCGCTGAACGGGTCGCCTTCGTGCTGCACGACGTGTTCGGTGTGCCCTTCGACTCGATATCGGAGACCGTGGGCCGCCCGGTCGGCACCTGCCGCCAGCTGGCACGGCGCGCACGGTCCAAATTCCATGCGGCACAACCGAAGTTGACCGAGGTCGTGCCGGCAGAGCACCAGCTGGTCACCGAAAAGTTCATCACCGCATGCGCCAACGGTGACCTGGATGGGTTGGCCGCGGTCCTGGACCCGACGGTATGGGGCGTGGGCACGATCCTCGCGGACCCGGCACCGCCACCACAGATCAACCACGGACCGGATGCCGTGGCCACCAACCTGTTGCGCTACCTGTGGCCGGACGTGACCCTGGTCAGCGGTCCCGCCGGGGGACCGGTGTTGCTGGCCTTCAGCGAGCGCCGCCTGTTCGCCGTCATCGTGCTGACGATCGACGGATCCCGGGTGCGCAAGATCGAGGCGATCGCCGACCCTTCGGCGCGGGCCTAGTCCCGCTTGTTCGTCGGGCCCGGGTCTTTCGCGCCGTCGGGACGGGCCGCGAAGTAGCCGGCGATGGTCGCGGTGACCTCGAGGAACTTGCGGCGCGTGGCCGGCGCCATCTCGTGGGCCACGTCGATCACGCCACCGGGCCGCAGGTGGGGGTCGAACGGCACCTCGATGACCGGGCGGCCATGATCGGTGAATTCGCGAGCGAGCAAGGCCCGGGTGCGTTTGTCGGCATGCCCATCGGAATCGTTGAGCACCACCAGGCTGCGCTGCAGCAGCGTGGTCAAGCCGTGATCGGTCAGCCACTCCATCGTCCGCGCCGCGGCGGAGGCGCCGTCGGCCCACGGCGACGACACCACGATCAGCGCATCCAGGTCACGCAGGACTTCCTGGGTGAGCGGCGAGTCCATCGTCGAACCGCAGTCGATGACCGAGATCGTGAAATGGCGGTCCAGCCGCAGCGCGGCTTCCCGGTATATCGCCGGATCGAGCACCCGGCGCGGGCCCGACGCGGGTTCGCCGGCGAGCACGTGAAGGCCCGCGGTGTTACGGCCCAACCGCGCCACCACGTCGTCGAAGGACCGAAGGTTCTTGTCGGCGGTCAGCTCCCAGAACGAGCCCGTCGACGCCGGATCGATTCGGCTGCTGAGCCGGCCGAACGCCGTGTCGGCGTCGATCGCCACCACGTGGTCTTGCCGGCGCAGAGTGGCGAGCAGCGAGCCCACGCTCGCGGCCACCGACGTCTTTCCCACGCCGCCCTTGCCCAGCACCCCGACCTTGTAGTTGCCGTACAGGCGGGTCCGGATGGCCGCCTCGAACTGGGCCTCCTGTTGTTGGACGGGAGAGGGGCCCAGATTGATCAGGCCGAAAGTGGCCAGCCGCAGGGCGCGTCGCCAACCGCGGTCGGGTAGCGCCCCGGCGCCCTGCTGCGAATCCGGTGGGGGGCCCGGGTGGTGGGCCTGCGGGGCTGCCGCGGGAGGAGTGGGCCGGCCCGGCTGCGGGGGTGGCGGCCGGAACGATGGCGGGGCGGGCGGGGCCGACTGGGCGGGCGGCGACCAGCCTTGCGGCGGCGCCGGCGCCCGGCCCGATGGGGGCGGGGGAGGAGCCGACGGCGGGCGCGGGGGAGCGGGCCGCTGGGCGACCGGAGCCGCGGCGGGCCGGGACTCTTGGGGCGCCGGCGGGGGCTGTTGCGGGGAGGGACCGGACGGGTGTGGTGCGGGCGTGCTCGGCCGTTCGGGCTGCAGACGGTCCCGCAGGAATTCGTCGCGCTCGTTCATGGGCTCCTCGCGTGCCGGGTGGTGATCGTCGCGCCGGTGGGCCGGCGGCAACGAACGCCTTACGTGATCATCGCCACCGTCAAAACCCGAGATTGCCGGGGGTGGCCGATCCGTCCAGTATCTCTTGTCGCGCCACGTGCGCGAACCTGCAAACTCGGGTCCACACGGCTACGGGCGGTCGCGATGCGCCTGGGTGGGCGCTGAGCACGCCGGTATTGGCGCCCAGCAACCTCGCCAACCGGCCCGGCGCACTCGTCAGCAAACTCTGTGGGGGAGGGTCCATCAGGCTCGGACCTCCCGGCAGACCCGCAGCTACCGCAAGAATTCGTGGCCCCGGACGGGTGGTGGGCATAATCGGGGATCAATGGCAGCAGCGAAATTTACGACGCCGCCGACTGCCGGTTAGACTTGACGAAGTTGGCATGTCAGGCGGGTATTGTCATATCGTTTTACGACTTGTCGAGACCGGTTCCAGGCCGCCGTTCAAAGCTGCACGGGCATCCCTAACAGGATCATCTCCGCCTGGGGCACAGCCCATCGAGACAAGACCGAAGGGGTTCTCGCCCGCAACCTCAAGGGTGCGACCTCGTCGGGGCCGCTGGTAACGGCCGCGCGGAACAGGTGAAGGGTCAGGTGCATATGACGCCCAAGCGCGTCGGGTTATACAACCCCGCGTTCGAGCACGACTCGTGCGGGGTTGCCATGGTCGTCGATATGCACGGCCGCCGTAGCCGCGACATCGTGGACAAGGCAATCACCGCCCTGCTCAACCTCGAGCACCGGGGTGCCCAGGGCGCCGAACCGCGCAGTGGTGACGGCGCCGGCATCATGCTTCAGGTCCCCGACGCTTTTCTGCGCGAGGTCGTCGACTTCGAATTGCCCGCGGAGGGCAGCTACGCCACCGGCATCGCGTTCCTGCCGCAGTCGTCCAAGGACGCCGCGGCGGCCTGTGCCGCGGTGGAGAAGATCGCCGAAGCCGAGGGCCTGACGGTGCTGGGCTGGCGCAACGTGCCCATCGACGATTCGTCGCTGGGCGCCCTGTCCCGCGACGCGATGCCCACCTTCCGCCAGGTCTTCATGGCCGGCGCATCCGGCATGACGCTGGAGCGCCGCGCCTACGTGGTGCGCAAGCGCGCCGAGCACGAACTGGGCACCAAGGGCCCCGGCCAGGACGGGCCCGGTCGCGAAACCGTTTATTTCCCAAGCCTTTCCGGCCGGACGCTGGTCTACAAGGGCATGCTGACCACACCTCAGCTCAAGGCGTTTTACCTTGACCTGCAAGACGATCGGTTGACCAGCGCGCTGGGCATCGTGCACTCGCGGTTCTCCACGAACACCTTCCCGTCGTGGCCGCTGGCGCACCCGTTCCGCCGCGTCGCGCACAACGGTGAGATCAACACCGTCACCGGCAACGAGAACTGGATGCGCGCCCGCGAGGCGCTGATCAAGACCGACGTTTTCGGGACCGAGGCCGACGTCGAGAAGCTGTTCCCGATCTGTACGCCGGGGGCGTCCGACACCGCGCGTTTCGACGAGGCCCTCGAACTTCTGCACCTGGGCGGGCGCAGCCTGGCCCATGCGGTGTTGATGATGATTCCCGAGGCCTGGGAACGCAACGAGACGATGGATCCCGCGCGACGGGCGTTCTACCAGTACCACGCCTCGTTGATGGAGCCGTGGGACGGCCCGGCGTCGATCACGTTCACCGACGGAACCATCATCGGCGCCGTGCTCGACCGTAATGGGTTGCGCCCCTCGCGAATCTGGGTCACCGAAGACGGCCTGGTGGTCATGGCTTCCGAGGCCGGCGTGCTGGACCTGGACCCGGCCAAGGTGGTCCGCCGGATGCGGTTGCAGCCCGGCCGCATGTTCCTGGTGGACACCGCGCAGGGCCGCATCGTCTCCGACGAGGAGATCAAGGCGGAGCTGGCCGCCGAGCACCCGTACCAGGAATGGCTGGACAGGAACCTGGTTCCGCTCGACGACCTGCCGCAGGGCAACTACAAGCGGATGCCCCATGACCGACTGGTCAAGCGCCAGCAGATATTCGGCTATACCTACGAGGAACTCAACCTCCTGGTCGCGCCGATGGTCCGCAGCGGCGCCGAGCCGATCGGGTCGATGGGCACCGACACCCCGGTCGCGGTGCTCTCGCAGCGGCCCCGGATGCTCTACGACTACTTCCAGCAGCTCTTCGCGCAGGTGACCAACCCGCCGCTGGACGCCATCCGCGAGGAGGTGGTGACCAGTCTGCAGGGCACCACCGGCGGCGAGCGCGACCTGCTCACGCCGACCGAGCGTTCGTGTCATCAGATCGCGTTGCCGCAGCCGATTCTGCGCAACCGGGAGCTGGCGAAGCTGATCAACCTCGACCCGGATGACGAGGTCAATGGTCGCCCGCATGGCTTGCGCTCCAAGGTGATTCGCTGCCTGTACCCCGTCGCCGAGGGCGGCGCCGGGCTGGCTGCCGCGCTCGAGGAGGTGCGGGCGCAGGCGTCGGCGGCGATCGCTGACGGCGCGCGGGTGATCATCCTGTCCGACCGTGAATCCGACGAACAGATGGCGCCCATCCCCTCGCTGCTCGCGGTGGCGGGGGTGCACCATCACCTGGTGCGCGACCGGACCCGGACCCACGTCGGGCTGGTGGTGGAGAGCGGGGACGCCCGCGAGGTCCACCACATGGCCGCGCTGGTCGGCTTCGGCGCCGCGGCGATCAACCCGTACATGGCGTTCGAGTCCATCGAGGACATGCTCGATCGCGGCGTCATCGAAGGCATCGACCGCAAGAAGGCGCTCAGCAACTACATCAAGGCCGCCGGCAAGGGTGTGCTGAAAGTCATGTCCAAGATGGGCATTTCGACGGTGGCGTCGTACACCGGGGCCCAGTTGTTCCAGGCGGTCGGCATCTCCGAGGACGTGCTCAGCGAGTACTTCACCGGCTTGAGCTGTCCCATCGGCGGCATCACCCTGGACGACATCGCCGCCGACGTCGCCGCCCGGCACGCGCTGGCCTACCTGGACCGCCCCGACGAGCGGGCCCACCGTGAGCTCGAGGTGGGCGGGGAATACCAGTGGCGCCGCGAGGGCGAGTACCACCTGTTCAACCCCGAGACCGTGTTCAAGCTGCAGCACGCGACGCGCACCGGCCAGTACAAGGTGTTCAAGGACTACACCCGCCTGGTCGACGACCAGAGCGAGCGGATGGCATCGCTGCGCGGCCTGCTCAAATTCCGGGCCGGGATCAACCCCCCGATTCCCCTGGAAGAGGTTGAGCCCGCCAGCGAAATCGTCAAGCGCTTCTCGACCGGGGCGATGAGCTACGGCTCGATCTCCGCCGAGGCGCACGAGACGCTGGCCATCGCGATGAACCGGCTGGGCGGCCGGTCCAACAGCGGTGAAGGCGGCGAAGACGTCAAGCGGTTCGACCGCGATCCCAACGGCGATTGGCGGCGCAGCTCGATCAAGCAGGTCGCCTCCGGGCGGTTCGGCGTCACCTCGCATTACCTGACGAACTGCACCGACATCCAGATCAAGATGGCTCAAGGTGCGAAACCCGGTGAGGGCGGCCAGCTTCCGGGGCACAAGGTGTACCCGTGGGTCGCCGAGGTGCGCCACTCCACCCCCGGCGTCGGCCTGATTTCGCCGCCGCCGCACCACGACATCTACTCCATCGAGGATCTGGCGCAGCTGATCCACGACCTGAAGAACGCCAACCCGTCCGCGCGGGTGCACGTCAAGCTGGTCTCCGAAAACGGCGTCGGCACGGTGGCCGCGGGCGTATCGAAGGCCCACGCCGACGTGGTCCTGATCTCCGGGCACGACGGCGGCACCGGAGCGACTCCGCTGACCTCGATGAAGCACGCCGGCGCTCCGTGGGAGCTGGGGCTGGCCGAGACGCAGCAGACGTTGCTGCTGAACGGATTACGGGACCGCATCGTGGTTCAGGTCGACGGCCAGCTCAAGACGGGCCGCGACGTGATGATCGCGGCGCTGCTCGGCGCCGAGGAATTCGGCTTCGCCACCGCGCCGCTGGTGGTCTCCGGCTGCATCATGATGCGGGTCTGCCACCTGGACACCTGCCCCGTGGGGGTCGCCACCCAGAACCCGGTGCTGCGTGAACGCTTCACCGGCAAGCCCGAATTCGTCGAGAACTTCTTCATGTTCATCGCCGAAGAGGTGCGCGAGTACATGGCGCAGTTGGGATTCCGCACCATCAACGAGGCCGTCGGCCAGGTGAACTCGTTGGACATGACGCTGGCCCGGGCCCACTGGAAGGCGCACCGGCTGGATCTGGCCCCGGTTCTGCACGAGCCGGAATCGGCGTTCATGAACCAGGACCTGTACTGCAGCTCGCGCCAAGACCACGGTCTGGACAAGGCGCTGGACCAGCAGTTGATCGTGATGAGCCGCGAGGCGCTGGACTCCGGAAAGCCGGTGCGGTTCTCCACGACCATCAGCAACGTCAACCGCACGGTGGGCACTATGCTCGGCCATGAGGTCACCAAAGCCTATGGCGGACAAGGGTTGCCGGACGGAACCATCGACATCACGTTCGACGGCTCGGCGGGCAACAGCTTCGGCGCGTTTGTGCCGCGTGGCATCACGCTGCGTGTCTACGGCGACGCCAACGACTACGTCGGTAAGGGCCTGTCCGGCGGCCGCATCGTGGTTCGGCCCTCCGACGACGCGCCCCAGGACTACGTCGCCGAGGACAACATCATCGGCGGCAACGTGATCCTGTTCGGCGCGACCAGCGGCGAGGCGTACCTGCGCGGGGTCGTCGGCGAGCGGTTCGCCGTCCGTAACTCCGGGGCGCACGCCGTCGTCGAGGGTGTCGGCGACCATGGTTGCGAATACATGACCGGAGGGAAGGTTGTCGTCCTCGGTCGCACCGGCCGCAACTTCGCGGCGGGCATGTCCGGCGGCGTTGCCTACATTTACGATCCGCAGGGCGAATTCCCAGGCAATCTCAACGCGGAGATGGTCGAGCTCGAGAGCTTGGATGAAGATGACTACGAGTGGTTGCACGGCATGATTCAGGCGCACGTTGATGCCACCGATTCCGCTGTCGGCCAGCGCATTCTGGGTGACTGGCCGCAACAGCAGCGGCACTTCGCAAAGGTGATGCCCCGGGACTACAAGCGGGTGCTGCAGGCCATCGCCGAAGCCGAACGCGACGGCGTGGATGTCGACAAGGCGATCATGGCGGCCGCGCATGGCTGATCCGAGCGGCTTCCTGAAATACACGCATCGGGAATTGCCGAAGCGCCGGCCTGTCCCGCTGCGGTTGCGTGACTGGCGCGAGGTCTACGAAGAGTTCGACAACGAGACCTTGCGCGAACAGGCGACCCGCTGCATGGACTGCGGTATTCCGTTCTGCCACAACGGTTGCCCGCTGGGCAACCTGATCCCGGAATGGAACGACCTGGTGCGCAGGGATCGGTGGCGCGATGCCATCGAACGGCTGCACGCCACCAACAACTTTCCGGACTTCACCGGGCGGCTGTGCCCGGCGCCCTGCGAGCCGGCCTGTGTGCTCGGCATCAACCAGGATCCGGTGACGATCAAGCAGATCGAGCTGGAGATCATCGACAAGGCCTTCGACGAGGGCTGGGTCCGGCCGTTGCCGCCGGAGGAGAAGACCGGAAAAAAGGTCGCCGTGGTCGGTTCCGGGCCGGCGGGTTTGGCCGCCGCCCAGCAGCTGACGCGTGCCGGGCACACGGTCACCGTGTTCGAGCGGGCCGATCGCATCGGTGGACTGCTGCGCTACGGCATCCCGGAATTCAAGATGGAAAAGCGCGTCCTCGACCGCCGGCTGGACCAGATGCGAGCCGAGGGCACCGAGTTCCGGGCCGGGGTCAATGTCGGCGTCGACATCACCGCCGAGCAACTGCGCGCCGACTTCGACGCCGTGGTGTTGGCCGGCGGCGCCACCGCCGGGCGTGATCTGCCCATCCCCGGGCGGGAACTGGACGGCATCCACCAGGCGATGGAATACCTGCCGTGGGGCAACCGCGTGCAGGAGGGCGACGACGTGCTGGGCCCCGACGGGGAGCCGCCGATCACCGCCAAAGACAAAAGGGTCGTCATCATCGGTGGCGGGGACACCGGCGCCGACTGCCTGGGCACCGCGCACCGGCAGGGTGCGAAGGTCATCCATCAGTTCGAGATCATGCCGCGCCCGCCGGAGACGCGCGCGCCGTCCACCCCGTGGCCGACCTACCCGCTGATGTACCGGGTGTCCTCGGCGCACGAGGAAGGCGGCGAGCGGGTGTTCTCGGTCAACACCGAGGAATTCGTCGGCGAAGACGGCCACGTGACCGCGCTCAAGGCGCACGAGGTGACCATGCAAGACGGCAAGTTCGTCAAGGTCGAGGGGTCCGAGTTCGCACTCGAGGCCGACCTGGTGTTGCTGGCGATGGGATTCGTCGGCCCCGAGAAGGAGGGCCTCCTCACCGATCTCGAGGTGAAATTCACCGAGCGCGGCAACGTCGCCCGCGGCGCCGACTTCGACACGTCGATTGCGGGCGTCTTCGTTGCCGGCGACATGGGTCGTGGCCAGTCGCTGATCGTCTGGGCGATAGCTGAGGGCAGGGCCGCTGCCGCCGCGGCGGACCGATACCTGATGGGGTCGACTGCGCTGCCGGCGCCGGTCAAGCCGACCGCGGTGCCGCTTCAGTAGTAACACCAGTCACACGAGAAACACGGCCGAGTTCGTTCGGCGAGTCTCCCACTGTTTGCCAGACGGTAGGTGTGTAATAACCCGTTGTGAGCCCGCTCACATGGGGGTCACACCGTTTCCCGGTTGAACGGACCGATCGCAGGAGAGATTCTTGTGCATATCCACCCATTGCCTCGGACACGGATGGGGCGAATCGCCTGGTCATGGTTGCGTCACCCGGTGAAAAGTCGTGAATTTCCGGCCAAGCATGAGCGTCTGGTGACCGCTCAGGACTTGCTGCTGTTCGGTGCGTGACGGCCCGGCCGACGCCGGCGGTGGCGCGGGCCGGGTTTGCTCAGCGGGCGCCGGGCGGAATTTTGCCGGACGGTTCGATGACGCCCCGTGAAAACGGCATCACCGATCCCATAGGCCCGAGTCGCGGATCGCCTCGGCGAGCGGTTCCAGCACGGCCGGGTCGTGTGGCGGGGGAAGGTAGACGATGCCCAGATCCAAGCCTTCGGCGGCCAGCCCGGCCGCGTCCTCGATGACTTTCCCGTAGTCCAGGTCCGGCTCCAGGCGCAGGTGCGCCGAGAGCGTGATCTCCTTGGGATCGCGGCCGATGTCCGCACAGTGCGAGGCCAGGACGTCACGCTTGTGGGCGAAGACGTCGGGCGGCCCGCCCACGAAGTTCCAGTGCTGGGCGTAGCGGGCGGTGATCCGCAGCGTGCGCTTCTCCCCACTGCCGCCGATGCAGATCGGCGGGTGCGGCCGCTGCGGACCCTTGGGCTCGTTGCGAGCACCCTTGAGCCGGTAGAACCTGCCGTCGAAATCGGTGGTCTCCTGGCTGAGCAGGCTGGTCAGCACCTCGCACGCCTCCTCGAAGCGGTCGAAGCGTTCCCTGATGCTGCCCAGTTCGATGCCGTAGGCGCCCGACTCCTCTTCGTTCCAGCCGGCACCGATCCCCAGCTCGAGCCGCCCGTTCGAAATGATGTCCAGCGCGGCAGCCATGTTGGCCAGCACCGCCGGGTGGCGGTAGTGGATCCCGGTCACCAAAGTCCCCACCCGCAGCCGCTTGGTGGCCTGCGCGAGCGCGGTCAGCGTCGTCCAGCCCTCCAGGCAGGGCCCGCTGCTGTCGGAGAAAATCGGATAGAAGTGGTCGAACGTCCAGCCGGACTCGTAGACCTCGATGTCATCGGCCGCTTGCCAGACGGCGAGCATCTGCGCCCAGGTGGTGTTCTGCGGGGAAGTCTTGAAAGCGAATCGCATGCCGACGACGTTAGCCGGTATTTATGAAGGGCAACTAAACTGAGGCCCGCGATGACTGCTGCATGTTGCTCCCTCGGAATAGACACCAAGATCACCCTGCTGGCGGCAGGCCTGATCTTTCTGCTCGCGCTGATCCTGGGCGTCTGGAAATACCGCGAGATGATGACGTCGGAGAACCACCTTGCGCATCCGTACGTCGACATCGCGCACCGGGCCGCGCTGCTGTATTCGTTCGCGACGCTGCTGCTGGCCGTCTTCGTTGCGCTGAGCGCCTGGCCGGTGTGGGTGAACCTGACGGCCGCCGGCGTTGTCGTCTTCTTTTTCGTGGCGGCGATCCTGGCCTACATCTACCACGGAGCGCGGCGCGACACCGTCAACCAATTCGAAAACGCCGACCGGAGTGTTGCGGTGGCGATGGCGGCGCTGATCGCCGGGGAGATCGGCGGGTTCGGCGTGCTGCTCGCCGGATTCGTCGCCGGCCAGCTCGTGTGAGCGGGGCGGGCACACTGGAATCATGGATCCGGTAGCGGCGTTACGGCAGATCGCCTACTTCAAGGACCGGAGCCGGCACGATCCCAGGCGGGTGATGGCCTATCGCAACGCGGCCGACATCATCGAGTCCCTCGACGAAGCAACCCGGGAACGGCACGGCCAGGCCAACAGCTGGCAGACGCTGCCTGGGATCGGCCCCAAGACCGCCAAGGTCATCGACCAGGCGTGGTCCGGCCGCGAGCCGGACCTGTTGGTCGAGTTGCGTTCCAGCGCCGAGGATCTCGGTGGCGGCGATATCCGGTCCGCGTTGCGCGGTGATCTGCATCTGCATTCCAACTGGTCGGACGGCTCGGCGCCGATCGAGGAGATGATGGCCAGCGCGGCGGCGCTGGGCCACGAGTACTGCGCGCTGACCGACCACTCGCCGAGGCTGACCATCGCCAACGGCCTCTCGCCGGAGCGGTTACGCAAGCAGCTCGATGTCATCGAGGGTTTACAGGAGCAGTTCGCGCCGATGCGCATCCTGACCGGGATCGAGGTCGACATCCTTGACGACGGCAGCCTCGATCAGGAACCCGAGCTGCTGGCGCGCCTCGACGTGGTGGTGGCGAGCGTGCATTCCAAGCTGTCGATGGACGCCCCGGCGATGACGCGGCGCATGCTGCGCGCGGTGGCCAACCCGCACACCGACGTGCTCGGTCACTGCACCGGCCGGCTGGTGTCGGGCAATCGCGGCATCCGGCCGGAATCCAAGTTCGACGCGGAGGCGGTGTTCACGGCATGCCGCGACCACGGCACGGCGGTCGAAATCAACTCCCGGCCCGAGCGCCGCGATCCGCCGTCCCGGCTGCTGAACCTGGCGCTGGAGCTCGGGTGCGTGTTCAGCATCGACACCGACGCCCACGCGCCCGGCCAGCTGGACTTCTTGGGTTACGACGCCCAGCGCGCGCTGGACGCCGGTGTTCCCGTCGACCGGATCGTGAACACCTGGCCCGCCGAGCGGCTGCTGGAGTGGACCGGCGCGAATTGAGGCGGCCGCTCAGACCCGCGCCGGTTCGGCGTGCTCGGGAACGGGTGCGCCGCTGCGGCCGGCGCCCTGCAGCAGGTTGGCGGCGCCGACTGTCGCGCAGGTCGCGGCCGGGATGAGCAACGCGTAACCCCCCAACCGGGCCCCGAACACGATCCCGGCCACGCCGCCGGCGAGGAATAACACGAGCGTCGTCGCCAGTATCGCCGTTTTCCAGTTCTTGATTCCGTGTAGGCGGCCGCGACCGAGGATCAGCCCGAGGTCGGTGACGGTGCCGGTGAAGTGCGTGGTGCGGATCGCCATTCCGCGAAAGCTCGATGTCAACCCGTTTTGCAGGCCGAGCGCCGCGGCGGCGAACAGCGCTTGCACCGCGGTTCGCTCGATGCCCAGGGCGTCGATCTGTGCACTGACCACGGTCTCCGCGGTTCCGGCCGCGGCGAGTGCGAGCAAGGCTGCCTCGAGGAAGAGCACGGTGGCGTGGCGTGGGCCCGCCAGAGCATCGGTGGGTGCGAGGATGGCCCCGGCTATGGTCGCTCCCGTCAAGAAGCCCAGAAAGATTGCGCCGAGCACGTGGCCTTCGTACAGCCACGGGTTGGCCGTGTTCATGCCCAGCTGGGTGGTGATCCCGGTCAGATTACCGACGGGCACCGCCAAAATCAGCAGCGCCACGGCGTTGACGAAGCCGGCGGACAGAGCGAGTAACGCGCTGTAACCGAGTAGGAGACCCTCGCGGGGCAGGCCGGTGTCGCGGGATTGGCGCGGCGGCATCGGATTCAGTTGCTCACTTTCGAGGTCGGGTTTTGGCCAGCCTAACAATCGGGCCGTCGCACAAGCGGTGTCGCCAGGCTGATTCAAATCAACCTCACATCATCCAAAAGTCTTGTGGCAGCGAATAACTAGCGAGACCACCGACGACACATCAGTCGGGAAGGTGCGGGATTTCTGTACCCGGATCGCGGCCGACCAAAACCGCGGGCGTCAGCGCGGACTTGCCGTACCGATCCCGCACGCTGTCGATGGCCGCGTCGATGGCGAGTCGGTTGTTGTCGTCATCGAACGGCAGCGTCAGCTGTTGGGCACCGCTGCGGTCGATGCCCGACACCGCGAACCCGACCAGCGTCAGCCCGCGCGAAGCGATGAGCGGCGCGGCATCCGCGACCAGTTGGCGTGCGGCCGCCAGGAGGGGCGCCGTGGACGAGGTGGCCCACGGCAACGTGTGTGACCGGGTCGCGCGCGTGAAGTCGTCGAAGCGCAGCCGCAGGACCACGGTGCGACCGGTACGCCTCGCCGCCCGCATGCGGCCGGTGATGCGGTCGATAAGGTTCACCACCACCGCGTCGATATCGTTGTCCGACATGGTGTTTCCGGCGCGTCCCAGCGCCCGCTGAGCGCCGACGGACCGACGGCGCACACTGGTGGTCACCCGGCGGCGGTCGATATTGCGGGACAGCGCGTACAGCTGGCGGCCCATCGCACCGCCCACCATGGAGCCCAGCGCGGACTCGCTGAGCTCGGCGACGTCGGCGACGGTCACGATGCCGTGCGCGCGCAGCTTCTCGGCGGTCACCGCGCCGACGCCCCAGAGCCGGCGCACCGGCAGCGGCCGCAGGAACGTCAGCTCCTGATCGGGCGGCACCAGCAGTAGCCCGTCGGGCTTGGCTTCCTGGCTGGCGACCTTGGCGAGGAATTTCGTGCGGGCGACGCCGACGGTGATCGGCAGCCCGACGCGGTCGCGCACGTCGGCCCGCAGCCGCTCGGCGATGGCAACCGGCGTGCCGCTGACCCGGCGCAGCCCGCCGACGTCGAGGAACGCTTCGTCCACCGACAGCGCTTCGACGATCGGGGAGCAATCGCGGAACACCTCGAAGACGGCGTCACTCGCGCGCGAATACGCGCTCATCCGTGGGGGCACGACGACAGCGTGTGGGCACAGCCTTCGCGCCTGCGACCCGCCCATGGCCGTGCGCACGCCGTACGCCTTGGCCTCGTAGCTCGCGGCCAGCACCACACCGCCGCCCACGATCACCGGGCGGCCGCGCAGGGTGGGGTCGTCGCGCTGTTCGACGGACGCGTAGAACGAATCAAGGTCCGCGTGCAGGATGGAAGCGTCACTCCACACGAACACATGTTCGCATAGGGTGCCGACAGGTGCTGGTCAGCAGGCCTTGCCGTAGACGCTGCTGACCCAGACGTGCACCAGCGTGTCGAGCAGTTGCTCGTCGGGCACCGACGGCCGCCCGTCGGCGAACGAGCTGAGCATGACCTTTTCGTTGAGCAGGTTCAGTGCCGCGGAGAGATTGCGGGCCGGCAGGGTGACCGGCGCGGCGCCGCGGGCACGTTCGGCTTCGATCACGGTGGTGGTGTGCTCGACCCATTTCTCCATGAAGCGCGACCACAGCTCGCCGACGTCCTTGTTGGTGCGCGCGGCGTCGGCGGCCAGCGACACCGCCCGATGCGCCCCGAACGTCTCGACGAACACATTGATCCCGATGCGCCATAACGCTTTCAAGTCGGCGGGCGGATTGGCGACCATGGTCTCCAGCGCGGAGTCGGCTTCCATGATCACGCGCTCGAACAGGGTGAACAGCACCGCGTCCTTGGACGGGAAATAGAAGTAGAACGTCGGCCGCGACAGTCCTGCGCCCTTGGCCAGGTCGTCGACCGAGATGTCGGCGAGCGGGCGTTCTCTGAGCAGCCGCTCGGCGGTGGACAGGATGGCCAGTTCACGGTCGTCGCCAGACGGGCGCGCCGAACGCCTGCCTCGGTGGGTGCGGGCGGAACCGACGGTAGTCACGGGCGCTACTTTACACGGTGTTGAAAATTTCGACACAGTGTTGACTGTCTCAACACAGTGTTGATAACGTGGCCCTCATGACTGAGCACCTAGACGTCCTCATCGTGGGCGCCGGAATCTCCGGCGTGAGCGCGGCCTGGCACCTGCAGGAACGCTGCCCGACAAAGAGCTACGCCATCCTCGAACGGCGCGCCGACCTGGGCGGGACGTGGGACCTGTTCAAATACCCGGGCATCCGGTCGGACTCCGACATGTTCACCCTGGGCTTCCGGTTCAAGCCCTGGCGCTCGGCGAAGTCGATCGCCGACGGCGCCTCGATCAAGGCCTACATCAAAGAGGCCGCGGTCGAGAACCGGATCGAGCAGAACATCCGCTACCGCCACCGGGTGGTGGCCGCGGACTGGTCGGACACCGACAACCGCTGGACCGTGACCGTCGAACACGACGGCCACCAAAGCGAGATCACGTGCTCGTTCCTGTTCGCCTGCACCGGCTACTACAACTACGACGAGGGATATTCGCCCACCTTCCCCGGCTCGGACGACTTCAAGGGCACCATCGTCCACCCGCAGCACTGGCCGGAGGACCTCGACTATGCGGGCAAGCGGGTCGTCGTCATCGGGTCCGGCGCCACCGCGATCACCCTGATTCCCGCCCTGGTCAATTCGGGTGCCGGGCACGTCACGATGCTGCAACGCTCGCCGACCTACATCGGCTCGCTGCCCGGGGTCGATCCGTTCGCCGAGAAGGCCAACCGGCTGCTGCCCGACCACCTCGCACACATGGCCAATCGGTGGAAGGCCATCGCGTTCAGCACCTTTCAGTATCAGCTGTCCCGCAAGGCCCCCGGCTACATGCGCAAGACGTTGATGACCATGGCGCAGCGGCGCCTACCGAAGGGCTACGACGTCGAAAAGCACTTCGGCCCGCGCTACAACGTCTGGGACGAGCGGCTGTGCCTGGCACCTGACGGCGACTTCTTCCGGACCATCCGGCACGGTAAGGCCGACGTCGTCACCGACACCATCGACCGGTTCACCAAGACCGGTATCAAGCTCACCTCGGGTGAGGAGTTGGCGGCCGACATCATCGTCACCGCAACGGGATTGAACATGCAGTTGCTGGGCGGGGTGAAGCCGACCCGCAACGGCGAGGACATCGACCTGACCTCGCTGATGACCTACAAGGGCCTGATGTTCTCCGGCGTGCCGAACTTCGCCATCACCTTCGGATACACGAACGCGTCCTGGACGCTGAAGGCCGACCTGGTCTCCGAATTCGTCTGCCGGTTGCTGAACTACATGGACGCCAAGGGTTTTGAGTTCGTGGAGCCCCAGCATCCGGGCAACGCCGTCGACGAGCTGCCGTTCATGGACTTCACGCCCGGCTACTTCCGGCGCTCGATGCACCTGTTGCCCAAGTCGGGGTCGCGGGCACCGTGGCGGCTCAAGCAGAACTACTTCGTCGACATGCGCACGATCCGGCGCGGCAAGGTCGACGACGAAAGCTTGAAGTTCGCGAAAAAGCCGGCCCCAGTGGCGGTTTAGCGGTCACTGTCCTGCCGCGACGACGACGATCCCGTCGTCGTCGCTGTAGGCGATCTCGCCCGGCACGAACGTCACCCCGCCCAGGGTGACCTCGACGTCACGCTCGCCGGCGCCGGTCTTGGTGCTCTTGCGGGGGTTAGTGCCCAGCGCCTTGATGCCGATGTCCATGCCCCGCAACGTGGCCGAGTCGCGCACCGCGCCGTTGACGATCAGCCCGGCCCAGCCGTTGGAGCGGGCCAGCTCGGCGATGACGTCGCCGACCAGCGCGGTGTGCAGGGAGCCGTCGCCGTCGATGACCAGGACGCCACCGCCGCCCGGCTCCGAGAGCACCGATTTCAGCAGCGCGTTGTCCTGAAAGCACCGCACGGTGTGGATCGGCCCGGCGAACTCGGCCCGCCCCCCCAACTGGCGGAATTGCACGTCGCAACTGCGGACGTCGGGCCCGATGCTGTCGACGAGATCGGCCGTCGGCCGGAAAGGCACCGTCACTTCTGACACGTTGCGGCTCAGCGGCGGCGCAGCTGGCGGATGAGCAGGATGGCCAGCAGGCTCACCGCCAGCGCGACGAGGAGCGGCACCGGCGACTGACCCGCCGCCGGGCCCGCGACCGCGGGAGAGACCGGGTTGTTGGCGGCCTCCACCGTAGACTTCGCCTGTGCGGCAGCATCTTTGGCCGCGGCGGTCAGGTCGCCATTGCTTTCCGCGCGCTGCTGCACGTCGACCGGCGGCTCGGCCGGCCGCCCGGGGGGCTCCGGGGGCGCGGGTTCGGCCTTCTTTGCCGGCACCTTCTTGGCGGGTGCTTTCTTGGCCGGCGCCTTCTTGGCGGGCGCCTTTTTCGCAGGTGCTTTCTTGGCGGGCGCTTTGGCGGCCTTTTTCGCCGCCTCGGCGGGCGGCTTCTTCTCCGGCGGGGTGCCGGCGCCGTCGGGTGCGCTGTCGATTGGGTCCTGCGGGTCTGCCATGCGGCCGCTCCTTGAGCTTCCTCTGTCGTCGTTGCCCTTGCTCGCCGGGTTCAAGGTCCCATCATGCCAGGACGCCTCGGGGCACCTCGGTCGCCGGTGGCCGGGCACCGCTGTTACCGTCGGCCCCGCGCCGCCCACCACGCGCCGCCGGCGACGAGCGCCACCGCGACCGCCACGAAAGGCCAGACCGGGAGCGCGCCGCCGCCGTCCCGACCCGCCACGGGGGGCCCCGGCGTGCCGGTCCCGGGCACGGTGAGCCCAAACGACCACGACCCGGACACCACGTGGCCGTCGGCGGACGTGACGCGGTAGTTCACCGTGTACGTCCCGGCCGGCCCGAGCGCGCGCAGGGCAATGCCGACCACCGCGCCCTGCACGGCGGGCTCGCCTTCGGACCACACGTTGCCGTCGGGCCCGACCACCGTCATGGCGGCGAACGTGGTCTGCAACTGCTCGTTGAAGGTGGCGCTCACCCGCTGCGGAGCGGCCGTCAGCGCCGCATCGGCCGCGGGATCGGTGGATATGCGGGCGGCGTGAGCCGACGCGGCCGGCGCGGTCAGCGCGGCGATCACGAACATGACGGCGACGCACGCACCAACCGCCAGGCGCCTCATGCCCGGCGGCGGATCAGTGCGACGGCGACGCCCGCGGCCGCGACCACCAGAGCCACGCCCCCCAGCAGCCGGGCGGTGTTGTCGGCCGCGGTCGACCGCGCCGCGGCGGGCGCGGGGCTGGGCGACCCGTGGTGTTGATGTGCACCCGCCGGGGCCGTGGCGAGGCTGATCGTGGGCACCGGGTGCTCCGGCTCGCCCCCGTCGGGCAGCGGTGGCTGGTCCCACTTCACGACGGTTCCGTCGGCGTAGGTCTGCGTGGCGGGGAAGCTGACGGTATCGGTGTCGGGCAGCTTCACCGACAACCGGAACAGCCCGAATTGATCTGGCCCGATCCCGCCGGTGAGGTTGGCCGTCCACGTCACCGAACGCACGGTGCCCGACGCGGCGTCCCGGTCGAGCTTGGCCGTCCAGCCGGGCAGGCTTTCGGTGCGCGCCGATGCGACGTTGGGAAGCGTGACGGTCAGCGCGGTGGTGAGCGCCCCGGTGTTCGATTCGTTGGGCACCTGGAACGTGACGATCGCCATGGCCCCGCGGACCGCGTTGTCGCTGCTGGCGTGCACGTGCGCCCAAGCGGCGGGGGTTTGGGCCGCCGTTCCGAGACAAAGCGCGACGGCCGAGAGGGTCGCGATCAGGCTGCGCGAGATCCACCTGCTGCGCGTTGACATCAAGGTGCTGCGTTCCGTGCGGGTGGTCAGCTCAGCCCGAGGCGGGCCATCAGGTCCGCCTCGATCCCGTCCAGCTGCGACGAGATGGCGGAGTGGGCCGCGCGGCGCCGTGCGGCGGGCATGTTCTCCGCGGCGGTGATCGCCGCCGACAGATCGGTGAGCCGCTCGCCGATCGCGGACACGAACTGCTTGGTCTCGGCATCCTTGGGCTTCTTGTCCTGCACCATCCGCAGCGACTTCTCCGCCCCCGCGATGCGGGCCGACAACTGGGCGCCGTGACCGGAGAACTGGCCGATCTGGGCCAAAGGAATGCCGAGCTGGTCCGCGCGGCGCTGATCGATCTGCGCGCGGACCGCGACGGCCGCACGGTAGATCAACGGGGTGAGGATCGGGGCGAGCAGCCGAGCTACCGTCAGCACCCGGCGGATTCGGGTGGGTGAGAAGACCTTGCCCTCCCGCACGGCTTTGAGTTCGGCCTCGGCGACTTTCAGTGCATTGCGGTCGGTGTCGCGTTGCGCCTTGAGCTGCGCGCGCAGCGCCTTGGCCTCCGCCCGCTGCGCGGATTTGACGCGGCGAACCTCGTTCTTGGCCGCCAGCTTGGCCTCGAGCTTCGCGCGGGCCTTGATCGCCCGGGCTTCAGCGCGACGCGTCGCGCGACTCTTTCGCTTGCCGAACAAGCCCATTCCCGGCCGCCTCCCGGTTATCTCGTGGATTAGCTCTCGCGTTTACGCGATCCGCTGAGCCAACCCTAATCGGAATCGGCGGGCGGCAACCCCCCAGGGCGGGCCCTACAACCGGTGGCCAGGCGCGGACGTCAGGCGTCCAGGTGCTCGGCCCGGCGTAGCTCGCTGACGCGCTCCATGACCTCACGCTGCGCCTCGGGGGAAAGCTCGGCCGTGCGCACCGCGATGCGCCGCACATTGTCGTCGCGCGTCGTGGCCAACCACGACAACTCCTTGTCGAGCTTCTCGTAGTACTCGTCGTCGGTGAAGTAGGCCGACTTGATCCGGAAGAAGTTGGCCAGAGCGGCCATGGTCGCCGTCGACGGGTTGGTGCGGTTACCGGAACGCAGCTGAGAGAGGTAGGGAGCCGACATCGTGATGCCCTCCGCCTTGAGCGCCGCGATCACTTCGGCAGAGGTGTGCGGCCCGCGTCCGGGCGGATACACCGTGTCGAACAGGCGGTTCAGGCGAGCAGCGAACGTCGTGCTCATCGATATGACCTCCACTTGGCTGTAGAAGTGAACTATTACCTAGGTGTATTTGCTGACCATGGTAGCGAGGCTTGGTAACCCTAACCAGGTGCAAACCCCCGGGGAACGCCGCCCGGCATAGCTGGCGGCTACCAATTCCTCACTTGACGAGCGTCTAACTGATTCGCTGGGGTGTCCACTAAATCTATGGAACTCACAGGTTATCCGCAGAATTCGGCGGTCGTCGCGACGTGGCGGGCGAATGCCCCGCTGACGGGTGCGATAATATGTCGCGCGGTGCTGGGCGATCGCTCCGCAACGAATCAGCAACCTGGGGCGATTCGGCACGCCCTTTGCTGCCGAGTGCGAAAACGCGCTTCCGTGCCCGGGAAACGGCACCCGGACGTCGGTGGGCGAGGCGTCGTTAACTTAGCCGGTACCGGGCCGCCCCGCGCCGATCGCCGCAACGGTTCGGCGGCGCCGCAGCGTTTGCGCGACCGCGATTACGGCCGCGATGACCGCCACGGCGATGGTCGCGGCGACGGCCACCCAGCGCCAGCCCAGCGCGCTGTCGAACAGCATCCACAGCCCGAAGGCGAGGAATAGCAGGCCGGCCACTGCGTGCAGCAGTTTCTCCGGCAGGCGCCGGTGCAGCAACCGTCCCGCGGCGATCGCCAAACCGTCGGCCAGCACCATGCCCACCGTCGAACCGAGCCACACCCCTATCCAGTCGTGATCGCTGGCCAACGTCACGGTCGCCAACGCGGTCTTGTCGCTCACCTCCGCGAGCGCGAACGACGACACCACGGTCAGGAAGGCGAATCGCGGTTCGCGCTGCTGCGACACCGCCTCGTCGGTCGCCGCGCCCTCACGCCAAGCCCATACCGCGAACGCGACGAACGCGAACGCCGACACGAAGGCGAGCGGCCGCGCCGGCAGGGCAGCGCCCAGGAAGTGGCCGACGGTCACCGCCACTCCGTGCACTGTGAAAGCGGCGAGCGCCACCCCGCTCAACACCACCCACCACCGGTAGCGCAGGGCGTAGGTCATGGTGATCAGCTGGGACCTGTCACCGAGCTCGGCGACGAACACCACGCCGAGCGTCAACAGCGTGGCGGCGAGCATGGCGGACGACCTTTCGACACGTCGTCGACGACAAGTCGTCGAACTCCGGTCGAAGGTCTCGCCCACCGGGTGAACCGGTTCGCCGGCCGGGCTGTGCGCCAGTATGTCGACTCGACGATTGGGGGCTACTCCCCTTCGCTAACGATCCCAGGCTAATGGGGCCGCTCGGCGTCCGCCAGCGGGATAGCGGAGTTCGGCCGGCCATATTTCCGGCATCCGAGACCCGAACTGTTCCCGGGCATTTCGCTATGCGGCGAGCAGCATTGCCAGTATTGCCGTATCGGGGTGAGTGATCGGGTCGACGCCGACCCGGCTCACCATCGAGGTGATGGTGCCGTCCGCTTCCGCCTCCACCCAGGCCGCCCGATGCTCGAGTCCCAGATATGGCAACCCGGGCAGCAATACGCACCCCGAGGCCGCCCCGGTGCATTCGGGCAGTGACGGCGTCGTTTCCGAGGGCGGGTGCAGCATCAGCAGGGCCGGCGGCTGATGATCTGCGAAATAGCCCGGCTGGATAGCGGATTCACCGAATACCGTGCCCTCGGCCAGCACCAGCCCAACCGTGCCGGGCTCGGGCTCGTCCGGCAGTTCCTCACGTGCTCCGAAGACCGTTGTGGTGGAAAGCAATCCGGGCAAAGACGCGACTCTGACCGCGACCATGAGCAGCTGGGCCCATTCTTTGGTCGAGTCGGGCCAGCGCCCGGAGATCACGAACCCTTTCAAGGCCCCGCGGGAATGGAACGGGGAAATCCCGATAGGTCCGTCCGACCCAGTTTCCATTTCGACCTCCGCGCGACGCCTCCGCTTGGAATAACCACACTGGTAAGCCCGAATAATTAAGCATGCCTGCGGTTTAGGCGCGGTGCAACACGACACGGTCTGCGGCGCACGCGCGCTTTCCGGCAGTCGATCAATGGTCAGAAAACGACGGGGACGCCGCGCCTATCGCGCGACGCCCCCGCCGATGGAGATGAAACTCAGCCGAAAATCAGGCCCTGCGTTTGCGACGTCGCAGCCGCGTAGCGCTTCTGCACGTCCGCCCAGTTGACGACGTTCCAGAAGGCCTTCACGTAATCCGCCTTGACATTCTTGTACTGCAGGTAGAAGGCGTGCTCCCACATGTCGACCTGCAGCAAGGGGATGATGCCCAGCGGAACGTTGGCCTGCTGGTCGTACAGCTGGAAGGTCAGCAGCCGGTTGCCGAGGGTGTCATAGCCCAGGACCGCCCAGCCCGACCCCTGCAGGCCGTTGGCGGCGGCGCTGAACTGCGCGCGGAAGCGGTCGAAGGATCCGAACGCGTCGTCGATCGCGGCGGCCAATTCGCCAGTCGGCTTGTCGCCGCCGTCCGGCGACAGGTTCTTCCACCAGATCGAGTGGTTGACGTGACCGCCCAGGTGGAAAGCGAGGTTCTTTTCGTTCAGGAAGATCGCAGCATGGTCCTCATTGGCGCGGGCCTCTTCGAGCTTGGACAGAGCGTCGTTCACACCTTTGACGTAAGTGGCGTGGTGCTTACTGTGGTGGATCTCGTTGATCTGCCCCGAGATGTGCGGTTCCAACGCTGCATAGTCCCAGTCCAAGTCGGGCAGGGTGTATTCAGCCACGGCGTTCCTTTCTTCGGTTGTCGTCTTGACGCTCAGTCGCGCGGGACCGCCTCACGGCGGCCAGCCGTTATCAACCCTGCTCCATGGCCGCGCGCTCCGCAAGAACGACGCTTGTGAGCCGAGACGCGGATACCCGCTCGGCGGAAATTCAAGACAAGACGATGATCACGAGCACGGCGAGCAACGCCAGGGCGATCAACCCGGCGCGCAGTGCGGCGATGCTGTAGCTGTGATTCCACGCCGCCGAACCGCAGTACGACTTCGACGGGTCCGGTGCAGCCGGACCGAACGAATGCGTGGCCATCAGTCGCCTTCCACCCCAGTCACCCCGTCTCAGTGAGGTGAGTCACAAATACATTTCGCGAACGCGATCATAGCGCTTCATAGCGAGCTTGAGAAATGATGCACTGAGCTCTGCGTTGGCGATAACCGCAGGGCATCCGGGGGACACGGATCGGCGGCTGGTACGGCCGTGCCATTGCTTAGCAAGGCAAGTTATTTCGCTCAGCGACCGGGCTGGGGGCCGTCGGGACGTGGGTGAAAGCCCGGCTTGTTATCCACAGAGACAATACGGTCTGCCGCCAGAGGCTGTAGCGATGCTTTCTGTACCCACTTTGGGGGTGTGGATAAACCTGTGGAAACTGTGGATAGTCTTCGGCGGGTGGGTCGGTTGCCGAGTTGGCTCCTACGGACGTCGCGCACCGGCCGCGGCCGGCGGTCCCCCGGCCCGCGTCGGGACGGCGTTAGTCTGGTCCGGTGATCCAGGTGTGCTCCCAGTGCGGCACGCGCTGGAACGTGCGCGATCGACAACGCGAATGGTGTCCCCGCTGCCGTGGGGCCCTGATGGCGCCCACGCAGGATGGCCCCCCGGCCGACCCGCGGTGGAGTGCGCCCGGCGCACCGACGCAGGCCCGCCCGCCGGCGGCGCCGAGGTGGCAGCGCACGCCGCCGCGGCTTCCGCCCGGCTACCGCTGGATAGCGGTGCGGCCCGGGGCAGCGCCGCCGACCCGCCGCGGCCGCCGTCCACTCGGCCCCACGCCTCGCTACGCCGTCATACCGCGCTGGGGATTGACCGACCGCGTCGAGCAGACGGCCGCCGCCGCGGCAGCACCCGCGCAGGCCGGGCCGCCCGCGCAGATCGTCCGCACCACCTCCTTCGTCAGCGTCCTGGTGCTCAGCATCGCCGCCCTGGTCTACGTGGTGCGGTACGTGCTGCTGGTGATCAACCGGAACACGTTGCTGAACTCATGGGTCGCGATCGGAGCGGACTGGCTCGGCGTGCTCGCCAGCGTTGGCGCGGGTGCGGCGGTGATCGCCTCGGGCGTGCAGCTGATCCGTTGGATGATCGCCCGCCGCGCCGCCGTTTTCGCCCATCACGGGTTGCCCGAACAACGCTCGCCACGGGCGCTGTGGGCGGGCTGCGTCGTGCCGCTGGCCAACCTGCTGTGGGCCCCGGTGTACGTGATCGAGCTGGCGCTACTCGAAGAGCATTACGCCCACCTGCGCAAGGCCATCCTTCAGTGGTGGGGCGCGTGGGTGTGCAGCTACGCCGTGTCCATCGCGGCCATCGCGACCAGCTTCGCCACCGACGCGCAGGGCATCGCCAACAACACCGTTCTGATGGTCTTCGCGTACCTCTTCGCGGCCGCGACGCTGGCCGCCGCCACCCGCGTCTTCGAGGGATTCCAGCGCAAACCCGTCGCGCGGCCTGCGCATCGCTGGGTCGCGGTTCCCGACGACCGGCCCGCCGCGCCGGCGTCGACCGATCCGGTTGAGTTGAAGGGGCAGGAACCGGCAGCATAGGGGTATGACGTGGGCCGACGAGGTGCTCGCCGCGCACCCCTATGTCGTCGCCCACCGCGGCGCCTCGGCCGCGCGGCCCGAACACACACTGGCCGCCTACGATCTCGCACTCAAAGAGGGCGCCGACGGCGTCGAATGCGACGTGCGACTGACGCGTGACGGACATCTGGTGTGTGTGCACGACCGCCGGCTGGATCGGACCTCGACCGGGGCGGGTTTGGTCAGCACGATGACGCTCGCCGAGCTGCGCGAGCTCGAGTACGGGGCGTGGCACGACAGCTGGCGCGAAGACGGCACGCACGGAGACACGAGTTTGTTGACGCTGGACGCGCTGGTTTCGCTCGTGCTGGATTGGCGTCGGCCGGTGAAGCTGTTCATCGAAACCAAACACCCGGTCCGGTACGGCTCGTTGGTGGAGACCAAGCTGCTCGCGGCGCTGCACCGATTCGGCATCGCCGCACCCGCATCGGCGGACCGGTCCCGCGCGGTGGTGATGTCGTTCTCGGCGTCCGCGGTGTGGCGGATCCGGCGGGCCGCGCCGCTGCTGCCCACGGTGCTGCTCGGCAAGACCGCGCGCTATCTGACCAGCGGCGCGGCCACCGCCGTCGGCGCCACCGCCGTCGGGCCTTCGCTGACGACGCTGAAGGACTATCCCCAGCTCGCCGACCGCGCGATCGCCCAGGGCAGGGCGGTCTACTGCTGGAACGTCGACGACTACGAGGACATCGATTTCTGCCGCGACGTCGGGGTGGCGTGGCTGGCCACGCACCACCCGGGGCGCACCAAGGCGTGGCTGCGGGGCAACCGCGCGGGCGAGGGCGGCGGTTAGACCGACCGCTATTGTTGCTCGCCCGATGCGGCAGGCACCGGCGCGTCGGACGCCAACGCCTGGAACAACCTGGCCGCCTCGTCGTGGTTCCACACCACGACCGAGCCGGCGCCGCCGCTGGTGAAATCCCCGATCGGGACCGTCATCGCGGTGGGCGTCCCGTGTAGTGCCCAGCCGAGCCGGGCCAGGTCCCAGACGTGGTCGAACTGGTCGACGGTCAGGGTGTCGGCGGCTGCGCGAGTCACCGCGTACCAGCGCCACGGATTGAGCCACACCGCGGGGCTGGCGGCGCGATGCAGCAGCGCCGTCACGAACTGCCGTTGATTGACCATTCGGTCCAGGTCGGCGCGCGGGGTGTCGCGCGATCTGACGTACCCGAGGGCGTTGCGACCGGTCAGGGTCTGGCAGCCGGCCGGCAAGGCGATGCCGGCCAAGGGGTCGTCGACCGGCGCCTTCGGGCATACGGTCACCCCGCCGAGCGCGTCCACGAGCGCGGCGAACCCGCCGAAACCTATCTCGGCGTAATGATCGAGGCGCAGCCCGGTGGCCCGCTCCACCGTCTGAATCAGCAACTGCGCACCGCCCGTCGCGAACGCGGCGTTGATCTTGTCCTTGCCGAGGCCCGGGATGGGCACGTAGGAGTCGCGCGGGATGGACACCATGGTCGTCGGCGCGGCGGATCCGAGAGTGGGCAGGTGAACCAGCAGGATCGTGTCGGTACGGCCGTTACCGATGTCGCCGCCCGTGGCCAGGTCCTGTTGCTGCTCGGCGCTGAGCCCCTGACGGCTGTCCGACCCGACGATCAGCCAGTTGGTGCCGCGGCCGGCCGCGGGGCGGCCGGGATAGTCGTCGAACACCCGCTCGCGGTGCAGTTTGTAGTCGAACCAGACGGCCCCGGCGGTGATGCCCGCACCGATCAGCAACACGCCGACCAGCAGGGCCGCCGCCATCCTGCGAACCCAGCGGAGCTTGCCCGGCTTGCGGCTCGGCGCTTGCGGTCGGGGCGGCGCGACCCGCGGCGCCGGCGAAGCGGCCGCAGGAGGGGGTGGCGTCGTCCGTCGATGCAGCGGCTGGGTCTTTTCGTTCGGCGACGGCGGCGGCGTGTCCGGACGGCGGATCACCTGCGGCGGTTCGGCGCCCGGTTGCCCGGGGCGCGGTCGCGGGGGCGGGCTCGACCCTGCGGGCCGCCGCCGCTGCGGTGATCGGTCGCCGTTCACCCGGTTAACCTACGTGCCCGGGCCCCCGCCGCGTTGGTACGCCGCGGCTTCGGCTAACCGCGCGCGCGAAGACCGTTGATGAACGGGCATCCCATCAGCACCCGGATGGCCTGGCTCAGGCCGGTCATGTCGTCGACCGGTTTGTGGAACGGCAGCCGCACGTCGTGATCGCGGTCGTCGCCCTCGACGCGGAACCGGACGCCGTAGCGGTCCAGTCCGAGGGGCCGCACGTGCCCGCGGCGCAGCGGCGCCGGGAGCCTGGACACCAGCCGCGCCAGGACGTCGCTGTGGGCGGTGTCCAAATGCCACAGCAGGTTCGACTCGAGCGCGCAGAACGGGTCGGGCCGCGCATCGAGCAGGTCGGCCACGCTGACCGGCTCCGCGCCGGTGGCATCGGTGACGACCACCGAGGCGATCTCGAGCCGCAACAGCGTGTAGCGCGGCTCGTTGCCGTGGGCGGGAGCGCATCGCGGGGTATCGACGCCCAGCAGGGCCGGATCAGGGCATTCGGCGGCGATCAGGTCGAGCGTGTCGACGATCTCGGCCGGGTGCACCTCCTGGAGGTGCCCGCGCACCCAGACCAGCGAACGGACCGGTTCGCGCAGGGGAAGCGGCGCGTAGTCGGTCAGCTCCAGCAGCGCTGGGGATCCCGAAATGGGACGCGTGAGCTCGCGTTCCCGTTCGACCGGAACCGCCAGCGCAACGGACCCGTCGGCCATCAGGTGATGCACCGGGGTGGCGACCGGGTCGGCATGCTCGATGGCAAGCAGCGCGCCGCTGGCGCGGACGCAGGCGCTGCGGATTCGTTCGGCGGTGGTCGGGGCGGGGCAGCTTGACGGTAATACCATTCTCATCCTCCGATTAGGTAAGCCTAAGTTAACTTACTGGCGGTGGCGTCGCAAGGGTTTTCCGGCCTGCCCGCCGCTAGGGTTGGGGCGTGGCCCGCATCGCATACCTCGGTCCGGAGGGGACGTTCACCGAGGCGGCGCTGCGACAGATCACCGCCGCCGGCCTGGTCCCCGACAACGGTTTGGGTGAATTTCGATCCTCGCCCGTCGAAAGCAACTCCGCGGCGCTGGACGCCGTGCGCGATGGCGCCGCCGACTACGCCTGCGTCCCGATCGAGAATTCGATCGACGGTTCCGTGACGCCCACGCTGGACAGCCTGGCCATCGGCTCACCCCTGCAGGTGTTCGCCGAAACGACGCTGAACATCGCGTTCAGCATCGTGGTCAAACCGGGCCGCAGTGCCGGTGAAGTGCGGACGCTGGCCGCCTTCAGTGTGGCGGCGGCCCAGGTGCGCCACTGGGTGGCCGCCAACCTGCCCGATGCCGAGCTGCGGCCGGCCTACTCCAACGCCGACGCCGCCCAACAGGTGGCGGAGGGACACGTCGACGCCGCGGTGACCTCCCCGCTGGCCGCCGAGCGCTGGGGGCTGGCCGCCCTGGCCGACGGGGTCGTCGACGAAGCCAACGCCCGCACCCGCTTCCTTCTGGTCGGTCGCCCGGGGCCGCCGCCGGCGCGCACCGGGGCCGATCGCACCTCGGTGGTGCTGCGCATCGACAACGCGCCGGGCGCGCTGCTGGCCGCGCTCGCCGAATTCGGTGTCCGTGGCATAGACCTCACCCGCATCGAATCCCGGCCCACCCGAACCGGACTCGGCACCTACCGATTCTTCGCCGATTGTGTTGGTCATATCGACGACGACGCGGTCGCCGAGGCACTCAAAGCGCTATACCGTCGTTGTGCTGATGTGCGATACCTAGGATCTTGGCCCACCGGCTCGCCCGCCGGAGCGTTGCCGCCACCGGCCGACGAGGCCGCGCGCTGGCTCACACAGCTGCTCGACGGCAAGCCCGACGCGCGGGGGGCGCAGCGGTGAGCGGTCGACTGATCCTGGTGCGACACGGCCAGTCCTTCGGAAACGTCGAGCGCCGACTCGACACACGCCCGCCGGGCGCGGAGCTGACCCCGTTGGGGCGCGACCAGGCCCGCGCGTTCGCCCGCCATTCGGGGCGGCCGGCGATGCTCGGACACTCGGCGGCCACCCGGGCGTTGCAGACCGCCGCGGTGATCGGCAGCCAGCTCGAAATGCCTGCCATCGAGATGGCCGGCGTTCACGAGGTCCAGGTCGGGCGGCTGGAAAATCGCAACGACGACGACGCGGTAGCCGAGTTCAACGCGATCTACGAGCGCTGGCACCACGGCGAACTCGACGTCGCGCTGCCCGGCGGCGAAACCGGCAACGACGTGCTGGACCGCTACGTACCGGTGCTCACCGAGCTGCGCCTGCGTTATCTCGACAACCACGACTTCCACGGCGACATCGTCGTCGTCAGCCATGGCGCGGCGATCCGGCTGGCGGCCGCGGTGCTGGCGGGTGTGGAGGCCGACTTCGCGCTGGACAATCACCTGGACAACACAGAATCGGTGGCGTTGACCCCGATCACCGACGGGCGGTGGAGTTGCGTGCGGTGGGGAAGCTTGACGCCGCCGTTCTACCCGAAGGAAGAAGCGACCCCGGTCGCGGACGCGGTGCGGTCAGGCACCGATCCGATGGGCTGACCTCTAGCTCAGACGGCCAGCGCGATGACTTCGGTGCACGTGCAGCCGACGGCGTCGCAGTCGACCACGAAGGCGTGCGGCAACAACTCAGGGGTGAAGCAGTCCGGCTCCGTGCATTCCGACCGGTGCAGGGCGTGGCGAATGATGGTGCCGTGACAGTGATCTAAGCCTGCCCGGCAGTCGCGGCAGTCAATGCTCATAGGTGAGTTCATAGCACCCGGCGCGGACAAATCCGGGATGCCGCGCCCGGAAATCCGGCGGGCGTGCGAGGCGCTCAGGCCCAGCCCAGCTCGTGCAGCCGGTCGTCGTCGATGCCGAAGTGGTGCGCGATCTCGTGGATCACCGTGATGGCCACTTCGTCGACGACCTCGTCCTCGGATTCGCACACGTCCAGCAGCGCGTCGCGATAGATGGTGATGGCATCCGGCAGCGAGCCCGAGTAGTCCGAGTCTCGCTCGGTCAGAGCCACGCCCTCGTACAGCCCGAGCAGTTCGGCATCCTCGGGATGACGGTCTTCGACCAGGACGACGACGTTGTCCATGGCGGCGGCCAGCTCGGACGGGATGAGGTCGAGGGCGTCGGAGACCAGTTCGTCGAAGCGTTGCGGATTCATCCGCACGGACACCCGCCTAGCCTCCCGGCGGCGGCTCGGCGGGTGGCGCCGGTGGCGCGGGATTCGCCGGTGGCGCGGGCTGGGGCGCCTCGGGTGCCGGATTGGCCGGTGGGGCGCCGTTGTCCGCGGGCGGTGGGGCCTGCTGGGCGGGAGCCTGCTGCTGCGGGGCCTGCTGGGGTTGCTGAGCCGGCTGCTGGCCGGGCAGGTGCTGGTTGTTCGGCGGGATTTCCGGGGTCGGGCCGGGACCGGTCTGGGTGGCCGGCGGCTGCGCCGGAACCTGAACGGGAATCGGCGGCATGGTGAGCCGCTCTTCGGGAATGTCGGGCGGCGGCACCGGCGGTTGGCCGTTGATCAGCAACTGACCCTTGGCGCTGTTCAGCAGGGTGGCCCAGCCGCCGTTGCCCAGCGTGGCGCCGATGCTGCAGGCCACTTCGCGGCTGCCGGCCGTCCAACTGGCCAGCGGCACAGTCGGATAGATCAGCGTCAGCGTGGTGGTGCGCAGCTTGACCGGCGCCAGGTACGCGTCCGTCATCTTGGTGCACGAGTCTTTGATGAAGCCGTCCTGGTCGGGCTCGGCGGGCAGGCCACCGGGGAACTTCTCGCCCAAGTTGACGGTGCCGGTGACTTCCATGGCGTGCGGCGCCGCGCAGTCAACCGGCGCATCGGTCGGCTGGTTGGTCGCCGAATCGATGCCCAGGCAGGTGCCGGTCGGCCACACCTTGGACTGGTCGACGTCGGCGACCTTGCCCTTGAAGGCCTGCTGCTGGTTGCTCATGCCGGGCAGCTGCAGGCCGCAGAGCATGCGGCGATCGCCGGACTGGCGCCAGGCCCGGTCGCCGGGCCACAGCAGGCTGACGGTGAACTTGCTGTTCGGATCGAACTTGGGGCCCAGGTAATTGCGGACGGCGGCCTCGCACTGTTCCTGGGTGATCTGCTGAATGCGCGCGGGCGTCGGCGGCGCGGCGTTGGGTCCGTACTCGGCGCCCGGGAACGTCCGCATGTCAATGGATTCGGCGACCTCGAACTTGTGGTCGTCGCCGCAGTTGACGATCTTCGCCGATTCAGGAGTGGTGTCCGGCCACATCAGGCATTCCCCGGTGCCGGCCCGGTTGAAGGCGGCATCGCTCTTGGTGCCGGTGCTGCGCACGGGGCTGCTGTCGAGGAACCGGCCCGATCCGGGACCCCCGGCCGGGATCGCGGTGACCAGCCCCGCGATCAACAGCCCGCCGAGCGCCGTCAGCAGCAACGCGCGCCGGGTCGCCCGGGCCTGCAGGCTGCGCGGCCACAGGAAGGCCGACGACTCCTGATCGGACGACTGATCGGTCGAGGCGACGGACGAATCGTCCCCCCGGCCTTCCAACAGTTCTTTCTCGGGCGCTTGCGACATCCGCTCCATTCTGACAGCAGCGCCTGGGATGCTTGACAAAAGTTACTGATGTGAGTCCTGCGACCATCGCGGGTGATGCTCCGGCCGCCGGCCGAAAGCGGTGAAAGTAATCTCAGGGCCGTGATCGACCTGAAGCTGCTCCGGGAGAACCCCGACGCCGTGCGCCGCTCCCAACTCAGTCGTGGGGAGGACCCGTCGCTGGTAGACGCCCTGTTGTCGGCCGACGCCGCCCGCCGGGCGGCGATCTCGGCGGCCGACGGCCTGCGGGCCGAGCAGAAGTCCGCGAGCAAGAGCGTCGGCGCGGCGTCTGCCGAGGAGCGTCCGGCCAAGCTGGCGCATGCGAAGGAGCTGGCCGAGCAGGTGAAGGCCGCCGAAACCGCACAGGCCGACGCGGAGACGGCGTTCACCGCGGCGCACATGGCGATCTCCAACGTCGTCATCGACGGGGTGCCCGCCGGCGGAGAGGACGACTTCGCCGTCCTCGACGTGGTCGGCGAGCCCGCCGCGATCGACGACCCGAAGGACCACCTGGAGCTCGGCGAATCGCTCGGGCTCATCGACATGCAGCGCGGCGCCAAGGTGTCCGGGTCGCGGTTCTACTTCCTGACCGGTAAGGGCGCGCTGCTCCAGCTCGGCCTGTTGCAGCTCGCGTTGCGGCTGGCCGTCGAGAACGGCTTCGTTCCGATGATCCCTCCGGTGCTGGTGCGCCCGGAGGTGATGGCCGGCACCGGATTCCTCGGCGCGCACGCCGACGAGGTCTACCGGGTCGAGGCCGACGACCTCTACCTGGTGGGCACCTCGGAGGTGCCGCTGGCCGGTTATCACTCCGGCGAGATCCTCGACCTGTCCGGCGGCCCGCTGCGCTACGCGGGATGGTCGTCGTGCTTCCGCCGCGAGGCCGGCAGCTACGGCAAGGACACCCGCGGCATCATCCGGGTGCATCAGTTCGACAAGGTCGAGGGCTTCGTCTACTGCACACCCACCGACGCCGAGGCCGAACACCAGCGCCTGCTGGGCTGGCAGCGCGACATGCTGACCCGGATCGAGGTTCCGTATCGAGTGATCGACGTCGCCGCGGGCGATCTCGGCTCGTCGGCCGCCCGCAAATTCGATTGTGAGGCTTGGGTTCCCACCCAGGGCACCTACCGCGAGCTCACGTCGACGTCGAACTGCACCACCTTCCAGGCCCGCCGGCTGGCGACCCGGTATCGCGACGAGGCGGGCAAACCGCAGACCGCGGCCACGCTCAACGGAACGCTGGGCACCACGCGCTGGCTGGTGGCGATCCTGGAGAACCACCAGCAACCCGACGGCAGCGTGCGGGTGCCCGAGGCGCTGGTGCCGTTCGTCGGTGCCGAGGTGTTGGAGCCCGTCGCTCGATGACCACCATCGGAACGCCACTGTCGCCGGACGCAACCAGGGTCATGCTGCTCGGCTCCGGCGAACTCGGCCGCGAGGTGGTGATCGCGCTGCAGCGCCTCGGTGTGGAGACCATCGCGGTCGACTCCTACGACAACGCGCCGGGCCAGCAGGTCGCCCACCACGCGCGGACCATCGCGATGTCGGATCCGAAAGAGCTCAAGGCCCTGATCGAGGCCGAGAGGCCGGATGTGGTCGTTCCGGAGATCGAGGCCATCGCTACAGAAGTGCTCGAGGAACTGGAAGCCGCCGGCGTGGTGCGGGTGATCCCCACCGCCCTCGCGGCGCGCCTGACCATGGACCGGGCGGGTATCCGGCGCCTGGCGGCCGAGACCCTCGGCCTGCCCACCAGCCCGTACCGGTTCTGCGATTCGCCGGCCGAATTGCAGGCCGCCGCCGAGGTCATCGGTTACCCCTGCGTCGTCAAACCGGTGATGAGCAGCTCGGGCAAGGGCCAGAGCAAGCTCGACGGACCCGACGACGTCGCGGCGGCCTGGGCCTATGCGATGGCCGGCGGCCGAGTGAGCCACGGCCGTGTCATCGTCGAGGGATTCGTCGACTTCGATTACGAGATAACACTTTTGACGGTCCGGGCGCGCGGCGACGACGGCGAGGTGGGCACCCATTTCTGCGCGCCGATCGGGCACAAGCAGGTCAGCGGCGACTACGTCGAGAGCTGGCAACCGCACCCGATGTCGGCGGCCGCGCTGCACAACGCCCAGCTGATCGCCCGAGCCATCACCGAAAGGCTGGGCGGGCAGGGGATTTTCGGGGTCGAGCTGTTCGTCAAGGGCGACCATGTGTGGTTCAACGAGGTCAGCCCCCGGCCGCACGACACCGGTATGGTCACGCTGATCACCCAGTGGCAGAACGAATTCGAGTTGCACGCCCGCGCCATCCTGGGGCTCGCGGTCGACACCACGTGCAGGACGCCGGGCGCCAGCGCGGTGATCTACGGCGGCGTGGACGCCAAAGGCGTCGCCTTCGACGGCGTGGACGACGCGCTTCGGGTACCGCGCAGCGACCTGCGCCTGTTCGGAAAGCCGGAAAGCTTCGTCAAACGGCGCATGGGTGTCGCACTGGCGCACGCCGAGGACGTCGACACCGCGCGGCGCAACGCGGTCGAGGCGGCGAGCCGGGTCAGGCCGCGACCGGTGTGACCGCCGCGCGCTCGTGCCGGCGCTGGCGCTCCATCGTCGCGAAGTAGAAGGCGAACGGAAACGCGAAGCTGGTGAAGAAACTGGACAGGAAGAACAGCCACGGCCGCCGGATACCGCGCCGGAGGCCGTCGATGATGGTAAACACCGGCATCAGAATCACATTCGCGATCATGTAGTCCTGGTTTCCCGACCCGCAGGCCGGGGTGGCGAATTGGCCCTTGATGAATTCCGGATAGCTGGCCGGCCCGGAGATCAGGTTGCCCTGGCCGTGCGCCGCCATCACGAAGTGAATGTTGAACCAGTAACCCAGCACGATCGACGCAATGCCGGCGACGTAATACACGCATTCCAACGGCGAAAGCCACGGCCCACCTCCGGGTCTGGCGTAGATCTTCGGGTTGGACGCGATGATGCCGGCGATGCAGGCGAGTCCCAGCAGAAAGTGAATGATGATCGAGGCCATGCGCGAAGTGTCGCGCGCAATCGAAAGTTTTGTCAATAATGTCAAAAGATTTCTTGGTACCTTCTTCCCATGGTCAGGCCCGCTCAGACGGCGCGCAGCGAGCGCACCCGCGAAGCGCTCCGCCAGGCCGCCCTGGTGCGATTCCTCGCCCAGGGCGTGGAGGACACGTCGGCCGAGCAGATCGCCGCCGACGCCGGGGTGTCGCTGCGAACGTTCTACCGCCACTTCGGCTCCAAGCACGACCTGCTGTTCGCCGACTACACCGGGCTGCATTGGTTCCGGTCCGCGCTGGATGACCGGCCGGCCGGCGAACCCATCATCGATTCGGTGCAGGCGGCCATCTTCTCTTTCCCGTACGACGTCGACGCCGTGACCAAAATCGCCGCACTGCGGCAGGACGAGCTGGATCCCGGCCGCATCGTCCGGCACATCCGGGAGGTCCAGGCCGACTTCGCCGACGCCATCGGCGCACAGCTGCAACGGCGCAGCCGTCGGGCCAATGGCGCGCCCCCGACGACGGACCAACGGGTGCGGGCCGCGGTGACCGCCAGATGCATTGCGGCCGCGGTGTTCGGCGCGATGGAGGTCTGGATGGTCAGTGACGAACGGTCTCTGGGCGAACTGGCGCGACTGTGCCATGCGGCGCTGGAGTCGCTGCGAGCCGGGATCACCGATTCCTGGGTCACGGCGACACGGCGCTAAAGTTTCGTCATAATTGACAAAACTTTGCGGTCGTGCGAGCCTCCTTTCCGGAGGGCAGGACATGACTGATTACGACGCGATAGTTATCGGTGCCGGCCATAACGGGCTGACCGCGGCGGTGCTGCTGCAGAAGGCCGGGCTGAAGACCGTGTGCCTGGATCCCAAGCTGTACGCGGGCGGCATGGCTTCCACGGTAGAGCTTTTCGACGGCTACCAGTTCGAGATCGCCGGCTCGGTGCAATTCCCGACCTCCCAGGTCGTGGTCGACGAGCTGGGCCTGGACACCATACCCACGATCGACCTGGACGTGATGTCGGTGGCCGTGCGCGGCGTCGGCGACGATCCGCTGGTGCAGTACAGCGACCCCGTCAAGCTGTTCACCCATCTCAACGAGGTGCATGGCGCCGACGCCGTCAACGGCATGGCGGGCCTGATGGCGTGGAGTCAGGGGCCTACCCGCGCCCTGGGCCGATTCGAGGCCGGAACACCACCCAAGAGCATCGACGAGATGTATGCCTGCGCCACAAACGAATTCGAGCGCTCGGCGATCGACGACATGCTGTTCGGATCGGTCACCGACGTGCTGGACCGTTACCTGCCGGACCACGAGAAGCATGCAGCGCTGCGCGGCTCGATGACCGTGCTGGCCGTGAACACGCTCTACCGGGGTCCCGCCACGCCGGGCAGTGCGGCCGCGCTCGCCTTCGGCCTCGGCGTTCCCGACGGCGACAGCATGCAGATGAAGAAGCTGCGCGGCGGCATCGGCGCGCTCACCTCGCACCTGTGCGACGTGCTGGCCGGCCACGGCGGCGAACTCCGGTTGCGTACCAAGGTGACCGAGATCCTGGTCGCCGACGGACGGGTGACCGGGGTGCGCACCGAGGCGGGCGAAACGCTGACTGCCCCGATCGTGGTCTCCGGCATCGCGCCGGACGTCACGCTCAACGAGATGATCGATCCCGCCGCGCTTCCCGCCGATCTCCGGGAACGCTACGCACGCACCGACCACCGCGGCAGCTACCTGCAGATGCACTTCGCGCTGGAGGAGGCGCCCGCCTTCACCGCGCCCTACGAGGCCCTGAACTCACCGGCCATGCAGGCCTCGATCGGCCTGTTCTGCACGCCCGAAGAGGTCCAGCAGCAGTGGGAGGACGCGCGCCGCGGAATCGTCCCGGCCGACCCGACGGTCGTATTGCAGATCCCATCGCAGAACGACCCGGGCCTCGCGCCGCAGGGCAAGCACGCCGCGTCGGCTTTCGCACTGTTCTTCCCGATCGAGGGCGACGTGGACTACGGGCAGGCCAAGGTCGAGATGGGCCAGCGGGTGATCGACAAGGTCACCCGGCTAGCCCCGAATTTCGAGCGCAGCATCATCCGGCACACCACCTTCACGCCCAAGCACATGGGCGTGATGTTCGGCGCCCCCGGCGGCGACTACTGCCACGGCCTGTTGAATGCCAACCAGATCGGTCCCAACCGGCCCGGGCCGCGGGGGTTCCTCGGCCAGCCGATCCCCGTCGAAGGGCTCTACCTGGGCAGCGCGGGCTGCCACGGCGGCCCCGGTATCACCTTCATCCCCGGCTACAACGCCGCGCGACAAGCGCTCGCCGACCGGGACCGCTGAGCGGCGCCCTAACCGCGCAGGCTCAGCAGTTCGTCCAACAGGGCGGTGAACTCCTCGGGGCGCGCCGGGGTGAACGCGGGGGAGGGCCGGGTGCCCGGGACGTCCAGCGTGATCAACGTCGACTTCAACGGCCGGCCGATGTCCAGCGGCAGCCAGCGGCGAAAGTCCGAGCTGCCCCATATCCGGAACCGTTGGGTGAAGAGACCCAGCTGCTCGGCTTTGTACCCGCGGATCGCCTCGAGCGAGATCACCTTCGATGTTCCCGACGGAAAGTGGTAGCGGCGCAACGTGATCGCCGCACGATCCAGCTGGACCAGGCCATCATCATAGGAGTCGTAGCAGTCGGTCACGCCCGCGAACTCCTCAGTTCGTGGCCCTTGGCGGTCAGGCAGCGCCCGTCGTCCAGGCGCCACTGCCACCCGTGCAGGTTGCAGGTCAACGTGTTCCCTTCCACCACACCGAATTTCGACAGGTCGGCCTTGAGGTGTGGGCAGCGGCGCTGAATCTCCCAGCCGTCCAGCGTGACCGAAGCCGAGTCGTCGTGAGTCTCGGCGAACCAGCCGTCGGCGTAAGCGATCCGTTCGTCGGTCAGGCACTTGAAGAACGTGTAGAGGTACTCGTTGTAGCCGCCGACCCGCCAGGCCCTGAAACGGGTCGACAAGAAGATGGTGTTGACCCAGTCCGGCTCGCCGTCGCGCAGTACGGTGCGGACCAGCTCCGGCGCTATCGCGAATCCGTAACGAACCTTCTCATCCGGAATGCGTTCCCGCACAGCCCTTTTGGGGAAGTCCAGGATCACGGTCTCCGGTCCGAGCACCAGTTCGACGGGGTAGCCGATCCCGTCGCAGATCTCGTCACTCTGCGACATGATCGGCTCGAACAGGGCGCGCAGCGGTTCCAGCAGCGGCTCCCCGCTCGCGGGCGCCCAGCTCGCCCGCTCCGCGGCGATGACCGGCGCCATCCGCTCGGCGTAAGCGGCGATGTAGTCGGCCTTGCCCGTGGTGAAGATGGCCTCGACCTGGTCGGTGGGCAGCGGATGGGTCAGCGAATTCAGGGTGGAGCCGGTGAAGTCGGCGGTCGAGCCGGGCATCATCAGCAGCCCGCCGTCGTGGCCGTGCCTGCGCATCTGGTCCAGAAAGACCATCTGGTCGGGAAAGATGTTGGCCGGATCGGCGTGGTCGTCGTTGAGGTCGCGCAGCTCGGGATCCAGGAAGCAGGGCGGCCCCGCCGACGGCACCACCCACGTCGCCCCGACCTGGGCCAGGTACTGGCGGGCGCGGTCCATCTGCCGTTGGCGTTTCTGGACGCCGAACGATTCCTTGGCGCGGGCCGGCATGTCGTAGACCATCGGGTACCAGATGGCCCCGGAGTACTGCAGCAGGTGCACATCGACGTGCCCGAACTCGGACGCGAGCACGTCCAGGTCCACCGGCCGCGCGTCGTTCATGTTGAAAACCGTTGTCGCGCCGTCGGAAACCAGCAGCGCCGAGTCGCCGATCGGGCCGTCGGCGGGTGCGCGCAGGGCGATGATCATGACGTCAAGGTCGCCGCCCGCGCCGCCGAGTCGGTGCTTGACCGAGTCGCTGGTCTCGAAGAATCGGTGAAAACCTAGCTTCTGCAACTCGTTTCGCAGATCGGGCACCGGGAAGTCCGGCAGCAACACCACCGCGTCCTTGTTGACGTGCTCTGCCAGGTTCTTCGCGTCGAAGTGGTCTTTGTGCAGGTGTGACACATACAGGTAGTCGCAGTCGCCCAGCTCGTCCCAGTCCAGGGCGCTGTTGTCCGGGAACGGGAACCAGGACGCGAAGTACGCGGGATTGACCCAGGGGTCGCAAAGGATGCTGCCCGCTTGGCTCTTGATCAGAAATCCGGCGTGGCCGACGCTGGTGACCTGCACTGATACCTTCCTGGGGCCGGTGGGAGGCCGTGACAGCCTCGGCCGGCGATGACGGCTTTTCAGCCCCCGAGCTTAGCGCGAGCAGGCGCCCTGGGCCCGGCACCGCCGTCCGGTGACGGCGCACGGCGGGGAGCATTAGGCTGAGGTGCTGTGGAACCGGTTTACGGGACTGTCATTCAGCTCGCCCGCCTGGTCTGGCGCGCCCAGGGCCTGAAAATCACGATCGCGGGCGTGGAGAACTTGCCGAAAAGCGGCGGTGCGGTGATCGCGATCAACCACACCGGCTACCTGGACTTCACCTTCGCGGGATTACCGGCCTACAAGCAGGGGCTGGGCCGCAAGGTGCGGTTCATGGCCAAGCAGGAGGTCTTCGACCACAAGATCACCGGGCCGATCATGCGCAGCCTGCGGCACATCTCGGTGAACCGGCAGGACGGCGCGGCGTCCTTCGAGGCCGCCGTGCGGAACCTCAAGGACGGTGAGCTGGTCGGCGTCTACCCCGAAGCCACGATCAGCCGCAGCTTCGAGATCAAGGAGTTCAAGTCGGGTGCCGCCCGCATGGCCGTCGAGGCCGGCGTCCCGATCGTTCCGCACATCGTCTGGGGCGCGCAGCGGATCTGGACCAAGGATCACCCGAAGAAGCTGTGGCGGCCGAAGGTCCCGATCGCGGTGCTGGTCGGCGAACCGATCGAGCCGACGTTGGGTATCGAGGAACTCAAGGGACTGCTGCATTCGCGCATGCAGCATCTGCTGGAACGCGCGCAGGAAATGTACGGGCCGCACCCGGCCGGCGAGTTCTGGGTGCCGCACCGGTTGGGCGGAGGCGCCCCGTCCCTGGCGCAAGCGGCCCAGCTGGAGGCCGAGGAGGCGGCCGCCCGGGCGGCTCGGCGGGCCCGGTCCGCAGGGGCGCCGGAGTAGTAAGTCGATGGTGGAGCCGACCTTCCGCGCTTTGGAGCTTCTGGCGCATTTCTTGGTGAAGGCCACCGGCACCCGGATCACCTTCGAGGGCGAGGAGCAGATCCCCGAACGGGGCGGCGCCGTGGTGGCGATCAACCACACCAGCTACGTCGACTTTCTGCCCGCCGCGCTCGCCGTGCACCGCCGGGGACGTCGGCTGAGATTCATGATCAAAGCCGAGATGCAGCAGGTCAAGCCCGTCAATTTCCTGATCAAGCACACCCGCACCATCCCGGTGGACCGCGGTGCGGGGGCGGGCGCCTACGCGGTGGCGGTGCAGCGGCTACGCGAAGGTGAGCTGGTGGGGGTCTATCCGGAGGCCACCATCAGCCGCAGCTTCGAGCTCAAAGAGTTCAAGTCCGGCGCCGCGCGGATGGCGATCGATGCGGACGTTCCGATCGTGCCGGTGATCGTCTGGGGAGCGCAGCGGATCTGGACCAAGGATCACCCGCGGAATGTGGGCCGCGCGAAGATACCCATTACTGTGCAGGTAGGCGCGCCGGTTCGGGCGCGCGAAGACATCGCGCAGACCGACGCTGCCCTGCGCGACTCGATGACCACCTTGCTGCACCGGGCGCAAGAGCGCTATCCGGGCGAGCCCGGAGCGTATTGGATGCCGCGCCGGCTGGGCGGCGGCGCGCCGACCCCGGCCGAGGCCGCTCGCATGGAGGCCACCGAGGCGGCGGCTCGATCGGCTAAAAGGGCCGAGCACCCGCCGCAGTAGGCGAAGGAGAAGGCATGCCCGAGGGGTTCTACCGGTTGGCGGAATGGGTCGTCCCGCCGATGGTCGCGATGCAGGGCACCAAGTTCACCTATCACGGCCTGGAGAACATTCCCGCGCGTGGCGGCGCCTTGCTGGCCCAGAACCACACCAGCTACCTGGACTGGCTGCCGACGCTGATGGCCGTCCGTGAGCGCCGGCGGCGCGCGTACTTCATGATCAAGGCGGAAATGGCCGACGTGAAGGCGGTCAACTACGTCATCAATCACGCCCGGCTGATCCCGGTGGATCGGCGGTCGGGACACGACGCGTTCGATGTGGCCGTGCAACGCTTGCGCGAGGGCGAGCTGATCGGGATGCATCCCGAGGCGACCATCAGCCGCAGCTTCGAACTGCGGGAGTTCAAGACCGGGGCGGCGCGCATGGCGCTGGACGCGCAGGTGCCGATCGTTCCGATCGTGGTGTGGGGCGCTCATCGGATCTGGCCGAAGGACCATCCCAAGAAGGTGTTTCGCAACAAGGTTCCGATCACGGTCGCGGCCGGGCCGCCGTTGGCGCCGCGGGGCACGCCCGAGGACCTCAACCTGCTGTTGCGTTCGGCGATGAACGACCTGCTCTATCGGGTGCAGGAGGAATATCCGCACCCGAAGGATGAGTTCTGGGTGCCGCGGCGGCTGGGCGGCAGCGCGCCCACCCGGGAGGATTCCCGGGCCCTCCGGCTGTCGGAGTTGCAGGAGCGGATGCAGAGGTACGGAACCGACGGCGTGACGCGACCGGGGCAGATCCAGAGCGGGCTGCATTGAGCGGCCCCCTGAGCTGCCGACGCGGGCGGTATTTATGACGCTGCCGGCGCTCGTCGCTTGCGACGTCGACGGCACCCTGTTCGACGACGACGAGAAGATAACCCCGCGCACCCGCGACGCCATCCGCGCCGCCGTCGCCGGCGGTGCGCAGTTCGTGGTGGCCACCGGCCGTCCGCCGCGCTGGATACGTCCCGTCGTCGAGGCGCTGGGTTTCGCGCCGATCTCGGTGTGCGCCAACGGCGCCGTGATCTATGACGCCGCGACGGATCGGGTGATGTCCACCCGCACCTTGGCCGTCGACACCCTGGCCGAGTTGGCGGAGTTGGCGACCCGTGTCATCCCCGGTGCGGGGCTGGCCGTGGAGCGCATCGGCGACAGCGCGCATGACACGGCGACGCCCCAGTTCGTCAGCTCGCCGGGTTACGAGCATGCCTGGCTGAACCCGGACAACACCGAGGTGTCGATCCAGGATCTGCTGAGCGCCCCGGCGATCAAACTGCTCATTCGCCGGTCCGGAGCCCGCAGCGACGACATGGCGGCCGAACTGGCCAAGCACGTCGGTGCCGAGGCGGACATCACCTATTCCACCAACAACGGCCTGATCGAGATCGTGCCGCCGGGGACCAGCAAGGCCACCGGGATCGAGGAGATCGCCCGACCGCACAAGATCGCGCGCGAGGAGGTGGTGGCGTTCGGCGACATGCCCAACGACCTGCCGATGCTGCGGTGGGCGGGACATGGCGTAGCGATGGGCAACGCCCATCCGGACGTGCAGGCGGCCGCCGACGAGATCACCACCGCCAACAACGACGACGGAGTGGCCCGGGTGCTGGAACGGTGGTGGCTCTAGCGGCGCCGCCGGTTATGTCGGCGTCGGGTGCGACGGCAGCGAGAAGTGCTCGGCCGGTACCGTTGGGCCGCTTGGCGATTCGTTCGTCAGCGGAACGGTGATCCCGTCCAGGACCTCGGTGACATTTCCGGTCAACCGCTCATAGTTCAGCGTGCCGTGCTGGAAGTTCTGCGTAATCTGCAGCGGCTGTTGGATTTCCGCGCTGGTCGGCAGTCCGAGCGGGCCACGTTCGTAGCTCTGCGAGCCCCATGCGTCGTAGATGGCGCCGGTGACCGGCTGGGCGCCGGTCTCGGGTGACCAGTACATCGCGCCGCGGGCGAAGGTGACGAAACGGGCATCGCCTTCGGCGTCGTCCTCCGGCGACGTCGGCGCTCCCAGCACGCTGCTCATCGCGCCGATGGCTTGCCAGTGGTCATAGATCGCACCGCCCTCTAACGCCTTGAGCAGTTCTTCCGGCGGATCGTTGACATGTGATGCGATATCACGCATTTCGTCCATCAGTGCGTAGGCGGCGTTGCCCGGGCAATCGGTATTGCCGACGTCGCGGTGGGTGAAGATGGTCGGCAGCGTCGCGATGGAGCCGGCCGGAAAAGTGGTGTAGTGGCTGCCTGCCGATTCCAGTTGCACCGTGCCCTTGGGGTCGACGGAGTCCAGGCCCAATCGCCAGCCGAGCAGCCGGCCCATCATTCTGAGCTGGATCGGGGTGGGGGGCACGTCGTCGAAGTTGCCGATCATCGCCACGCCCCAGGTGTTGCGGTTGAACCCGCCGGTGTGGAAGGCCTCGACCGCCTTGGTGAGACCGCCTGCGCTGCCCTCGAATACCTGGCCGTACTTGTCGACCAGCGCGTTGTAGGCGATGTCGCACCAGCCCAGCGTCTTGCTGTGATAGGTGTAAATCGCCTTGACGATCCCGGCCGATTCGAGCGGTGAATAGTCATTGCTGCCCGCGGTGTGGTGGACGACCGCGGCGCGAATCCCGTTGTCGTACTGCGGGGTACCGCATCGCAGCGACTCGTCGGCGCCCCATTCGGCCCGGCCGATGATGGGGGGAGCCTGGCCGGGCATCAAGACTCCGGCCGGTGGTGTCCAACGCGATTTCGCCGGCGCTTGCGGTGGCGAGATGAGGACGGCCGAGATGTTCTGCCCGAAGGGCTGTTCCCGGGATGCCGGTTTGTAGCCCAGATCGGTCTTCGCGCCCGGCGGCGGTCCCCCGCCAGCGGGAGGCGCCGCCGGCGTCGCGGCCGCGTCGAGCGGGCGGGTGACCGCGATCTGGACGGTCGTGGTGGTGCCCACGAACACCGGATCGGTGCCGCGGGGCCCCTCGGTCGCCCCGCCGGGGCGGTCCGGCGCCGCCGGCTCTCCGGTGCCCGCCGCGGGCGTTGCCGGGTCGGACGCCGCCGTTTCGTATTCGGTCTGATACCACGGGCCCCACGTGCCGTCGGGGCGCTTTGCGCGCACGCGGGTCGACGTGCCGGCCAGGTCGCCGGTGAGCGCGACCAGAGAAAACGGGGTGGTCTGACTGATTTCGCGGACCGCGACGCCGGGACCAAGGCCGAAGAGCGGCTGCTCGACGAGCCGAGTTCCGTGCGACGCCGGGGGGCTGGCCGTGCCGCGGTCGCGGGCCGTGTCCGTCACCCACGAGACGAGGACGACGGTCGCCGCCATGGCGGTGAGCAACATCGTCGGCGCACGACTGCGAGGCACCAGGCGATGTTACGTGCGTTTCTAGTGTTATCTGTGAGACGACACGAGCCTCGCGCTGGCGAATCTCCACAAAATCGACGGCACCGCAGATGATCTGCGGTGCCGTCTCGTGAAGGGATCGGAAAGGGCTAGACCGGGGGCAGTGCCGGTACCGCACCGGCGGCCGCCGGCAACGCACCGGCCGCACCCGCGGCGGCGGGAAGAGCGCCCGCGGCGGCGCCCGGGAGGGCACCTGCGGCGCCCGGCAAGGCACCCGCCACGCCCGGCAACGCGCCCGCGGCACCCGGCAGGGCACCGGCCGCGCCAGGCAGGGCACCCGCCGCACCCGGCAGGGCACCCGCGGCGCCCGGCAAGGCACTCGCGGCACCAGCGCCGCCGTGCATGCCCTGCGTGATGGCCGGCATGACCAGGCCCTTGAGCAGGTCGATCGCCTGGCCGGCGCCCAACTGGTTGGCGGCTTGCATCACGTCGTTGACGAGGCCGCCGCTGGCACCGCCGCCGGTGCCCGAGCCGCCGCCCAGGCCGGTACCGCCGCCGCCGATCGGCGAAGCGTTACCGAAGGTGGACGGGTCGCCCAGGATCGGGTAGGTGCCGCCGACGCCCGGGTCCAAGCCGGCCCCAGAGTCGATCGGCACCTCGCTCGGTGACAGCGCCGGGCCACCCAGGCCCGGCGTGACCCCCGCCGGGCTGGTCAGCCCGGGGTTGGAGAGCGCGGGGTTGAGCCCGGCGCCCGGAGTCGCGACGCCGCCACCGGGGGTGGCCGGCAACGCGCCTGGCGCGGTGAGGCCGGGCGTGGTGGGCGCCAAACCGGGGCTCGTCAGGCCAGGGCTGGCCAAACCGGGGCTCGTCAGGCCGGGGCTGGTCAAGCCGGGACTTGCCAGGCCGGGACTGGTCAGGCTGGGGCTGGTCATGGCCGGATTGGTCAGGCCGGTCGTGCCCAGGCCGGGGGTCCCCAGGCCCGGAGTGCCCAGGCTGGGGCTGGCGAGACCGGGTGTGCCGGCAGCGCCCCCACTCAAGGCGGGCACCGGAGGCAGGTTGATCCCGAATTGCGACAAGCCCTGCGACAGGGCGCCCATCAGCTCGCCGGGCAGATCGCTCATCACCGCGGCCTGCTTGAACTCGTGGTGCTCGGGCGCCTTGTTGCCGGCGGTTGATTCGTAAACCAGGAAGTATGCGCAAGGACTCGCCACTGCCAGGGCGGCAACCGCGCTCATGGCTGTTGAGAGCTTGCGTCGGCGTCGGTTCGGCACGGAAGTCTCCTCAATCTGACTATGTGTTGTGTCGGCGCGTCCCACCGCTCCTATCTGGCGGGAATCACACAAAGTCGATGGTACGAGTGGGGAGCCTGTTACTAGAGTGGTGATATTGAATCGTGAGGCAATTGCGACCACGACCGTGATCGCGGATCCCAGGCGCCGCAACGGCCGTCGTCACGAAGCCACGCCGCCGCATGGCCTCGCCAAATGGGTTCGAGCCACGCGGTCGGATACCCTAAGCAACCGATGACCGCTCGTTTCGATCTTTTCGTCGTCGGCTCTGGATTCTTCGGACTGACCATTGCCGAGCGCGTGGCTACCCAGCTCGGGAAGCGCGTCCTCGTCGTGGACCGCCGACCGCACATCGGTGGCAACGCCTACTCAGAAGCCGAGCCGCACACCGGCATCGAGGTGCACAAGTACGGTGCGCACCTGTTCCACACCTCCAACAAGCGGGTCTGGGACTACGTGCGGCAGTTCACCGACTTCACCGACTACCGCCACCGGGTCTTCGCGATGCACAACGGGCAGGCCTACCAGTTTCCGATGGGGCTGGGGCTGGTGTCGCAGTTCTTCGGCAAGTACTTCACCCCCGACGAAGCCCGCAAGCTCATCGCCGAGCAGGCCGCCGAGATCGACACCGCCGACGCGCAGAACCTCGAGGAGAAGGCGATCTCGCTGATCGGCCGACCCCTCTACGAGGCCTTCGTCAAGGGGTACACCGCCAAGCAGTGGCAGACCGATCCCAAGGAACTGCCCGCCGCGAACATCACCCGGCTGCCCGTCCGCTACACCTTTGACAACCGCTACTTCTCCGACACCTACGAGGGCCTGCCCGTCGACGGCTACACCGCCTGGCTGCGCAACATGGCCGCCGACGACCGCATCGAGGTCAGGCTGCACACGGACTGGTTCGACGTGCGCGACGAGCTGCGCGCCGAGAGCCCCGACGCGCCGGTCGTCTACACCGGGCCGCTGGACCGCTACTTCGACTACGCCGAGGGCCGATTGGGCTGGCGCACGCTCGATTTCGAGGTGGAAGTGCTACCCATCGGGGATTTCCAGGGCACGCCGGTGATGAACTACAACGACCCCGACGTGCCGTACACCCGCATCCACGAGTTCCGTCACTTCCACACCGAGCGCGACTATCCCACCGACAAGACCGTGATCATGCGGGAGTACTCGCGCTTCGCCGAGGACGACGACGAGCCCTACTATCCGATCAACACCGAGGCCGATCGCGCACTGCTGGCCGCGTATCGAGCCCGGGCGAAGTCCGAGACCGCGTCGTCGAAGGTGCTGTTCGGCGGCCGGCTGGGCACCTATCAGTACCTGGATATGCACATGGCCATCGCCAGCGCCCTGAACATGTACGACAACGTCCTCGCGCCGCACCTGCGGGACGGCGTGCCTTTAGTTGAGGAAGCCCCGTAATGACCGCCGTCAGCCTTTTGTCCCGAATCATCTTGCCCCGCCCGGGTGAGCCGCTCGACGTGCGCAAGCTGTATCTCGAGGAGTCGACGACCAACGCCCGGCGTGCCCACGCGACCAGCCGTACCTCGCTGGAGATCGGCAAAGAGTCCGAGGTGTCGTTCGCCACCTACTTCAACGCGTTCCCGGCCAGCTACTGGCGCCGCTGGTCCATCTGTCAGTCGGTGGTGCTGCGGGTCGAGCTGACCGGGACCGGACGCGTCGACGTCTACCGGACCAAGGCGACCGGGGTGCGCATCTCGGTGGAAGGCCGCCAATTCGTCGGCACCGGCGAGCAACCGGCCATCGTCGAAATCGAGGTGGCGCTCAAGCCTTTCGAGGACGGCGGCTGGATCTGGTTCGACATCACCACCGACACCGAGGTCGACCTGATCAGTGGTGGCTGGTATGCCACCGAGCCCGCCCCGGGCACGGCCAACATCGCCGTCGGCATCCCCACGTTCAACCGCCCCGCCGACTGCGTCAACGCGCTGGCCGATCTCACCGCGGATCCGTTGGTGGACAAGGTTATCGGCGCGGTCATCGTCCCGGACCAGGGCGTGCGCAAGGTGCGCGACCACCCGGACTTCGCGGCGGCGGCCGCGGGCCTGGGCAACCGGCTGTCCATCCACGACCAGCCCAACCTCGGCGGCTCCGGCGGCTACAGCCGGGTGATGTACGAGGCGCTGAAAAACACCGACTGCCAACAGATTCTGTTCATGGACGACGACATCCGCATCGAGCCGGACACGATCCTGCGGGTGCTGGCGCTCAATCGTTTCGCCAAGACGCCGATGCTGATCGGCGGGCAGATGCTCAACCTGCAGGAGCCGTCACACCTGCACATCATGGGCGAGGTCGTCGACCAGTCGAACTTCATGTGGACCGCCGCGCCGCACGCCGAGTACGACCACGACTTCGCCAGGTTTCCGTTGAACGACAAGAACGATCGCAGCGCACTGCTGCACCGTCGCATCGACGTCGACTTCAACGGCTGGTGGACGTGCATGATCCCGCGCCACGTCGCCGAGGAACTGGGCCAGCCGCTGCCGTTGTTTATCAAATGGGACGACGCCGAGTACGGTCTGCGCGCCGGTGAGCACGGTTACCCGACCGTCACGCTGCCCGGCGCCGCGATCTGGCACATGGCCTGGAGCGACAAGGACGACGCGATCGACTGGCAGGCCTACTTCCACCTGCGCAACCGGCTGGTGGTCGCATCGTTGCACTGGGACGGCGACATCACCGGTCTCGTTCGCAGCCACCTCAAGGCGACACTGAAACACCTTGCCTGCCTTGAGTATTCGACGGTTGCAATCCAGAACCGGGCCATCGACGACTTCCTCGCGGGACCCGAACACATCTTCTCGATTTTGGAATCCGCGCTGCCCGAGGTGCATCGGCTGCGCAAGGAATACCCGGACGCCGTCGTGCTGCCGGCTGCGAGCGAACTCGCCTCGCCTCAGCACAAGACCAAGGCGATGAAGCCGCCGGTGAACCCGGTGTCGATCAGCTACCGGCTGGCCCGCGGAATCCTGCACAACATGACCAAGGCCGACCCGGAATCCCATGCGCGGCCCGAGTTCAACGTGCCGACCCAGGATGCGCGCTGGTTCCGCTTGTGCACGGTCGACGGAGTGACGGTCACCACGGCCGACGGTTGCGGCGTGGTCTACCGCCAGCGGGACCGGCGAAAGATGTTCTCGCTGTTGTTCGCATCGCTGCGCCGTCAGCGCCAGCTGCTCAGCCGCTTCGAGGAGATGCGCCGGGTGTACCGCGGCGCACTGCCCGTGTTGTCGAGCAAGCAGAAGTGGGAGACGGCGTTGTCCCCCGCAAGCGGGCGGTGCCCCCAGCCGGCTGCAGAACATGCATGAGGCCGCCGCCGCAGAGGCGCCGCGCGGCGAGGTGGCCGCGCTCGTCGCCGTCCAGGCCGCATTGAACGAACGCCCCGGCGTGCTGCCGGCGGCGCGCGCACTGTCCCACTTCGGTGAGCACAGCCTCGGCTGGGTGGCCGTCGCCGCGCTCGGAGCGGTGCTTTCGCCCAAGCGGCGGTGGGACTGGCTGGTGGCAGGTGCGGGGGCGTTCGGCGCCCACGCCGCCGCGGTCATCGTCAAGCGGATCGTGCGCCGCAAGCGGCCGCACGACCCCGCCGTCGTGGTGAACGTCGGCACGCCGAGCCAACTGAGTTTCCCGTCCGCACACGCCACTTCGACCACCGCCGCGGCGATTCTGCTGGGCCGGACCACCGGTCTGCCTCGAGGAGTATGCGCCGCGGTCTTGGTGCCGCCGATGGCGTTGTCACGGATGCTGCTGGGAGTGCACTACCCCAGCGACGTGGCCTTCGGCATCGCCCTCGGTGCCGTGGTTGCGGCGATCGCGCGCCGCGCAGGAGAGGTCGCAAGAGGTGGAGCCGAATGAGTGAGGACGTCGTGACCCGACCGCCGGGCAACCTGATCACCGGGGTGATCAAGGCGATACGGCCCCGCCAGTGGGTGAAAAACGTGTTGGTGCTGGCCGCGCCGGTGGCCGGGCTGGGCAGCGGCATCCGGTACGACTACGCACAGATGCTCACGCAGGTGGGATTGGCGTTCGTGGTGTTCAGCCTGGCGGCGTCCTCGGTATACCTGGTCAACGACGTCCGCGACGTCGAGGCCGACCGCGAGCACCCGACCAAGAGATTCCGCCCGATCGCGGCGGGCGTGGTGCCTGAGTGGCTGGCCTACTTCCTGGCGGCGCTGCTGGGTGCGGCGTCGCTTGGCATCGCATGGTTCGTGACGCCGAACCTGGCGCTGGTGATGGCCATCTACCTCGCCATGCAACTGGCGTACTGCTTCGGCCTCAAACACCAAGCCGTGCTTGACATTTGCATCGTGTCGTCGGCGTATCTGCTGCGTGCCATCGCCGGCGGCGTGGCGACGGAGATCCCGCTGTCCCAATGGTTCCTGTTGTCGGCCGCGTTCGCGTCGCTGTTCATGGTGGCCGGCAAGCGCTACGCCGAGCTGCAGGTCGCCGAGCGCACCGGCGCCAAGATCCGCAAATCGCTGGAGAGCTACACCAGCACCTATCTGCGATTCGTCTGGACGATGTCGGCGACCGCGGTGGTGATCTGTTACGGCCTGTGGGCGTTCGAGCGTGACCACCATTCGGGATCCTGGTACGCGGTGTCGCTGGTGCCGTTCACCATCGCGATCCTGCGCTACGCGGTGGACGTGGACGGCGGCCTGGCCGGTGAACCCGAAGACATCGCGCTGCGCGACCGGGTGCTGCAGCTGCTGTTCCTGGCGTGGATCGCAACAGTCGGAGCCGCCGTTGCCTTCGGTTAGCCCCGAACTGCAGGCTCTCAAAGCGCGGATGATGCGCAGCCGGCCGGTGATCAGGCGGCCCGGCTGGCCGGTGTTCCCGTACACCACCACGGTGCGGGCCAGCCTGTGGATCAGCGTGGCGTTGGTCGCCGTCCTGTTCGGCTGGGGGAGCTGGCAGCGCCGGTGGATCGCCGACGACGGCCTCATCGTGCTGCGCACGGTGCGCAATCTGCTCGCCGGCAATGGACCGGTGTTCAACCAGGGTGAGCGGGTGGAGGCCAACACCTCCACGGCCTGGACCTACCTGATGTATGTCGGCAGCTGGGTCGGCGGCCCCCTGCGCATGGAGTATGTGGCGCTCGCGCTCGCGCTGGTGCTTTCGGTGCTGGGCGTGGCGTGCGTGATGCTGGGCGCCGCGCGGCTGTACGCGCCGAGCCTGCGGGGCCGCAAGGCCATCATGTTGCCCGCCGGCGTGCTGGTGTACATCGCGCTGCCGCCGGCGCGCGACTTCGCCACGTCCGGTCTGGAGAGCGGTCTGGCGCTGGCGTATCTCGGGCTGTTGTGGTGGATGATGGTCTGCTGGGCGCAGCCGGTGCGTAACCGCGCGGATAACAAGGTGTTCGCCGGGCTGCTGGCGTTCGTTGCCGGGTTCAGTGTGCTGGTCCGGCCGGAACTGGCGCTCATGGGCGGCCTGGCGCTGATCATGATGCTCGTCGCCGCACGGACCTGGCGCCGCCGGGTGCTGATCGTGGTGGCCGGCGGCTTCGTGCCGGTCGCGTACGAGATCTTCCGGATGGGCTATTACGGCCTGCTGGTGCCCGGCACCGCGCTGGCCAAGGACGCCGCCGGGGACAAATGGTCGCAGGGCATGATCTACCTGCTCAACTTCGACGCGCCCTACGCGGTGTGGATACCCGTGGTGCTTCTCGTGCCGCTGGGCGTGCTGCTGTTCGCCGCCCGCCGGCGGCCCTCGTTCCTGCGCCCCGCGCTGGCGCCGGACTACGGGCGGTTTGCCCGTGCCGTGCACAGCCCGCCCGCGGTGGTGGCGTGGGTGGTGGTGAGCGGTCTGCTGCAGGCCCTGTACTGGATCCGGCAAGGCGGCGACTTCATGCACGCCCGGGTGCTGCTGGCCCCGCTGTTCTGTCTGCTGGCTCCGGTCGCCGTCATCCCGATCGCGATCCCGGACGGCCAGGACTATTCGCGGGAGACCGGTAACTGGGTTGCCGGGGCCGCAGGCGCGTTGTGGCTGGGATTGGCCGGATGGGCGCTGTGGGCGGCGAATTCACCGGGGATGGGCGACGATGCCACCCACGTCACCTACTCCGGGATTGTGGACGAACGCCGCTTCTACTCCCAGGCAACCGGCAACGCGCATCCGCTGACCGCGGCGGACTACCTGGGCTATCCGCGGATGGCGGCCATCCTGACCGCCCTGAACAACACTCCCGAAGGCGCGCTGCTGCTGCCGTCGGGCAATTACATCCAGTGGGACCTGGTGCCGCAGGCCCAGCCGCCGCCCGGCGACAAGTCCGCGCAAAAACCCCAGCATGCAGTGTTTTTCACCAACCTCGGCATGGTCGGCATGAATGTCGGCCTCGATGTCAGGGTGATCGATCAGATCGGCTTGGCGAATCCGCTTGCGCAGCACACGGAACGGCTCAAGCACGGCCGCATCGGGCACGACAAGAACCTCTTTCCCGACTGGGTGATCGCCGACGGCCCGTGGGTGAAGCTGCCTCCGGGGATCCCGGGCTACCTGGATCAACAATGGGTCGCAGAGGCGGTCTCGGCGCTGCAATGCCCGGAGACGAAGGCGGTGCTCAGCTCGGTGCGCGCACCGATGACCCCGCACCGCTTCCTGTCCAACCTGGTGAATTCCTTCCGGTTCACCAAATACCGGATCGACCGGGTGCCGCGTTACGAACTGGCCCGGTGCGGGCTGCCGGTCCCCGACGAGGCGCCGCCACCACCTCGCGAGTAAGCGTCGCGCAGAAGAAATTTCGGCAAACGCCGAACACATCACAGCGTGCCGGGCGCGAAAGAATGGCAGCAACATCACATTTGGCCTCTCACCAGCTGGCAATGGCCGCCAAGCACATGTGCAAACGCCGCCTTTTAGACACATGTTTCAATTGAAAACCGCTGGGTAGGTTCGCCGCTCGATGGTTGGTGCCCGCGACTCGATGCGACCGAATGGCACATCGTGTGGTTGACTACACGAGCACTCCTGCGCTTGGCGTGGCGACGATGCGGGCCGGGACGGCCCGAGAAGGAGCCGTGCATTCGGGTCCGTGCAGGCAGTTTGACCAATCAAGACAGTGACCGATCGGTGAAATGCGCCGAAAGGCCGCAAGAAGGATGAGGAAGCAAGGATGACGCTTGTCGACAGATTGCGCGGCGCCGTGGCGGGTATGCCGCGCCGGCTCGTCGTGGCGGCCGCGGGTGCGGCGCTGCTCTCGGGCCTGATTGGCGCCGTTGGAGGCTCGGCGACCGCCGGGGCCTTCTCGCGCCCGGGTCTGCCGGTGGAGTACCTGCAGGTTCCGTCCGCCGCAATGGGCCGCGACATCAAGGTTCAGTTCCAGAGCGGTGGCGCCGACTCGCCGGCGCTCTACCTGCTCGACGGTATGCGCGCGCAGGACGACTTCAACGGTTGGGACATCAACACCCCGGTGTTCGAGTGGTACCTCCAGTCCGGCATTTCGGTTGTCATGCCGGTCGGTGGCCAGTCCAGCTTCTACTCCGACTGGTACAAGCCCGCCTGCGGTAAGGCCGGCTGCACCACCTACAAGTGGGAGACCTTCCTCACCAGCGAGCTGCCCCAGTACCTTTCGTCGCAGAAGCAGGTGAAGCCGACCGGCAGCGCCGTGGTCGGTCTGTCCATGGCTGGTTCGTCCGCGCTGATCCTGGCCGCCTACCACCCGCAGCAGTTCGTTTACGCCGGCTCGCTGTCGGCGCTGCTGGACCCGTCGCAGGGGATGGGCCCGTCGCTGATCGGCCTGGCCATGGGTGACGCCGGTGGCTACAAAGCCGCCGACATGTGGGGTCCGAAAGAGGACCCGGCCTGGGCCCGCAACGACCCGTCGCTTCAGGTCGGCAAGCTCGTCGCCAACAACACCCGCATCTGGGTGTACTGCGGTAACGGCAAGCCGTCGGACCTGGGTGGGGACAACCTGCCGGCGAAGTTCCTCGAGGGCTTCGTGCGGACTTCCAACCTGAAGTTCCAGGACGCCTACAACGCCGCGGGTGGCCACAACGCGGTGTGGAACTTCGACGCCAACGGCACCCACGACTGGCCGTATTGGGGCGCGCAGGTGCACGCCATGCTGCCCGACCTGCAGTCGACGCTGGGCGCCACCCCGGGTGCGGGTCCGGCCACGGCCGCCAACGCCGGC